>QHUU01000097.1 GCA_003222155.1 Gemmatimonadota bacterium | reverse complement strand
TCTCGACTCTCGTCTTTATCGTGGTGGCGCCGCTGATGGGCCTCGTGCTGGCGCTGGCGCTGACGGTGGCGTTGTCGTGGGCCCTGCGACGCTCGCTCCCGCGCAAGGTGGACCGCGTGTTTCGCGTGTTGCAGATCGGCTCGGCCGCCGCGTACTCGCTCGGGCACGGATCCAACGACGCACAGAAAACCATGGGCATCATCGTCGGCCTGTTGGTGGCGGAGCAGCAGGTCGTTGGGATCGGCGCCCTCGCGGCGTCCCCCCTGCACCTCACCGACCCCAACACCGTACCTGCCTGGGTGGTGGTGGCGTGCGGCGCGGCGATGGGGTTGGGCACCGTGACGGGCGGGTGGCGCATCGTGAAGACCATGGGCCAGCGTCTCACCAAGCTCACGCCGTTCGGCGGCTTCTGCGCCGAGACGAGCGGCGCCATCACGCTGTTCATCGCCTCCCACTTCGGCATTCCGGTCAGCACGACCCACACGATCACCGGCGCCATTTCCGGCGTGGGCGCGGCGCACCGGCTCTCGGCCGTGCGGTGGGGCGTGGCCGGGCGGATCGTGTGGGCGTGGATCCTCACGATCCCCGCCTCGGCGGGGATCGCGGGATTGACTTACCTGGTGCTGCGCGCGCTGGCCTAGCGCGGTTCAGGGCTGCGCGTTGGCGAGGTCGGTGACCGCCGCGGCCAGGCTCCGCACCTTGCCGGCGTCGGCCGCGCCCGCCGCGTCGCCGCCCAGCTGTGTCGCCAGTTGCGTCAACGCGTCCCGCCGCTCGCGCCCGGACAGCTTTTGCGCGCGATCGAGTGCCTGCCGCACCGCCGCTACCCGCTCGGGAGCCAACCCATGGGACCGGGCGAGTTGGTCCACATACGCGCCCGCAACGACGAAGCTCGGCGGCCAGACGATGCGCGGCTGATCTTGCGTGTTGAAGTAGTCCCAGTGCACCAGCTTTGCGGCCTCGATCTCGTTGTTCGAGAGGAACCCGCTCGGCACGAGCTCCAACACGTCGAGCCCGCGCGCGATCTCCGAGCTGTAGATGTGCCCGTTGTACCAGTACGCCGACCACGATCCAGCGCCGACGCCGTTGGTTCCGTCCATCGGGCCGCGATCGAAGAACGCGATCTCCGTGGGATGGGCCGCGTCCGTCCAGTCGAACACGGAGACGCCGCCCTGGTACCACGCCTGCGCCATGATGTCGCGTCCGGGGACTGGGATGAGCGAGCCGTTGTGGGCGACGCAGTTCTCGAGCTCGGTCTGCGGCGCCGGCAGCTTGTAGTAGCTGCGGAACGTCATCCGCTTGTCGTCCAGCGTGAAGATCGCGTCCGCGCCCCACTCGTGCCTGTCGGTGACGCGGCACTTGGGCCCGCCGCCGCCGCCCCACTCGTCGGTGAACAGCACCTTGGTCCCGTCGTTGTTGAACGTCGCCGAGTGCCAGTAGGAGAAGTTCGAGTCTGACACCGCCCCGATCCGCCTGGGGTGCGCCACATCGTGGATGTCGAGCAGCAGCCCGTAGCCGGCGCAGGCCCCGCCCGCCAGCCCGATCGCGGGGTAGGCGGTGATGTCGTGGCACTGCTCGGGTCCCGGGCGCGCCGTGTTCGGCGTCCCCGGCTTGGGCGCACCCACGATCACATCGACGATGCCCTGGATCGCCGCGCGCAGCGCCGCGCTGTCGGCGGCGGTCGGCGCCCCGGTCCCATGGCGTACCCTGACGACGCTGTCGAGCATCGGATTGATGAAACCCGGTCCCAGCACGTATTCCAGGCCGTTCACCGCGGCCGTGAAGCCGCCCTTGGCGCGCGCCTCGGCCGCCGCCTTGGCCGACCGGGCGACGTCTTCCGGCGCCTCGGCGTGCGTCGGGGGCGCGGTGAGCGAATCGAAGATGCGGGGCGAGCTCACAATCGCCGCCTGCTGCGGGGCGGCGAGCGGCACCTTGATGACCTCGATCCGGAAGCGGGCGCTGTTGGGGCTCGAGTCCGGCGAGGCCGCCACGCAGCCCGGGAGCTCGGTGGGCGAGCGCACGGGCGCCGCGCCCGAGATGTAGACGTAGACGTTCGTCGTGTCGTTGGGGTCGAGCACCACGGAGTGTGTGTGCGAGCCGCGGCACGTCTGCACGTTGGCGATGTACTTCGGATTCGCGATGTCCGAGATGTCGAAGATCCGCAGGCCGCGCAGCCGATCGGTGCTGACCGAATCGTGCACGCCCTGGGTGCCGCAGTCGAGCCGGCCCCCCATCCCCTCCCCCGACACGAACAGCAGGTTCTTGTAGACCGACACGTCACTCTGCGACGCGGGACAGAGATACCCCACCTTCAACGTCGGCGCCGCGGGGTTCGCAATGTCCCACACCTGGAAGCCGTTGTAATTGCCCTGAATGACGTAGTTTCGGAAAAATGCCAGGTCGGAGTTGGTGACGCCGACGAACTTCTCCGACGAAGGCCGGTTCACTACCAGCCGCAGATTCCACGTCGCTTGCGCGGCGGGGGTCACCTCCAGTACCCGGCGGTTGGCACTGTCGACACGCACGACCCCGGCCCGCAGGCCCACCCGAGGGTCCGGACTGGGAGGCAGCGTCGACAGGTTCACGCCACCCGACGACGCGCACGCGGCGAGACTGAGGCCTCCGATGACACGGGCGAGCGCGCACAGTGGACGTTTCATAGCACCATCCGGTGAGGGTGGACGCATCAGCGATTGAGGTGCTGCGACAGGAGGTCGGCGAGCATGCGCTGCATGCGCTCGATCTCCGTGGTCTGATCGGCGAACACATTGGCCGCGAATCGGAACGCGGGCTCTTCTTCTCCCGCCCCGCGCGAGCCGAACAGCTGATTCACCATGGTGAGGGCACCCTGGTGATGCTGGATCATGTACTGCAGGAACAGCCGGTCGAACTCCCGGCCGCGGGCGTGCCCCAGCCGCTCGAGCTGGGCGGCGTCCAACATCCCCGGCATCAGCATCGAGGAATCCATCCCCGACATCATCATGTGCGAGCTGTCGGCTTGGGGGACGGGGACGGGCTCATGACGGTCGTGGAGCCAGCGCTGCATGAGCACGATCTCGTCACGCTGGCCCACGACGATCCGCTCGCACAGCGCGCGCACGGCGGGACTCGCTGCGTGCGTGGGCGCCCAGCCGGCCATCAGCACCGCCTGCGCATGGTGCCGGATCATGCCGGACATGAAATGCACGTCGGCTGCCGTGTACGGTGCACCACCCTGGGCCGTGCCCTGGGCGGCCCCGCGTACGGCGGGGCCGGCGCACACGAGGACGACGCAGACGACCCGTGGGAGTTTGGTCACGTTACGGCAATGGATAGCCCGATTACGGCCGTTGCGCGAGTGCGGTTTCTGACAGAGTTCTGACAGAGACTCACAGGCCTAAAGCCTCCACCACGGCCTGCGCGATCGCGGCGTCCTGCACGCCCACCCCGGTGAGATCGGCCACGGTGATCTCGTCCGGGGTCTCCCGCCCGGGACGCCGGCCAGCCGCGAGATCACCGAGCTCCGCGTACACCCGCTTGCGCGTGGCGACGCCAGCGGCGACGGCGTGGTGCAGGTTGCCGTAGCGCTCCGTCTGGGACACGCGATCGGCCACCAGCTTGTCGGCGCGCGCCAGCAGCGCGGGCTCGAGCTCGATCTTCTCGGGGCTCCCGGTCCCCACCGATGTGACGTGCGTACCGGGCGCCACCCACGAATCCCTGATCAGCGGGGTCGTGCTGGCGGTCGCGGTCACGATCACACGGGCGTCACGCACCGCGCTCTCGAGGGCGGGCGCGATGCGCGTCTCCACCACCTGCGCGAGCTCCCGGGCGAGCTGCCCGGCGCGCTCGGCCGTGCGATTCCACAGCGTGAGCCGGGCGAGGGGCATCTGAGCCACCATGGCGCGCGCCGTGAGCCGGGCGAGGGCCCCCGCGCCCACCAGCAGGGCCTCGTGCGCGCCCCTGGGCGCGAGATACTTCAGCGTGAGCGCCACGGCGGCGGCGGTGCGGAAGTCCGTGAGATAGCCGTGCTCTTCGAGCAGCAGCGCCGGCACCCCCGTAGCGGCGTCGAGCAGCAGAAACAGACCGTCCCCGGACGGCAGGCCGCGGGCGCGGTTCTCGTAGAAGCCCGTCGCCACCTTGAGCACGATGTGGCGCGCGCCCTTGAGATGCGCTCCCTTCACGTGTACTTCCGCCCGCTCCGCCGGGAGCTCCACCACCATCGGGTCGGGGAGCACCGCCTCCCCCAGCGCGAGCGCCCGGAAGCCCCGCTCCACCGCGCCGACCGCCACGGCGAACGAGACCTTGTCCCGGAACGCCTCGAGCGGCACGACGCGCATGTCAGTCGGTGAACACGCGCTTCAGGCCCCTCTCCGTCTCCGCGAGCGCCGCCTCGAAGTGGTGCAGCTCCTCGCCGAATCCGAATCGTATGTGGTGCGGCAGCCCGAAGTGGTCCCCCGGCACGAGCAGCACGCCGTGCTCGGCCCGCATCTTCTCCACCAGGTCGAGGGCGCTGATCCCCTGGCGATACTTCACCAGGCAGATCGCTCCGGCCTGCGGGGCGTGCCAGCTGAACGTGTCACCGAAGCGCTTGAGCCACTGCTCGATCACCGGGTAGTTGGACCGGAGGATACGGCGCGTGCGCTCGAGCACTTTCTCGCGTACCCGCGGCTCGAGCGCCACGGCGGCGAGGTGATCGCTCGCGCCCGCCGGCCCGATGGTGGTGTAGTCGTGCCGGGCCCACGCTTCGCCGGAGAACCCCGGTGGCCCCACCACCCAGCCGATCCGCAGGCCCGGCAGGCCGTACGCCTTCGAGAGGCCGTTCACGACGATCACGCGCTCGTAGCTGCCCCAGAACGACGCGGTCGCGGGCCCCTCACGCTCCGCACCCTGGTACACCTCGTCCGCGAGCAGCCAGGCACCCACCTCCGCCGCGCGACGCACGATGGCCTTTCGCATCTCCCCCGAGAGCACGTGTCCCGTCGGATTGTGCGGATTGGTCACGACGACCAGCTTCGTGCCCGGTGCGATGGCGCCCCGCATTTCCTCGAGCGCCGGCTCCCACTGCGCCTCGGCGCGCAGCGCGAAGCCGCGCACGTCCGCCCCGAAGTTCTGCGCGAGCCCCCAGGTCTGGAGATAGTTCGGCAGCATGACGGCTACACTGTCGCCCGGCTCGATCAGCCGCCAGCAGACGACGAAGTTCGCTTCGGCGCTGCCGGTCGTGACCAAGATCTGCTCGGGCGACACGCCCGGGTACAACGCGGCGATCCTGCTCCGCAGCAGGTCGGTGCCGTTGGACTGACTGTAGCCGAGTCGCACGTTGAGCAGAGGCTCCGGAGACGCTCCCGCCAGGTCGAGCAGCTCCTGAATCGAAAGCGGATGCACGCCCGACTCGGATAGGTTGTACCGCACCCGGTTTTCCCAGGTGCTCTGCCAGCGCTCCAGCTCGAAGGGGACGAACCGCAAGTGAGTTCTCCGTTGTCAGTCGTCAGTCGTCGACCGCCAGTAAACTGAGGTCCGCGGGCCGTTCCAGCCAGTAATCGGGCGCGAGGTCCTCGAGGTGGGACCGGTCGAAGGGTCCCCACAGCGCGGCGGCGGTTTTGACGCCGGCCGCGCGGCCGCATTCGATATCGTGGCGCGAGTCGCCGATGAACACGGCGCCCGTCGCGGGCCGGTGCAGCCGCTCGAGCGCCAGGCGCACCGGCTCGGGATGGGGCTTGGGGTGTGTGACCTCGTCCGCTCCCACGACCACGTCGAACGCGTCCTCGAGCGACGCGCGCACGAGCCCCCGGATCGCCCCGCTCCGCATCTTGCTCGTCACGAGACCCAGGGGGCGGCCCCGCTCCCGCAGCGCCCGTACCGCCTCGACGATGCCGTCGTAGGGCCGCACCAGCTCGTCGTGGTGCGCGAGGTTGTACGCGCGGTACGTCGCGACCATCGCGTCGATCTCGGCCGGGTCGTCGGTGAAGCGACGGAACTGCACCCACAGCGGGGTGCCCAGCCCCGCCATCCAGATGTCGTCCGCGGGCTCATCGCCGCGGTGCGTGCGCATGGTGTGGCGGTAAGACCGGAGGATCAGCTCGATCGAGTCGATAAGCGTGCCGTCCAGGTCGAACAGGAAAGTCGTGAGCGCCACGCCGGAAGGTAACTTTGGGAGGCCCCAAACCGCATGCACCATTTCGAGACCGTCCTCGCGCTACTGGCATCACGAGTGAGCCCTCAGCCGAGCACGAGCGCCGCCTCCAGCAGAACCGTGGGAGGATCGGGCACGCCCCCGAGAGGCGCCAGCCGCTGGTGCCACGCCAGCACGTCCCGCACCGTCAGCGGTGCGCGGCGCCCGAGCAGCTCGTCGAGCAGCACCTCCTCCCCGGCCGTCATCCCGAGCGCCAGCCGCGACACGAGTGCATCGAGGCGGGCGAGCTCGGTGTGGCGGCCCCGCGCGGCGGCGCGGCGGGCGGCCGCGAGCACCCAGGGGATGAGCCGCCGGGTGAGCCGGTCGCGGTCGGCGGCGCGCCACTGGGCCCGCTCGATCGCGTCGAGTCGGCCGCGCACGAGCGGCGCCGCCCGGCGGATCGCCAGCTCGAGCCCGGCGCGGTCGAGCGGCACCGGCCGGGAGCCCGCGGCACGCTCGAGCAGCTCGGTGGCCCGCGCCGGATCGCTCCGCACCGCGCTCGCCGTCACGACCACGGCTTCCACCTGATCTGCAAGGCGCACCAGCAGCACCACCGCCCGCTCCGCCGCGGCGACCGCGGCGCAGGCGCCGGACGCGGCAGGCTTGCCGGCGTGTGCTGCGAGCTCCTGCAGCCGGTCGCACCAGTCGAACGCGGCGGCCGTGCCGCCGTGCGCCAGCTCGATCTGCGCGGTACCGGTCTGCCACTGCGCCCGTGCCTTGGCGAGCCAGCGGCGCTCGATCGCGAGCGCGCCGGCGAGCGAGGGCGGCGGGAGGAACGTCACCGTCTCGATGTGAGCGTGCGGCGAGCCGGCGCGATCGATCCGGCCCACGCGCTGCGCCAGCCGGGCGGGGCTCCAGGGCACGTCGTAGTGGATCACCCGCACGGCATCCTGGAGGTTCAGCCCTTCGCTCAAGAGATCGGTCGCGAGCAGGACATCGGTCTGGAGCGCGGCCGCGGGCCCGGGGACGCCCTGGGCCGCAGGTGCGAACGCCCGCAGCACGTCCGCCCGCGTCGACCGCTCGCCGCCGAACCACCCCCGATCGCCCATGACCGCGGCGACGCGGTGGCCGTGGAGGCGGCGGAGCAGGTGCCGGACAGTGGCGCGCGGTTGCACGAACACGATCGTCTTGCCGCCGCGCCCGGCGAGCATGCGCGCCAGCGCGTCGGCCTTCGGGTCGGGGCCGGGCACGGCGAGCCGGCGCAGGCCCTGCACCGTCTCGCGGTCGGCATCACTCACCGTGCTCGTGCCGGCAGGCAGGATCAGGGGGAGGAGCGCGAGCTGCAGATCGTCTTGCCCCGTGGGGAAGAGCCGCCGGAAGTCCCGTCGGGTGAGTGAACGACCCTGCACCGTGGCGGCGAGGCCGAGCTCGAGCCATTCCTCGTGACGTCCCAGGCTCGCGCGAAACGCGGGCAGGCTCGAGGCGAGCTGCGACAAGAGCAACAGCCGGAACAGGGCCGCCGCCTCTCCACCGCAGTCGAGCTGGACGATGCCGGCGACGAGCCGCTCGAGCAGCGCATCCGACGCTGCGCCGATTCGAACCACCGCGCCGCTGGCGCGTGCCGGGAACGAGAGCGTGACCGGGCCGGCGCTCCAGCCCGTCCGCGCCCGCTCGCGCGAGCGGGACACACACAACCGGGCGGCGGCGGCCCGCAACGCCGCGGGGTCCGCGTCCCGGTCGCCCCGCGCCGCGCAGCGTAGTGAGGGAACGCCGAGGGCCGTCAGCGCGTGGTCGCGCAGGAACAGCCGCAGCAGGTGGCACAAGTCGCCGACGCGATTGTGGACCGGTGTGGCCGTGACGAGCAGGACCTTCGCACGCACCACGAGCCGCGCCAGCGCGCGGTAGCGATTGGTGCCGGGGTTGCGGAAGCGATGGGCCTCGTCGACGACAAACAGGCGGCAACGGGCGGCAGAGGGCGGCAAGGGGCGGCAACGGCGCATGCTGAGGAACTCATGAGTGACGATCGGGGCGTCGCTCTCGTACCGCTCCAACAGGCCGCGCCACTGGTCCACCAATACGGCGGGCACTACCAGGGCGAATCGTTCTCCGAACGCGAGCGCGACGGCCAGCGCGACGTACGACTTGCCGAGGCCCGGCGCGTCGGCGAGCAGCCCCCCGCCGTAGCGCACCAGCAGAGCGCGCAGCCGCTCCGCGGCGGGGACCTGGTGCGGGGCGAGCCACGCCGGCCACGGCGTCCGCCCTTCTGACCCGAGCGGCGCCAGGTCGAGCAGCGCCCGCGCGCCGAGCGCCGCGACCGCCGCCGGCGCGTCGACCGGCCCCGGTGAGAGCAGGCAGGCGAGCGGCTCGGGGAGCGGGGCGAGGTGCTCAGAGAGGATCCGGGGCGGCTGCCAGTGCACGGCGGTCGGCGGCATCGAGCTGGTACAGGTCCGCGATCACGTCGTCGTCGGACTCGCCGCGCCGCCCCTGGTCGGCGAGGGCGCGCCACACCGCCAGACTGGTGACGGGCAGCGGCAGGCCCCGCACCACGCGGGCGTTGAAGCGCCGGAACCCGCCGCGCGCCGGATCGGCGTGCAGCCGCGCCAGCGCCGTGAGCCAGCGCGAGTTGAACAGCGCCGCGAGTGCGTATGCGTCGTCCAGCTCGCGCGTAGCGATCCCGTACACGGTGTTCAGCGGCACGAGCTCCGGGGCGGGCACCACGGCCGCGAGCCGGCGCGCGAGATCGGGCCAGACCACGCGGCAGGGCGCGTAGGCGAGGGCTGTGCGAAACAGCTGCCAGGCCGGCCCCGCGCGGTAGTCGCTGCGGCGGCCCAGCCGATCCAGGTGCGGTGCGAGCGCCGCGGCGAGCTCGGGCGGCAGGCGGGCGAGCGGCCGGCCGTCGGGCGCGTGGGTCCACAGCAGGTGGATGCGGGGCGTGGCGCGCCACGGCCCCAGATCGCGGCCCCGGACCGCGGGTCGGGTGGCCGCGCCGGGTTGGGCGCTCAGAAACACATCGTCCGCGCCCGTCTTTACGCCGAGCTGCGGTCTCCACCGCTCGCCCACTCGCGGGCAGCTCGCCCCGAGCTGCCGCGCCACCCGGACCGCGTCGCGCGCCAGGATCCACGGGCCGTCGCCGGCGAGTGCGCGCTGCGGGATCAAGGGTGTAGTGCTCCTCGCCCCGAGGGCCGTAGCGACCTGCTCGCGCCCCGTCGGCTCGGCTCGCGTGGTGACGAGCACCATGGGATACACCGCCGCCGCGAACGCACTTCCCGCCGGCATCGGTGCCACGCGCTCGACCCGCGCGCCTTCGGCCAGTCGGCGGCGCAGCGGCTCGGCATAGCCGCTCGAGGCGAGCTTGGCGGGAACGAGCAGCGCGGCGGTGCCGCCGGGCGCCGCCAGCTCGAGCGCGCGCTCCACGAAGGCGACGGCCAGGTCCGGCAGATGGGCGAACCCGCGGCCCCGCGCCGGTCGCCACGTCGCGTACCGTGTGGTGAGCGCTTCCCGCACGCGCACGGGGACCCGCTCGCCGCGCACCCACGGGGGATTTCCGGCCACGAGGTCGAACCCGCCGCGCGCCAGTACATCGCCGAAGTGCGACTCGAACGCGAAGAACGGTGCGCCGCCTTCGCGCTCGAGCCGTGCCGCGGCGGCTCGCAGCTCACGCCGGCTCGCGCGCAGCCGCCGCAGCAAGGCGCGCTCGTCGGTCGTGAGCCCTCGCCGGCGGCCGAACAGGTCGCGGTCCTTCGCCGCCGCGATCAGCTCCCCCCCGCGCCGCTCCAGCGCCGCCACCGCCGCCCGAAACAACCCCCGGGCGAGCGCGGCCTCGGCCCGGGCGAGCGCGGCGAGCGCGTCCCGCTTCGCCGCACCCGCCAGACTGAACAGGGTGCGCCGGGCGCTGCCCAACCGCTCGAGCTCGGGCCCCGGGGCAGCGGGCGCCGGCGCGCCGCCCAGCGCCCGGGCGAGCGTGAGCGGGTCGACGAGCGCGTCCCCCTGGCGCACCTGCCCGTCCAGGTTCGGTAGCGGCGCGATGGCGGCTAGCTCCCGGTCGTTCTGATCGACGCTCACGTCCGCGATCAAGGCGAGCCACAGCCGCAGCTCGGTGAGCCGCACCGCGGTGAGGCTCAGATCGACGCCGAATAGTGAGTGTGCCACCACGTCGCGTCGCACGGCGCACGCCGGCCCCTCGCCCGTCGCGCACCGCAGCCGGGTGAGCTCCTCGAGCGCGCCGAGCAGAAACGCCCCCGAGCCCACCGCCGGATCGAGTACGGTGAGGCACCGCAGGTCGGGCGCTCGCTCCGGCGGCTCGCCCCGATGGATCCAAACCTCGGCGACAGCCGGGGCGAGCCCGAGCCGGTGGACGAGCACGGCCTCGAGCCCGGCGCGCACGATCTCCCGCACCAGCGCCGCGGGCGTGTAGTAGCTGCCGCTGGCGCGCCGCTCGGCCGGGTCCATCACGCCCTCGAACACCCGACCCAGCATGTCGGGGGCGACCACGTCGCCGTCGTCGGTCTCGCGCGCCGAGAAGTGGAACCGCTCCAGCAGGTCGTCGAACGCGTCGCGCCAGTCGGCGTTGCTCCACCGCGCGGCGCCGTGGCGCCGCTCGAGGACGGTGGGCTCGAACAGGCCGCCGTTCAGGAACGGCAGCCGCCCGAGCGCGCGGGCCGCGCTGGAGCGGTCGGTGGCGGGGCGGTTGAGCGCCCCGAAGCACAGCGGGTCGAGCACCCGGCGGTGAAACGGCCGCCGCGCGGCGACGCAGTCGTCGAACTTGCGGATCAGGTAATGGCGGTCGCCGTCCAGCCACCCTTTGCCCTGGACGAAGTAGAGGAACAGCACCCGCGTGAACGCGGTCAAGGCGAGGGCGTGTCGCTCGGCCCGGCCCCGCGGGGTGGTCAGCCGATCGGTCAGGCGCTCGAGCGTGGCGCGGAACGCCCGGAAAAAACGTGGTGTGACCGCCTCGCTCGCGAGCGCCTCGCCCACACGCAGGCTGAGCGCCAGTGCCGTCTCGCGCGGCCGCGGGCTGAATCGCTCCAGCGTCTCGAGCGAGCTGCCGGGGGGCCGCTCGAGCGGAATGGCGGCGACCCGTATGGCCGGTCCCCGCGCCGCCGCGCGCCAGCTGGCGCACAGCAGCCGGCGCGGTGCCGCACCCAGCGCGCACGCGAGGCCCCGCTCGGCGTGCGCCGCGAGCCGCTGCGCCGCCGCCCGCACCGCGCGCTCGGGATCGCGCGCCTCGAGCGCGAACACGCGGAACGCGTCGTGCCGCGCCACCAGCGCCGCCCGCACGACGCCCGCGGCCTCCACCGGCGCCGTGCCGAGCCAGGGCCCGGGCGGCACGTGCTCCCACGCCGCTTGAAACCCGAGCGCCCCAAAGAGGTGGCGAAGATCATCGATCTGCTCGGAGCGGGTGAGAAGTTCCCGCAGCACCACGGGACCCCTGGTTCGGACGCGACTACGCTACGTCAGGTCCCTCTTCAAGCTGGTACCAGGTGATTGCGACGCCGATCAAAATCACGCGGTCACGAGAGACGCGGGGATGAGGCCCGTGAAACGGCCAGGGAAGGGTAAGGCAATGACATGATGTCGCGCGCGTAGAACGGATGACGGCGCGATTTCTCGGATTCCCAGGTTAGGCGTATGAGGAGGCTGGAATCGCTCGAAGCTTGGAGAGCCGCCCGTCAGTTGGCGGCGATGGCCTATCGACTCACGCTCGAGCCGCCGCTGAGTCGACACTTCTCCCTCGCGGACCAGATACGCCGAGCGGCTCCGTCGGTCGCAGCCAATGTGGCCGAGGGCTATGGCTTGGCCACCAGCCGCAGTTTGTTCGTTGTCTTCGCATCGCCCTCGGCTCAGCCATGGAGCTTCGGACGCACCTCGAGCTCGTCCAGGAGCTCGGGCTGTCTGCCGAGCCCAAGCCCGTCGTGGAGGCTTTGCAGCGATGTGAGCGCTTGATTGGGCTCATCATCGGTCTGATCCGCAGCCTGGTGGCTCGCCCGTAGCACAACCTCTTCCTCGGCCTCTCACGGGCTTTTCACGGGCCTCTAACTGGCCTTTCTAAGCCTGATGCTTCCGTTCACCGTCTCGAGCGCCAGCCGTCGGCCTCCGCTCCCGATCGTGCCCGTCACCCGCCGCGGGCCCAGTCGACCCGTGACCGTGAGAGGGAAGTCGGTCTCGATGCTCCCGTTCACGGTGCTGGCGCGCACCTCCGTCGACACGCTGGCCGGCAGCTCGACCGTGATCGCGCCATTCACCGTATGGAACTCGAGCGCATCGGTCCACTGGGCGCGGCCCAGCGACGCCGTGATCGAGCCGTTCACCGTCGAGGCCTGCGCGTAGCCCGAGGTCGCGACATGGATGCTGCCGTTGACCGTGTTCGCCTCCACGTCGCCCCCGAGGTTCGCGGCGTCGATCGCGCCATTGACCGTCCTACCGACGAACCGCACGCCGGCGGGCACCCGTACCGTGAAGTCCACCACCACATCGTTGTCCTGCGTGTTCATGTGGCCGCCTTCGGCCGGCTCGCAGGTGTTTTGACGCCTGCTGTAACTGGGATACACGGCGCAGATGGTGACCCCGCCCTCGTGCGGCACGACCTCGATTTTCACCTCGTCGGGGTCGCTCTTGCGCGCGTGCTTCACGGCCGTCACCTCGACGTCGCCCGAGCCGGCGACGGCGCTGACGTCGCCGTTCACGCCCTTGATCTCGATGGTCTTGCCCGCGGCGATCTGGCCCTTCCAGTGGAACTCGCTCTGGGCGGCCGCCGGGCGGGCGAGCGGCAGGGCGGCCGCGACGACGAGCGGCCCGAGCGTGGCCAAGCGCATGGTCATTCCTCCTCCTGGTGCTGGTTGTGGTCCTTGTCCTCGTCCCGGTCCTTGTCCTTGGCCAGCTGGCCGGGACGACACAGCCGGATGTCGCCATCGAACGACTCGAGCTCGAGCCGGGCGCTCCCCGAGCCGATCGTGAAGCTGAAACGGTGCTTGGTCTTGCCGGTCAGCTGGACCGGGAAGCAGGCGCTGAAATCACCGTTGAACGTCGATACCGAGACGGCGACGCCGGACTTGTCGGGGATCGACACGCGCAGATCGCCGTCGTGGGTCGAGAAGCGGTAGCGGCCGCCGTCCTTGATGGTTCCGTCGTACACGACGTCGCCGTTGACCGTGTTCGCTTCGGCGTTGGCGGACTCGATCTGCACGAGCGAGATGTCGCCGTTCACGGTCTCCGCCGAGAGGTCGCCCGAGATCTGGCTCGCCTTGATGGTCTCGTTCACGCTGCTCAAGTCGATACGGCCGCGCGCCTTCTCGAGTGTCACGTCGCCCTGCACGGACTTGAGCGAGACGTTGCCGGCGCCCCCCGAGACCTTGATCGCGCCCTGGACCGTCTCGGCCGTGATCTCCCCCTGGCTCCCCTCGACCGAGATGTCGGTGTAGACGCCCGACAGGGCGAGCGCCATGGCGGCGGGGACGGTGATCTCGTAATCCACGACCTGGGACGGGCCGCGCCGGCTCTCCGACTTCACCCGCACCACCTGGTCGGACGCCTCGACCGTGATGTGGTCGCGACTCGAGTGGCTCGCCGCGATCCGCACCGCGCTCTTGCTCCAGGTCTTCACGGCGATCTCCCCGCCGAAGTTGTTCACCTCGAGGCGGGCGCCCGCCCGCACGGGGACGGTCGTGTCGGTCTGTTGCGCGAGCGCGAGGCCTGCCAGCGTCGCCAGGGTGGTGAGCATGCTCGTCTGTCCTCCTCTAGGTCTGCGCGCCCGCGAGTGCCGCCGCCTGCCGCAGGAGCTCCAGTTTGCGCCGCATCTCTTGGGCGAGGTGCAGATTCAGGTATGAGTTCGCCGGGTCCGCGGCCAGGGCGCTCTGCGCGTCGCGAATCGCCCGGTCGATGATCCCGAGGTTCTTCGCGATCACCCGCACCGTGGCCGTATCGAGCCGGCCGCGACCCTGTGCCAGCACGCGCTCCAGGTTCGCCACCGCTGCCGCGTACCTGGGATTCGCCTCGTACGTCCCCGCGTTCGTCAGTATGGGTGTCGGGGTCGTGGTCGACTGCGACGGCGGCCCCGCGTCCGGCCGACGCAGCAGCAGCCACGCCGACGCGCCGGAAAGCAGGGCCAGCACGACCGCGGCGGCAGCGAGCTGCGGCACGGTGAAGGACAGACGCCGGCGCGCGCGCCGGGCGTCGAGGCTCACCACGCCGACGTGGCGCGCGATCGCGGGCCAGAGATCCGCCGTGGGCGACCTGTCGTCCAATGTCTGCGCGCGGGCGACGACCCGGCGCAGCTCGTCGAGCGTCGCGCGGCACTCTGCACAGGTCGGCAGGTGCGCCTCGAGCGTCGCGCGGTCCCTCTCGGGAAGATCTCCGTCGACGTACTCGGAGAGTCGGTTTGTCCATGTATCGCTCATCGATGCTCCCTTGTCATTCCAGATGTCGGCGCAGCGCCATGCGCGCGTGATGCAGCTGCGATTTCGACGTCCCCGGCACGATCCCCAGCAGGTCGGCGATCTCCTCGTGACGGTATCCCTCGATGTCGTGCAACACGAACACCTGCCGGGCGCCGTCGGGCAGTCGCCCGATCGCCTCCTCGAAATCGAGCGACAGCTCGGGGGCGTGAGGGCGGCTCGAGACGCCGTCCAGCGCGCCCTCGGAGTCGTCGTAGCGGCCGCGCTCGGTGCCGAGCGTGGTCCGCCGGGCCAGAATGACGTTCACCGCGAGCCGATGCAGCCACGTACCGAACGCCGCCTCCGCGCGAAACGTCGCGAGCTTGGTCCAGGCCCGCACGAACACGTCCTGCGTGAGATCGTCCGCGTGATCCTCCCCGGTCATCCGCCGGGCCAGACTGTAGATGCGGGCAACGTGCGTCTGGTACAGCCGCTCGAACGCCCGGCCGTCCCCAGAGGCGGCGAGCGCCACGTCGGCTGTTTCCGCGTCCCGCGCCGTCTGGTCGAGATCCCTGCGCAGTGTCGCCACCCCGGGAGTGGTGAGCTCCATGTCCCTGATTCGATATGGCTTAGGGGTGAAAGGTTGTAATGAATCGGGTAGATTGCGAGCCATGAGCCCCAACCTCTCCGCTCTTGCGGGCCTTGGCCTGCTGCTCGGGCTGCGACACGCGTTCGAGCCGGACCACCTGGCGGCCGTTTCCACGCTGGCCACGCGCCAGGGGCGCTTGCTCGACGCCTGCCGGCTGGGGCTCGCCTGGGCCGTGGGGCACACCGTGAGCGTCGGGGCCGTGGTGGGGGCGATCATCCTGTTCGGGCTGAGCCTGCCGGAACGCTTCTCGCCCGCGGCCGACTTTCTCGTGGCGCTGCTGCTCATCGGCCTCGGCGTGTCGGTGATCGTGCGCTACGCCCGGGGCCGGTGGCACCTGCACGCGCACTCCCACCGTGAGGGGGGAACGCCCCACCTCCATCTCCACAGCCACGCCCACGAGGCCGCGCACCAGCACGCCCACCCCCGCGGCGACGCCGGGCGCTCGCTCGGATTCGGCCTGCTGCATGGGCTCGCCGGCAGCGCCGCGCTCCTGGTGCTCCTCGTCGCGGCGGCGCCCACCCGTGGCGCCCAGCTCGCCTATTTCCTGGCCTTCGCCGCCGGCACGATGATCGGGATGCTGTTGGTGTCGCTCTCGCTCGCCGCCGTCGTGCGGCTCGCGTCGGGGCGGGCGGCGCGCTGGGCGACCGTGCTGCACCTCGGCTCGGCTCTCACCAGCGTGGCCGTGGGGTTCGGCCTCGCGGCGACCACGCTCGCGGGACTATGACGCGTCGCACTCGCTGGCTGCTGCTGCCGCTGCTGCTCGGCTGTCTCGACAGCTTCGCCCCTGCGGGCGCCATCGAGTTCACGCCACCCCCCGCGTATCAGACGTGGTGGAGCGCCATCGAGGCGTGCGCCGGTCTCTGGGCCGGGTTCGATCGCGTGGAGTGGTACGAGGTGCCCGGTGTCGACTATCCGTGTCCCGCCTACGAGGGTCGGTGCGATGGGTGGTGGCAGCCTCGCCACACGATTTACCTCGCGCATCGCTGGCGCAACGACCGCCAGCTCGTGGAGCATGAGATGCTGCATGACCTGCTGCAGCGCGGTGATCATCCGCCGGTGTTTCAGGCCTGCGGAGTGTGAACAGGCTAGACGCACAGACGCACAGACGCGCGGGGGAGAACAGCCGCGAGTAACAGGAATACCTCCTCGCTCAAACTGTTCACCCCCGTGCGTCTGTGCGTCCAGTAGTGGCCTTGCCTGTTTCGTATGATCTGCCCCGCCATTCGATTCGCGCCGATCCGCGCCATGCCGACCGGATCATGATCCACGCCACCACACCCGCCCCGAACGGGTAGAGCAGCGCATACCACAGCGGCGCCCCCTCGGCCCAATACACGGCGACCCAGATTCCAAGTGAGATCAGCGTCGTGACAGCCGCCCACCACCACCCGAACACCGCCCACGCCAGCGGCGGCAGGATCCACAGCAGGGCGGGCAGCCACATCAAATAAGGAGCCACTCGGCGCACCAGCGGGATCGGCGGAAACGCGAGCGGCACCCCGGTCGCGAGGTTCTTGGTCCACCCCTCCACGATTCCGGCGAGGCTCCGGTACATGCGCGTGGCCATGTACTGCTCACCGTGTGTCAGGAAGATGTCGAGATGATGTCGCACGTAGGTTTGAGCCAGTGCGAGGTCCTCCACCACGCTTTCCCGCACTGCCTCATGTGTTCCCACGGTCTCGTAGGCCGAGCGAGTCGTGAGAATGAACTGCCCGTTGGCGATGGCGTCCCACTCCACCCGTGTACGGTTGATACGTCGCAGGTCGCCGACGCGTGCCGCCAGCGCTACGAACACGTGCGGCTGCACCAGCCGCTCCCAGAAGGTCACCATTTCCTGGCGCGATACCACGCTCACCAGCGCGACGCGCTCGGCCGTGAGCACACGCACCGCCCGCGGAATCAGCTCCGGGTGGTGCCGCGTGTCGGCGTCGACGAACAGCAGCAGCTCTCCCCGCGCCTGGCGGTACCCCTGCACCAATGCCCACTGCTTCCCGAACCATCGCGGTGGCAACTCCGCTCCCCGCACCAGCCGCACGCCCGCCAGCCGCTCGACGATCGCCGCCGTGCCGTCGGTCGAGCGGTCGTCCACTACGATCACCTCGAGCGGCCGGTATGCCGTTGCGACAATGGAGCGGATGCACGCCTCGACGTTCACGGCTTCGTTGCGCGCCGGCACGATCACGGACACGAGTGCTCCGCTCGTCTGGGGCGGCCAGTCGGCGAGACGGGGACGCCGGGTAGCGTAGCGATAGACGAGCAGCGCCAGGAACCCGGCGTACGCGGCGGGGATCCACCACGTCACTCGAGCTTGTCTCCTTCCACCGCGCCCACGACGGTCGCAGCGGTGAGCGTCCCGAACACGTTGGTCATGGTGCGGAACATGTCGGGGACGCGATCGAATCCGAGCAGCAGCTGCAGGCCGGTGAGGGGGAGCCCCGTGGCGGCGAACGCCGGCACGAGGCTCACGATGCTCGCCGACGGCACGCTCGCCACAGTGAGCGACGCGAGGAAGACGGCGGCTCCCGCCTGGAACGTGCCCGCGAGCCCGAGCGGGATGTCGTACAGCCGAGCCACGAACATTACCGCCACGGCCTGGAACAGGGCGCTCCCACCTCGCCCGATGCTCGCGCCCAGCGGCAGCACGAAACTCGCTACCGTGCGCGAGAGCCGCAGGTCGCTCTCCGCGGCTTCGAGCATGACGGGAAGGGCGCTGAGCGACGATGTCGTCGAGAACGCCATGAGCAGGGAGGCACGGATGGCCTTCAAGTAGCGCCTTGCCCCGAGCCGCCCGACGAGCGCGACCGCGGGGAGGTACACCACCGCGATGAACACGACGAGCCCGGCAATGACCGTCAGGATGAACACGGCCATGGTCTTCACCAGGTCGAGGCCGAACGTTGCCACGGCGCCGGCGGCGATCGCCAAAATGCCGAGCGGCGCGAGCAGCAGCACCCAGCGCACGATCCGGATCAGCGCCTGCGTAGTCACGTCGGCGAGGTCGGTGAGCGTGTGACGCTTCTCTTCGGGCAGCGTGGCGGCGGCCACGGCAAAGATCGTGATGAACACGATCAGCGGGAGCAGATTGCCGTCCACCGCGGCTCGCACCGGGTTCGACGGGAGGAGCTCCACGATGAACCGGGCGCCGGTGGTGATCTGCTCCGCCGCGCGCCCCACGCCTGCGGAGTCGGCGGCGGCGACCTGTCGGAGCGCCGCCTGCTGGTCGGGAGTGATGGGCGCGAGCGGCAGGAACAGCGCCGCCACGACGAAGCCAACGAGGATCGCCGCGAGCGTCGTGCTCCAGAAGAAGCCGAGCGTCCGGACGCCGAGCCGGCCCACGCGTCGCAGATCGCCCAGCCCCGCGATCCCGGCGAACAGCGCCGTGGCGACGAGCGGGATCACGACCATCGACAGCAGGTTCGAGAACAGCGTGCCGAGCGGCCGCAGCCACTGCGTCACGGCCAACAGCAGGGGTGAGTGCATCAGGACGGCGGCGAAGCCCAGCGCGAGCCCGGCCACGAGCCCGACTGCCATCCAGACGTGGATTCCGATCGATCGCACGGTATTATTTCCGGGCACAATGATCAGCCCCGCCTCCACGCTCCGCAACGGCTAGCGGCTTGGCCACTCCGACGACGCAAACGTTCCGGCTCCCCCTCTCCTCCGGTGCGACCGGCGCCACCGTGTCCGTCGCGGTCACGAGCGCTGGGGGCGACCGTCCCGTCGTCGTGCTCGCCGGCTCGCTCGCTGCACTCGCCGGGCGGCTGGCGCGCGCCGGGTTCGCGACCGTGACGCTCGACCCGCCATCGCCGGACCACGTGACACTGGTGCTCCAGGCACTGCAGGGCGGCGCGCTGGGTCTCCGCGCACAGCGCTGCGGGCTGGTCGAGCGCGAGGACGACGGATGGATCGTAGTGACGCGCATCGAAGCCGGGACGCGACTTCCCGGCATGAGTGTGCGCGACGATTCCCCCGATCGCGCCGCGGCCGCGGTGGTGCAATGGCTGACCCAACACGTCGTATGACGCTGGACGGGGTGCGCCAGGCACTGCTGGGTCATCACCCGCGACCTGCCGAAGCGGCCGGCGCCCGCCCGGCCGCGGTCTCCCTGGTGCTCGTCGACGGTCCGAAAGGGGCCGAGATCCTCTTGATCAAGCGCGCCGAGCGCGCCGGCGACCCGTGGTCGGGGCAGATCGCGCTTCCGGGTGGACGCCAGGATCCCGGCGACGCGGACCTGCTCGCGACCGCCGTGCGCGAGACGCGCGAGGAAACGGGCGTCGACCTCGGGACCGCCGAGCGGCTGGGCATCCTCGACGACCTCGCCCCCCGCACGGCGTCCCTCCCACCCGTGATCGTGCGACCGTTCGTGTTCGCGATGCCCCGTCGCCCCGCGCTCACGACCAACGCCGAGGTGCAGCGTGCGTTTTGGGTGCCACTCGCCCGGTTGTCGGAGCCCGGCGTGCGATTCGACGTCACGCTCACGTTGAGTGACGGCGCGCGGACATTCCCGGCCTATCGGCTCGGAGAAGACGTCATTTGGGGCATGACGGAGCGCATTCTCACGCCGTTTGTCCACACAGTCACACGTATCTAGCCACTACGAATCCAGATATTTGCTTGACAACATAATCTGATTAGTATAGCCTAATCATATTATCAAAACCGTTGTGCTGCCGCCTCATACCTGGCGCGTGACACACCCGTTTCGCGCGCCTTTCCGGCAGGGAGAATCGGCATGAACGCGCTCTTGAGAGACGCCAACCCACCGCTCACCCGCTCGGTCGAAGACTATCTCAAGGTCATTTACCATCTCTCGAACCAGGGAGGTTTCGCGGCGACCAGCGACATCGCCGCGATGCTCGAAGTGGCGCCGCCTTCAGTGAGCGGGATGGTGAAGCGCCTCTCCGAGACCGGATTGATCGAGCACGTCCCGTATCGCGGCGTGCAGCTCACCGCGCAGGGCCGGCGCGCGGCCCTGAAGATGATCCGTCGGCACCGCATCCTCGAGCTGTATCTCACGCAGCATCTCGGGTACGACTGGGGTGGCGTGCACGCCGAGGCGGAGCAGCTGGAGCACGCCGTGTCGGACGAGCTGGTCGAGCGCATGGCGAGCACCTTGGGGCATCCGCTGTACGATCCTCACGGCGACCCCATTCCCACGGCGGCGGGAGAGATCGAGGAAGCGGAGCTGGTACCGCTCGCCGATGCAGCGGTGGGTCTGAAACTCGAGCTGCGCCAGGTCGGCACACAGGATTCCGCCCGGCTGCACTACCTGGCGGAGCAGGGCCTCACGCCCGGCGTGCTGCTCACGGTGAGCGAGCGCCAGCCGTTCAACGGGCCGACCACGATCGCCCTGGTGCCGTCCGGTGACCGGCGGGTCGTGGGACGCGAGCTGGCGCAACTCTTGTGGTGCCGCGAGGTCCCGGTGGACGGGTATGGCGCGGCCGCTCGCTGAGCCCGAAGCGGGGTGGCGGCGGCCGCGCTTCGCCCCGAGCCTCGCCGAGGCGTATCGCAGCGTTCCAGTCGATGCGCGCACCTGGTGGCGCCGGGTGCTCGCGTTCGCGGGCCCCGGCTATCTGGTCGCGGTGGGTTACATGGATCCGGGCAACTGGGCCACCGACCTGGCGGGCGGGTCGGCGTTCGGCTACGCGCTGCTGAGCGTCATTCTCGTCTCGAATCTGATGGCGATCCTGCTGCAGGGCCTCGCCGCGAAGCTCGGCATCGTGACGGGACGGGACTTGGCGCAGGCGTGCCGCGACCACTATTCCCGGCCCGCCACACTGGCCCTGTGGCTCCTGTGCGAGGTGGCCATCGCGGCGTGCGACCTGGCGGAGGTGATCGGCTCCGCCATCGCGCTGAACCTGCTGTTCGGGATGCCGCTTCCGATCGGGATCGTCATCACGGCGCTCGACGTGCTGCTGGTGCTGTTGCTGCAACACCGGGGGTTCCGTCTGCTGGAAGCGTTGGTGATCGCCCTGATTGCCACCATCGCCGGGTGCTTCCTGTTCGAGATCGTCATCGCGCGCCCCGAGATCGGCGCCGTCGCGCACGGCTTCCTGCCGAGGCTGGCGATCGTGCGCGATCCGGCCAAGCTGTACATCGCGATCGGCATCCTCGGCGCCACGGTCATGCCGCACAACCTCTACCTGCACTCGTCCATCGTGCAGACGCGCCGGTACGAGGAGTCGGCGGCGGGCAAGCGCATGGCGGTGCGCTACGCCTTTGTGGACTCCACCGTGGCCCTGAGCTTCGCCCTGTTCATCAATGCCGCCATCCTGATCGTCGCCGCCGCCACGTTCCATCGCGCCGGCCGCACCGACGTAGCCGAGATCCAGCAGGCGTACCACCTGCTCACGCCGCTGCTCGGCGTGACCGGCGCGAGCGCCGTGTTCGCGTTCGCGCTGCTCGCTTCGGGGCAGAACTCCACTCTCACCGGCACGCTCGCGGGCCAGATCGTGATGGAAGGGTTTCTGAACATCCGGCTGCGGCCCTGGCTGCGGCGCCTCATCACGCGCTGCATCGCGATTGTGCCCGCCGCCCTGACCGCTATCTTTTTCGGAGAGAACGGAACGGCGCGACTCCTCATTCTCAGTCAGGTGATCCTCAGCCTGCAGCTCTCCTTCGCCGTCTTCCCCCTGGTGCAGTTCACGTCGGACCGGGCCAAGATGGGGGAGTTCGTGAACCCGGGGTGGCTCAAGACGCTCGCCTGGGGCGTGGCGCTCGTGATCGCGGCGCTCAACGCCTGGCTGCTGGTGCAGGCGTTCGGCAACTGGCTGCGTTGATGTACCGGCGCATTCTCGTCCCACTCGAGCACTCCCCCAGCGACGAGGCGATCCTCGCCCACGTGCGTGTGCTGGCCCGGCGCCTCGGCTCCGCGCTCGTCCTGATCCACGTGGCGGACGGCTGGGTCGCCCGCAACATCCGCGAGCTCGACCTGCGCGAGTCCGAAGAAATGCGCGAGGACCGGGCTTACCTGGAGCAGCAGTGCGGCCGGCTCACAGCCGAGGGGTTCGACGCCGACGCCGTGCTCGCCGGGGGCGACCCCGCCACCGAGATCGCCGCCGCCGCCGAGCGGGAAGGCTGCGACTTGATCGCCATGGCCACCCACGGGCATCGCCTGCTGGAGGATGTGGTAAGAGGCAGCACCGCGACAGCGTTACGACATCAGACTAAGATCCCCATCTTGATGGTCAGGGCTGAAAAGAAATAAGGCGTTCCACAAAGACGTACCACGAAGACGTAGCACAAAGGCGTCACGCGGATACGCCTACGCGTGACGTCTCTGCGCGACGTCTTTGTGCTACGTCTTTATGTAGTTCTTGCTTGTTCCAACGCTCGCAGAATGGCTCCCAATCGTCGGTCCCTGGCCTCGCGCAGCAACTCGAGCTTGTGCTTGTAGGCCCGCTCCACGCTGTGAATCAGCGCGCGCTGCTGCTCCGGCTCGAGCCGTTTCCAGGTGGCGAGCTCGGCCCACCAGCTCTCGAAGCTCCCCAAGAGTTGCTGGAGAAACAGCGTCACGCCGCCGTCACCGGCGGCGAGGTGGTAGGTGAGATGAGGGCCGGCCGCGGCCCAGCCGAGGGCAGGTCCGAGCGAGACCGCCCGGTCCAGCTCGTCCACGTCGATCACGCCGTCGAGGACAAGATCGATACACTGTCGCCACACGGCGGCGGCAATTCGCCCAACGACGTAGCCCGGGACGGCCTTCTTCAGGAGAATCGGCATGCGGCCGAGCGAGCGGAGATAGTCCTGGGCGCGCGCCACAGTCGACTGGGTCGTGCGCGGTCCGGGCACCAGCTCGACCAGGGGAATCAGCTCCGGCGGATTGAGGGGATGGGCCACCAGGCAGCGATCCTGGCGGCGGCAGCGTGCGAAGATATCGCCGGGCGGGAGACCGCTCGAGGAGCTGGTGAGCAGCGCGTCGTGCCCGGCCACCTGCTCGATCGACTCGAACAGCCGCTGCTTCGCCATCAGGTCTTCTGAGATCGCTTCGATCACCCAGTCTGCGTCCTTCACGCCCTGGAGCAGGCTGCGCGCTTGCTCGAACTCGAGCAGCCCCCGCTCCACGATTCCCTGGCTGGCACGCTGCTGCTCCACCAGCGCCCGTGCTCGCTGCGGTACGTCGGCCGCGCCCCGCTCGAGCCCCTGCGCGCTGGCGTCGAACAGCGTCACCGGCCAGCCCGCCGCGACGCACAGGGCGGCCCAGCCGCACCCGATGTCCCCCGCGCCGATGACCGTGACCTTGCGCGGCAGCGCCATCACACCTGCACCTCTTCGGACGTGATCGGGGTCGCCGCGGAGCGCGCCGCCCAGCGGAACACGCGCTCGGACAGGAGCCGCCGCACCGGCCCGAGCTCGACCCGCATCGCGGCCTTCACCGGCGCGCCCTCCGGGTCGACGCGGGTATGCCCGCGGTGCTCGGCGTCGTCCAGGTCCACGGTGAGGCGCTGCTCCTGGAACGTGAGGACGCCGGGATGCACCAGCTCGGCGATCGGGAGCACGTCGTTCACGATGCAGCCCTCCAGTCCTTCCTGTCGCTTGTGGAACTCCATGTAGAACCGGAGCGCATCCTGGAGCCACACCGCCTGCTCCGCACCGGAATGGGCGAGCCGTGTGACCTCGCTGGGTGCGAGCACGAGCTGGCGCGTCACGTCGAGTCCCACCATCTCCGTCGGCAGCCGGGCGCGCAGCACGAGGTCCAGCGCCTCGGGGTCGCACCAGGCGTTGAACTCCGCGTAGCGCGTGGTGTTCCCCTGCGCGGCCACGTTGCCGATCATCGCGATGTGGCGCGCCACCTTGTCGCGCACCAGCGCCGGGTCGCGCCGCAGCGCCAGGGCCAGGCTCGTCACCGGGCCGAGCGTCACGAGGGTGACCGGCTCCGCCTGCTCCGCGAGCAGCCGGTCGAGCGACTTGACGAAGTCGAGGATCACGCCGGCCGGCGGCAGCGCCGCGTAGCCGAGTCCCGATTCGCCATGGGTCTCGCTCGCTACGGCGAGCGGCCGGGCGAGCGGGCGCCGCGCCCCCACGCCCAACGTCGTCCGCTTGCCCGCCCGCCGCACGATCGCGACGGCGTTGCGATAGGCGTTCTCGACGACGGTGTTGCCGTACGACACCGAGATCCCGCGCACGTCGAGCTCCGGCGAGCCGAGCGCCAGGAGCAGGGCCAGCATGTCGTCGATGCCGGGGTCGGAGTCGATGATGACGGGAAGCGGGACGGGGGACGGGGGAAGGGTACGATCGGTCACGAACTGAAGGCTAGGGAACGCCAACCTCCTTTGCAATAGTGGCGTGCAGATTCCGAAACTCCTCCTCCCCGCCGAAGCCGAAGATGCGCTCGACCACCCTGCCCCGCCGATCGAGCAGCACCGAATAGGGAAGGCCCCGGTAATGATAGGTCTGCTTCATTCGCCCACCCCCCACCAGGATCGGGAACGAAGGCTGAAAGTGGCGCACGAACGCGCGCATCTTGCCGGCGTCGACGTCGTCCGAGACGGCGACGATCGCGAAGTCCTCGTGATCGAACTCGCGATACAACCCGGCCATGTGGGGAAACTCTTCGCGACAGGGGTCGCACCACGAGGCCCAGAAATTCACGAGCGTCACTTTCCCCCGGAATGCCGCGAGGGTGACGGTGTCGCCCCGGAGATCGGGCAGCGCGAAGGCCGGCGCGAACGGCTCGCGGCCACCGGCCACCGGCGCGGCGGCGGCCAGGAGCGAATCCGCGTCGATCAGGGCGAGTGCGCCGCTGCGATCGACCGCGACGGCGCCACGCCCTGCGCCGAGGTGCCGGGTCGCGAGGATCGCCCCGGTCGCGGTATCCACCACGTCCACGCGCAGTCTGGTCGCGCTCGAGTCGTCGGAGCCGAGGGCGTACAGGCGCCCGTCGGGCCCGAGCACGAGCGCCACGTTCACGAGTCTGTTTCGCACCCGCAGCTCGGTGGTCCCCCGCGCTGGCGCCAGGAACACCGGATCCGACTCCGTGCCCTCGAGCCCCCGCTTCGCGCTCCAGCGCTGCTCGCCTCCCGGGCCGTACTTGCGAATCTCGTCCCGCACGAGCGGGGCGTAGTACACGGACCCGTCCGCCGCCGCGGCGACGGCCCCGGCATTCACCAGGTAGCCGAGCAGTGGCAGGGCGGGTCGGCGGATGGTGGCGAGCCCCGCGATGGGGCGACCCAGCGTGTCGAGTATGCGGATGAGTGGAGCGGTATCCGGCTCGGGGCTGGCGAGTTGGGGGACGTAATACGGGGAGCGCACCGCCACGACGCGCCCCCCGCCCCCCGCCGCGGCGTACAGCGAGGCCACGTCGGGGCTGTCCCACTCCCGCACCGGCCGGCCCGCGGTGTCGAGCACCACGCCCTCGCCGGTGCGCTCGGTGACGAGCAGCTCGCTCGGGCTGAGCGGCGCCACGGCCATCGGCGTCGCGAGGCGGGGGCTCGAGAGCTGGCGGACGACGTGCAGTCGTCCATCGAAGGCGATGACGCGGCTCTGGTCGGGGTCGGGGGCCCAGGAGAGGCCGTTGAGGGAAGCGGCCGGCGAGCGGCCGAGGAAGAGCAGGGTGAGGCCGCCGGGCGCCGGCGCGCGACAGCCGAGCGTGGCTGTCGCGAGCACGGCGCCCAGGGCGCGGCGCATCAGGTGGCTGGCGAGACGGTCTTGATCTCGATGGTGTGCAGCCCGCTCACCATGCGGTGCGTGCCCGTCACCTTCACTTTGCTTTCGGCGTACTGCTCGAGCTTGGAGTTCTGCGGATCGCCCGGCTTGGCGCTCACCGGCAGGTAGATGGTGCCGTCGCTCGACAGGATGCCGAGCGGCACGCCGGCTTTGGCGCACGCCTGCGCGCAGGCTTTGTGAGCGGCGCCCGAGGCGCCGTTGGTGGTGTGGCAGTTCAGGTCGACCACCGCGCCGGTGATCGTCATGTCGTTGCCCGCCGCGGCCTGGTGGCCCTGTGCCGCGAGCGGCAGCGCGCACAGGCCCAATAGGGCCGTCGTGGCGAGGATGCGCTTCAACATCGGTCCATCCTCCTAGTGGGTGTCGGTGTGAACGTCGGAGACTCCGTGTACCATACGTCCCGGCCCCGGGTTCCGGATTGCCGTATATTGGGCGCCATGAGCGCGGCGTATCGCGAGCTGCTGGAGCGGTTTGGCGCGGCGTGGGAGCGGGGCGACGTGGACGCGATCGCCGCCGTGTTCGCGCCCGACGCCGTGTTCCTGGGCTCGCCGTTCGGCGAGCGCAGCGCCGGGAGCGACGCGATCCGGGCGTACTGGAAAGACGTCCCGCTGAACCAGGCGGAGGTCACGTTCAAGGCCGGCGAGATCCACACGGCCGGGCCGTGGTTCGCCGCCGAGTTCCGCTGCACCTACCGGCGCCGCCGCACGGGCGAGTGGGTGGATACCCGGGGCGCCATCTTCTGCGAGACGAAGGACGGCAAGATCACCGAAATGCGGATGTACTGGCACCGCTCCGCGTAGAGGTCAAATCCCCTGGCGCGCGCGGGCGTACTCGAGCGCCTGCTCCATCAGCTCCGCGCTGCGCAACCCCACCCGCATCGCCTGGGTGACGGCGTCTTCTTCTTCCATCCCCTGCTCCAGCATGAAATAAGGAATGAGACCCGCCCCGACGCGATTGCCGCTGGCGCAATAAATGAAGGCGGGGCGCTTGCCCGCGAGCTCGCGCACGGCGGCGACGAAGCTCGCGAACGTGGCGTCGCTCACCACGCCGTGCCCGATCGGGATGCTGCGATACTCGAGCCCCGCGGCGACCACCGCGTCGGGCGTGCGGAAGGGGCGCGGCTCCATCGCCTCGCGGATGTCGATCACCACCGCGCAGCCGGCGCCCTTCAGGGCCGCGAGATGCTCGAGCGCGGGCTGACCTCCCGTGACGATTCCCGGGATCGGCTCGCAGGCGTTGGGAACGCCGGCAATGGCATCGAGCAGTTGGCTCATGGGCGGGGCCGCGGCTAGCTTTCCACGCACAATCTACCTCATGTCGCCCGCTAAGGCGCCTTCCCGCCGTCCCTCGCTGCGCGTCCACTTGAAGCCGCACCACAAGCTGTGGCTCAACTGGGACGGCGCGTTCCTCATGGGACCCCGCTACCTCCGGTTTCTCGACGCCGTCGATCGCACCGGGACCATCCGGGCGGCGGGCCGCGAGGTGGGGTGGAGCTATCGCACTTGCCTGAACCGCATCCGTGAGATGGAGCGCGTGCTCGGCGCCAAGGTGCTTGCCACGACGCGCGGCGGCGCGCGCCGCGGCGGCGCCCGCCTCACCCCCGAAGCCCGGCGCCTGGTGAAGCTGTTCGCCCGCTGGAAGCGGGAAGCGGTGCGCTTGAGCGACGTGGTCTTCCGGAAGATCCTGCCCCGATAGGCACCATATTGCCTATCGGCCGGGGGCGCGCTAGCTTGCCCGCGTGCGCTCCGGCCCCGTCGTGGCGGTCCTCACTGTCTGCGCGGCGCTGCGAGTGCCGGCGCAGACGCCCGCGCCGTTCTCGACTGCTCCAAGGCTGACCGGCTATTTCCAGCCCCGCTTCGAGACGCTCGGCGACACTGCGTCGTTCTTTCTACGGCGGGTGCGCTTCGCGGTGGAGGGAAACGTCACACCCTGGGCGTCGTATCGGGCGCAGATCGAGATGAGCACCAACGGCGTCGGCGTCGCTGCGGCCGGGCCGCTCACCTTCTCCGCCACCGACGTCTTCATCAGGCTCGCGCACCGCGCGTGGGGCGCGACCGTCGGACAGTTCAAAGTGCCGTTTTCCCTCGAGTCGCTGCTCGGCGCCTCGGTGCTCGAGACCGGCGAGCGCTCCCGCATCGTCAATGCCGCCAAGCGCGACATCGGCGTGCAGGCCGACTGGACGCTCGCCGGCCGGCTGGCGCTCCAGGCCTCAGTGGTCGACGGCGAGGGGCCGAACCGCGCCGTCAATGCCGACAACCGCATGGCCTACTTCGCGCGCGCCGTGGTGACGCCCGTCAGGGGCCTGGACCTGGGCGGCGCATTCGAGGGCTACAGCGACTCGGCCGGCGCGAACGTCCAGGGCTTGTACCGGTCCGGTCGCTGGACGGGGCGGGCCGAGTACATCGACGAATACAATCGCCGCAGCCACGTGCATACCAGAGGGTGGTATGGTCTCGCGGGGTACTACGCGATCCCGCAGCGGGTGGAGCTGGTGGGCCGCGTCGAGCAGTTCGACCCCAGCGATCTGGTCGCGACCGATCGTTCCACCGGCTACCTGATCGGCCTGCAGTACTTCATGCGCGGCGACAACTTCAAGATCCTCGCCGACTATGAAGCGTTCCGGGAGCAGGCGGTGCAGGTGAGCAACAACCGCAGCGTGGTGCAGATGCAGGTGCGGTGGTGAGCGGGAGGTTGGGGAGGTTGGGGAGGTTGGTGGAGGTTGTGGCCATCACCTCCACCGTCCTCTACCGTCCTCTACCGTCCTCTACCGTCCAGTCCGCCGAAGTCATCCTTGCGACGACGACCTCCACCCGCGACGCCGGTCTGCTCGATTCGCTGCTGCCGGTGTTCGAGCGGCAGACCCGCCTCCACGTGAAGGTCATCGCCGTGGGCAGCGGCCAGGCGCTGGCCATGGGACGCCGTGGCGACGCCGACGTGGTGTTGTCGCACGCGCCCGAGGCGGAGCGGGCGCTGGTCGACTCGGGCTATTTCGTGCGCCGCCGGCTGGTGATGCACAATGAGTTCCTGGTCGTGGGACCGGCTGCCGATCCCGCCGGGGTGCGGGGCTTGAGCGACGCCGTGGCGGCCTTCCGTCGCATCGCAGGCGCGCGCGCCCTATTCGTGTCGCGCGGCGACCAATCCGGCACGCACCAGCGCGAACAGCAGCTCTGGAAGCTCGTCGCGGGATCGGGCCTCCGGGACGGCTGGTACGTCGAGTCGGGCCAGGGGATGGGGGCGACGCTGCAGCTCGCCGACGAAAAGCGCGCCTACACCCTCACCGATCGGGCGACCTATCTCGCGTGGCGCGACAAGCTGCAGCTCGTGCCCATGGTCGAGGGCGACTCCCTGCTGTACAACGTCTACCACGTGCTCGAGCTGAACCCTAAGAACGCCGGGCGCGTGAACCTTGCCGGCGGCCGGGCCCTGGCGGACTTCTTCGTGGCACCGGAGACGCAGGCGTTGATCGCGGGGTTCGGGAAAGCGCGGTTCGGCCAGAGCCTGTTCGTCCCCGATGCGGGAAAGCCCGACCGCTGGTAGCCTGTCTCACGGGGAGACAGACATGTCTCCCAGGGGGGTCACGCGTTAACGCGCGGCGTGGCGTGTGGTCCCATGGGAACAGGCACGCTTCTTGATCGCTTGCCAGGGATATAGCGTATTATAGAGGATAGACCTATGCTGCTGCCATTGATGCTTTCGCTCGTCGGATCCGCGCTCGCTCCCGCGAACGTGGTGTCCGCTCGAGTCCTGAGCGACGACCCGCCGATCAAAGTCTGGCTCAATCACGACAATTACGAACGGGGCGATAAGGCGCGCGTCAACGTCCGCCTGGGCGACGACGGCTACGTCGTCGTCCTGCGCGCCGACGCCGACGGCCGGGTGCGTCTACTGTTCCCGCTCGACCCGGGTGACGACGCGTTCGTGCGCGGCGGCGAGACGATCGAGGTGCGCGGCCGCGGCGATCGCGAGGCGTTCTACATCGACGAGCGCGAAGGGTCGGGGCTGGTGGTCGCCGCCCGCTCCGCGACACCCTTCAAGTTCGACCCGTTCGTACGGGGCGATCATTGGGATTACAGGGTCCTCGACGTGCGGCAGTCGGGTGACGACAAAGAGGCGGCGCTGGTCGACATCGTGCAGCGCATGACCCCGGACGGCCACTTCGACTACGACGCCGCCAGCTACGTCGTCTCGGTCCAGCGGGCCTACCGCGATTACTACCCGTCGTACTACTCCGTGGGCTTCGGCTGGGGCTGGCCGTACCGCTACGGCTCCTGCTACGACGCGTTCTTCTACGATCCGTTCTATTGCGGCGCGTACTACAGTCCGTTCTACGATCCGTTCTTCTTCGGGGGGTTCGGCTTCGGCTACCGGCGGCCCTTCGTGTACCGGCCGTACATCTACTACACGGGCGGCGCGACCTTCTACAACCAGCCGCACAGCCTGTTCGTGAATCGCTTGCGGTCCGGCGTCGGCTCCGGCCTGTATTTCAAGGATCGGCTCGGGACCAACGTGAACACGGGCGGGATCGGAGTGCGGGCGCGCAGTCCCCTGACGTTCGTTTCGAGCTCGGACCGGCGCGTCGTTCCGGTGCGCGAGCGCCCGGCAGCATTCCCCGTGCGCGAGCGGCCCGATCGCCCGAATCAGCCCGATCGGCCCGATGTCAGGAATCGGCCCGACCATCCGGACCATCCGGACCATCCGGACCATCCTGATCACCCCGATCGGCCCGATGTCAGAAACCGGCCCGACCATCCCGACCGGCCAGCCGAGCAGCCTGCCACTCGGGCGCAGCCCGAGCGGCGTGAGCCCTCGCGCGGCAGTGATCGGCCCGCGCCGGTCGCGCGGCCGCGCGAGTCCGGTGGGCGTGACCGCGGCTCGTCCGCGCCGGCGACCCACAGTGGTGGCGGCGGGGGGGGCGGCGGTAATCGTGCTGGTGGTGGCGGCGGCGGCAATCGCGGTGGCGGCGGCGGTGGGGGCGGGGGCGGGGGCAGTCGTCGGCGGCCGTAGACAAGTCGATCAGGTCGTCTAGTAGGGGCGCAGCATGCTGCGCCCCTGTTTTTTTTGATGCACATTCCCCCGCCGTGACGGACCTGAAACGATCGCTGCGGTTGGTGGACGGGCTCGCCATGGTTGTCGGGATCATGGTGGGCTCGGGGATCTTCCGCACGCCCGGCCTCGTGGCGGCGCAGCTGGGCCGCCCGTGGCTCACCTTCGTCGCCTGGGTCGCCGGCGGCGCCCTGGCGCTGCTCGGCGCGCTGTGTTTCGCCGAGCTCGCGACGCGGCACCCCGCGGCGGGTGGGAAGTACGTGTACGTGCGCGAGGCATTCGGCCCGCGCGCCGGGTTCGTGGTGGGCTGGGTCGAGGGAGTCGCGATCTATCCCGCCGCAATCGCGGGCATTGCCGTAGTGGCCGGAGAGTACATCGGGCGGCTCGCGGGCCTCGTGCCGGGCCACACGAGCTGGGTCGGGGCGGGGCTGGCGGCGCTCTTGACCGGGATCAATCTCGCCGGGGTCGCGTCGGGGCGCTGGGTGCAGAACCTCGCGACCGGGGCGAAGGTGCTGGCCCTGACGGGCGTGGTCGTGCTGGCGTTCGCCAAAGGCGGCGGCGCGGGCTGGACCTCGACGCTTCCCGGCGCCCCAACTGGCGGCGCGACGCTCGTCGCGCTGGCGCTCGCGTCCCAGGCGGTTATTTGGACCTATTACGGGTATCTGGACGTCGCCAAGATCGCGGAAGAGGTGGTCGACCCCGGCCGCACCCTCCCCCGCATCCTGCTGGGCGGGATCGGGATCGCAGCGGCACTGTACCTGCTGCTCAACGCGGCCTTTTTCCAGGTGCTGCCGATCGACCGGATCGCCGCCTCGAACCTGGCGCCCGGCGAGGTGGCGGCGGAGCTCACCGGGGCGCGCGGCGGCAGCCTCGTGGCCGCGCTGGCGGTGCTCGTGGTGCTGGCGTCGTTGAACGGCAACATCTTCGTGACGCCGCGCGTGATCTTCGGGCTGGCGCGCGAGGGGCTGGGCCCGCGCGCGCTCGCGCTCGTCAACGCGGGCGGTACTCCATGGGTCGCGATGCTCCTGGTGGGGGCGGTCGCGATCGCGCTCGCCGCCACGGGCTCGTTCGAGTCGCTGCTCGGCCTCGCCATCACCGTGATCCTGGTGATCGACAGCTTTACCGTGCTGTCGCTGTTCCGGCTGCGCTCCCGGCAGCCGAGCGCGCCGTTTCTCGTGCCGTGGTTTCCGTGGGTGCCGCTCGGGTTCGTCGGCGTCTACGCGGCGCTGTTCGCGGGGACGGCGGTAGGGCGGCCGGGGCTCGTAGCGAAGGCGCTCGCGCTGCTGGTAGGGGCGTATGGGTTAAGCTGGATCGTAGAAGACGGCAGAAGACGGTAGTGGATCACCTCTACCGCCCTACTCGCCGTCCCCCAGCAGTCGCATGCTCTCGTAGCTGAACGTGCTAATCGTAGTGAATGCGCCGCAGAAGCCGATCGTGAGGCCGCCGCGCAGCTCGGCGGAGACGACCGTAGAGCCGGTGGCGAACCGCATGATGAACCCGAGCAGGAACGACCCCGCGAGATTGATCGCGAGCGTCCCGGTGGGGAAGGTGCCGCCGCGGGTCTGCGAGGCGCCCTGCACGAAGTAGCGCGCCACGGTGCCGAGGATGCCGCCGAGGGCGATGTAGGCGATCATGCGCACATAATAAACTATCTTTCTCGCATGCCCCGCCTCGCCGTCGCGCAGATCCGCCCCAGCAAGGGCGAGTACGCTGCCAATCTCCAGAAGATCGGCGGCGTGCTGGCGCAGATCGCCAAGCTCGACCCCCCGGTCGACCTGGTGATCTTCCCCGAGACGGCGACCTCGGGCTACTTCGTCGAGGGCGGCGTGCGCGACGTCGCCGTGACCGCGGGGACGCTGTTCCGTGATCTCACCGTCGAGCATGAGGCCGCGGGAGCCCCTCCCATCGATGTGGCCGTCGGGTTCTACGAGGTGTTCCAGAATCACTTCTACAACTCTTGCCTTTACGCCTCTCTCGGCAACGACTCACCCGGTATTCGCCACGTCCACCGCAAGGTGTTCCTGCCGACCTACGGCGTGTTCGACGAGGAGCGGTTCGTGGAGCGGGGGCGCGATATCCAGGCCTTCGACACGCGCTTTGGGCGCGTCGCGATCCTCATCTGCGAGGACGCCTGGCACTCGATCACCGGGACGATCGCGGCGCTCCAGGGGGCGCAGCTTGTGATCGTGCCGAGCGCGTCGCCGGCGCGGGGCACTGGGATGGACGAGGAGGGCACCCGGCTGCCCGCGAGCGTGGTACGGTGGGAGCGGATCCTCAAGGGGATGGCGGACGAGCACGGCGTGTGGATCGCGTTCGCGAGCCTGGTGGGGTTCGAAGGGGGGAAGGGGTTTCCGGGCGGCTCGGTGGTCGTGAGCCCGGGCGGCGAGATCGTACTGCGGGGGCCGCTGTTCGAAGAGGCGGTGCTCACGTACGACCTCGACTTCGAAGAGCTGACGCGGGCGAGAGCAGAGTCTCCCCTTCTAGCCGACCTCGAGGTCAACCTCCCACATCTCGTCAAGAGCCTCGGGAAAGGGGAACCGGGAAAGGGGAAACGGAAAGCGCGGGCGGCGGAGTTCGACCCTGCGACCAACGGCGCGTCTCTAAAATCCGCAATCCGCAATCCGCAATCCGCAATTCATGTCGTCGGACGCGGCGTGGAGGAGGGAGACCCTCTCGCCATCGACCGCGACCTGGCTCGACGGTGGTTGGTTTCGTTTCTGAAGGACGAAGTCGTGCGGCGCCGCGGGTTCACCAAGGGGATCGTGGGGCTGTCGGGCGGTGTGGATTCGTCACTGACCGCCTTCCTCGCGGTCGAGGCGCTCGGCAAAGAAAACGTGATCGGTGTGCGGATGCCGTACAAGACGTCGTCCCCGGAGAGCCTGCAGCATGCCCAGCTGATCATAGACCAACTGGGGATTCAGGCGATCACCGTGGACATCACCGCCGCCGTAGACGGCTATCTCTCGCAAGTGGGCGATGCCGATCCCACGCGCCGCGGCAACGTGATGGCGCGCGAGCGCATGATCGTGCTGTTCGACCTGTCGGCGAAATACCGTGCTCTGCCGCTCGGCACCGGGAACAAGAGCGAACGCCTGCTCGGCTACTTCACCTGGCACGCCGACGACACGCCGCCCGTGAATCCGCTGGGCGACCTGTTCAAGACGCAAGTCCGCGCCCTGGCGCGTCACGTCGGCGTCCCCGAGGTGATCCTCGGCAAGCCGCCCACACCCGACCTCGTCCCGGGGCAGACGACGGAGGGCGATTACGGCATCAGCTACGACAAAGTGGACCGGATCCTCTACTATCTGATCCGCGGGATGAAATCCGAGGACATCGTGGCGCGCGGCTTCACGCGCGAAGAGGTGGACAAGGTCGAGCGGCGGCTCGACTCGACCCACTGGAAGCGGCGGCTGCCCACGGTGGCGGTGATGTCGCAGACCGCGATCGGCGAGTTCTATCTCAGGCCGGTGGACTACTGATGCGCGCGAAGCATCCGCGCGACTCGGAAACGGTCATGTCCGAGCTGATGATGCCCCAGCACGCCAATCTGCTGGGCAACGTGTTCGGTGGCGTCATCCTGTCGCTCGTGGACCGCGTCGCCGCGGTATGCGCCATCCGCCACGCCGGCCGGCCCTGCGTCACCGTGTCGGTGGACAAGGTGGACTTCAAGGAGCCGATCCACGTGGGAGAGCTGATCAGCGCGTTCGCGCGCGTCAACTTCGCGGGCCGCACCTCGATGGAAGTGGGCGTGAAGATCATCGCGGAGAACGTGCTCACGGGCGAAAAGCGCCACACCAACTCGTGCTACGTCACGTACGTGGCGCTGGACGACACGGGCGTCCCCACCGAAGTGCCGCCGATCGTGCCGGAGACGGCGGACGAGAAGCGGCGCTATGACCGGGCGGCGAAGCGGCGGGCGTCACGGGTCATGGATCGGAGATACGACACGGGGGCAGGTGAGTGAACGCGGAACGCGGAACGCGGAATGCGGAACAGACGTGGGAGGTCGGTTCGCGACACGAAGGTCGACCTGATGTTCCGCGTTCCGCCTTCCGCGTTCCGACTTCATGAGGGTTGTGGGGGTTTTTGGGGGCGGCGGCGCGAAGAGCCTCGCTTGCCTCGGCGCCTGGAAGGCGCTCACCGAAGCCGGGCTCACGCCCCCACACCTGGTGGGAACGTCCATGGGCGCCGTGATCGCGGCGGCGTGCGCCAGCGGAGCTACCTACGACGAAATAGTCATCGCGGCGCGGTCGCTGTCGCAGCGCGACGTGGCGCGGGTCGATCCCCTCGCGCTGCTGCAGGGCGCGTTCGCGTCGCATCTGCTCAAGCCGGCCGGGCTGCGCCGCGCCATCGAGCGGTTCGTCCCGGCGACGCGATTCGACCAGTTGCGGATCCCGTTGACCGTCACGGCGACCGACCTGGACTCGGGCGAGCTGGTGCTATTCGGTCCTCACCCCCTGTCCCCCTCTCCACTACGTGGAGAGGGGGGACGATCGGAAGGGTTGGTGGTGGGGCTCCATGACGCCCTCTACGCCTCCTGCGCGCTCCCGCTCTATTTCCCGCCCGCGGTGATCAACGGCCGGCGGCTGGCGGACGGGGGCTTGAGGGCGGTGCTGGCGCTCGAGGTCGCGCGGCGCATCCCGGCGGACCTGGTGGTGGCGGTTCACGTGGGCCCCGGCTTCGACGAGCCACCTCCACCGCCCTCCACCCCCCTCCGCCGCCTGCTGCCGCCGCCTCTGATCCGCGCCCATGGCGAGGCGATCCGCATCATGATGGCGGCGCAGACCGAGGTGGCGATCGCGGCGTGGCCGCCTGACGCCGCGCGCCTGGTCGTCGTGCGGGCCGTGGCGGAGCGGGAGGCGACGTTCGCTGCCGATGCTGGTGAGAGATTCCTGAAGGCCGGCTACGATGCAACAACGCGGGCACTGGGTGATAGATTTGGTCGCGGCTGAAGCCGCGACTTCACTCGCGATTCAACGAACGGAGTGGTCTGAGTGCTCGCCCGCGAAATCATGATCCCCGAGCCGTTCGTCGCCGCCGCCGGCGCCACCAGCGCCGAGGTGGCGCTGCTGATGCAGGCCAAGGACATCTCGGTCGTGCCGGTGGTGGATAATCCCAAGGACCGCCGCTACCTCGGCACCATATCCGACCGCGACATCGTCACGCAGTGCGTCGCCGCCGGCCACGACCCGACCGACTGCCAGGCGCTCGACCACGCGCGTACCGACACCATCGTCGTGAGCCCCGACACGGAGCTCGAAGGCTTCCGGATAGAACAGCTGGACGAGAAGGACACGCACATACGCTCGACCATTGTCGTCGTGAATCAGGACAAGAGAGTGGTGGGGTTCATACCGCATCCAGAATTCATTCAGGGGATAGTGATTGTGCGCGAATAGGAAATGCAACTACTAGACGCACAGACGCGCAGGGGTGAACAGTTCGAGTGAACAGGTATTCCTGTTACTCGCCCCTGTTCTCCCCTGTGCGTCTGGTGCGTCTAGCTTTTGCATTTCCGCGTATATTGGTACTGTGCCCCGTAAATATTTTACTCTCGCCGAAGCCAATCGTACTCTTCCCCTCGTGAAGCGTATCGTCGCCGACCTCGTGACGCTGCATCCCGAGTGGCGCGACCTGGTGGGAAAGTACGAGCTGGTGGCGGCGCAGGCGCGACCGGAATGGGGCGAATCGACCGAGCAGGTGGGCTTGCGCGCCCGCATCGACGAGGTGGCGGGACGGATCAACGACTACTTGGGAGAGCTGGAGCAGATCGGCTGCGTGTTCAAAGGATTCGAGCAGGGGCTGGTGGATTTCTACGGCAAGCTCGACGGCAAGGAAATATTCTGGTGCTGGAAGCAGGGTGAAGAGAAAATCGAGCACTGGCATGAGCTCGAGACGGGATACGCGGGCCGACGCCCAATACCGGTAGCGGTGGGAGGCGAGGGATGAGGGGATTCTTGTTGCTGGTGCACGTTCTGGGGTTCACGCTGTGGCTCGGCGGGGGGATCGCGACGATGGTCGCGGGGGTCACCGCGAAACGCATGGGGACGGCCGAGCGGCTCACGGCGTACAAGATCATCGGCGCGGTGCAGCGCATCCTGGTGGCGCCTGGAGCGATCGCGGTGGTGCTATCGGGGTTCATTCTCGCCCGGCCCTACATGGAGTCGGGGCAGGTGCCGGGATGGCTCGGCGCCATGATGGGCGCGGGGTTCCTGGGGGCGATCGGCGCCGTGGCGATCAGCGTCCCGACGGCGGCCAAGCTGGCGCGGCTCGAGCCGGGACCGGGGGGCCAGCTGCCCGAGGCGTTTCCGCGGCTGCGCAAGCGGCAGATTCTCGCGGCGTCGATCGCGGGAGCGCTGGGACTGATCGCGATGTTCGCGGTTACCATCGGAAGGTCGTAATCCGTCTAGCTTTGCTTGGTCTCGCCGGTGAGCCTCACTAACCGCTGCTTCACATCCCGAACGACCGGTTGTAACTCCGGGTCCGCGTCCTTCCACAGGTCCAGGAACCGTCCGTAGTAGTCGCGCGCCTTGTCGAGTTGGCCCCGCTGCTCGTATAGCTCGCCGAGACGCCGGTAGGTGGGAGCGAGGGTGAGGAAGACGTCGTACAGCTTCAGGATGCCGGGGGTCGTCACCGCCCGCTCGTAGACCGCACGAGCGGAGTCGAGCAGTTGTGCCCTCTCGTACGCCTGTCCCAGCTCATACAATCCGCACGCGGCGCACCCGCTCTCTTCATACAACGACCGATAGCCCGCGATGGCGTCGTTGAGCCGGCCCGTCGCCAGAGCGATCCTCGCGTCCGCGGCATGGCGGAAGGCATTACCCCTCCGCTCCCCTTCGGGCACCGCACGCTCGTACTCTGACATCAGGCGCCGAGCCCGCTCCGGCTGCCCCGCTGCCGCGTAGAACCAGGCCAGAAGAGTGTAGGGCCGGTCTTCTGGGGCGATGGTGGAAAGGGGGTGGCTTGTGAGGGCGGCGTCCACGACGTCGAGCGCAGCCGCGGGCCTGCGACGGTAGAACAGCTCGACGAGGCCAAGCGGGATGGCCCCGCTCACGGCGGACGCGGGGAGGTGACGGGCTTCACTCACCTCCATGAAGCGGCGCCACTCGCGTCCCGCGGCCGCGAGCTGGCCGCGGACCTGGTACAGGGAAGCGCGGCCGTACGCCGCCTGCGCCTGCGCCGACAAGTCGAGCGATGCTTTGGAGATGGTGCCGATATAGTGGGCGGCGCTGTCGTAATCGCCGCGACTCGACGCGAGCAGCGCCTGCATCCAGGGAAGCAGCGGGTGCGTGGGGAAGCGCGCCGCGAACTGTCGGACCGTGCCGGCTGCGGCCTCGAAGCGGCCCTGGCCGACCTGCGCGCTGGCGGCGTTCATGTACAACGTGGTCATCGGATGCGGGCTCGCGAGGCCGTGGGCGACGAGCGACTCCGCGACGGCGAAGCGCCGCTCCTGGATGTAGAGCAGCGCGAGGTTGTTCAGCGCCACGCTCTCGTTCGGATCCAGGTCGAGCGCGGCGCGATAGGCGTCCTCCGCCTTCGCGAGATCGTAGTCGGCCACGCTGTAGTAGCGCGCGACCGTCAGGTCGCGCTCGAGCGGCGGCAGCCGGTCGCGGTGCCGGAACGCCTGTGTTGCGGCCGCGGTGATGCGCGCACTCGAGGCGCCCGTGTTGCTCAACACGACGGTCAGCTTGCGCTGCGCCATGGCGAACCCTGAATCGAGCCTGATCGCCTGCTCCAGCAGGTCCACGGCGCCGTCCCACTCCCCCGCCTCGCTCGCTTTGACCGCTTGCGAGTAGCGCTGCAGCGCCTCGAGCGAGCTCGTGGTCACCCGCTCGAGCGGATCACTCGATCGGATGGTCTTGAGCGACTCGCCGATACGCTCGCGCAGCCGCTTCGAGAGGCGGTCGACCGCATCGATGATCGCGCCGTCGTCCCGGGCCGTCTCGCGCACGGCCACGAGCTGGGCTCCGTCCGCCGCGCCCACGAGCTCCGCGGACACCACGTAGCCCCGGCCCAGCGGATCGATCTGCCCGTGCACGACCGCTTTGGCGCCCTCGCGCTGCGCCAGGTCTCGCGCCAGCGCCGGGCCGAGCGAGGTGGCGGGTGCGCGACCCATGCGCACGAGCGCCTGGCCCACGGTCGCCTCGTCGAGCAGCCGGATCACGCCCGATTGCGCCAGGTCGACCCTGAGGGCCTCCGTGAGCGATGGTCCCAACGTCGAGTCCCTGGTGCGGTTCTCGAAATCGGCCAGCACCAGCCGGTCGCGCTGGGCGAGCACGCCGCTCGCCACCAGCGTGCCCACCGGCCCGATGCCGAGCTGCCGCATCGCCGCGTGGGTCGCCGCGACGAGCCCCAAGAGACCAAAGCCCGACCCCGCCGAGACCAGGGCCCGGCGCCACGTGAGCCAGTGCGGTGCTCCCGCGCGGGCCCGGCGCCGTTCGATCGCCCCGGTCCACAGCATGAAGGGGAGGGCGGCGGCCGCGAGCACCACCGCGCTGGCGAACGCCCAGTCGGGGAGCCCGAGCACCCGCACGAGCAGACGGACGAGTGAGAGCACGCCCAGCGCTGCGAGGGCGAACAGCATTGCGATGCGCACGGGGTGCGACCGGCGCAGCGCTGCCTGCGTTCCCGAAGAAATCGCCGAGTGCTCCGACAGCGTGCTTCCCGTCGGCGTGGCCACCGCTTCGAGCTGGCCCAGCAGGTCCTCGGCGCTCTGGGGCCGGTCGGCCGGGTGCTTCGCGAGGCAGCGCATGATCAGCGCGGCGAGCGCCGGCGGCACGCTGTCGCGGTGCTGGGTGACGGGGTCGGGCGTGGCCGTCACCTGGGCCGCGAGCATGCCCTGGGGCGACAAGCCGCCGAACGGTGTCCGGCCGGCGAGCAGCTCGTAGCCGAGCGCTCCGACGGCGTACAAGTCGGCGCGATAGTCCACGTTGGGGTCGCCCGCGGCCTGCTCGGGCGCCATGTACGCGGGCGTGCCGAGCGCCATGCCGAGGGAGGTGAGCGTGCCCCCTGCGGTGCCGCTCGAGCTCGAGACCGCTTTGGCGACGCCGAAGTCGGTCACCAGGGCGTGCTTGCCCGAAAGCAGCACGTTGTCGGGCTTCACGTCGCGATGCACCACGCCATGCGCGTGGGCGTATGCGAGGGCGTCGCACACGTCGCGCAGGATGCGCACGGTCTCGCCGATCGGGAGGGCGCGCTCGTGCGCGATGCGGGCGCGCAGCGATTCGCCCGCGATGTGCGGCATGACATAGTACAGCAGGTCGCCCTTGGCGCCGGCGGTGAGCAGCGGGACGATGTGGGGATGCTGCAGCTGGGCCGCGAGCTGGATCTCGCGCTCGAACCGGTCGGCGCTCACGCCCGCCGCCATTTCGGGCGGCAGCACCTTCACCACCACACGGCGGCCCAGGCGCACCTCGTCCGCGAGGAAGACGCGGCTCATGCCGCCGCCGCCGAGCTCGCTTTCGACGAGGTAGGTGGGGCCTAGAGCAGATTGGAGACGGTCGCGGAGTTCGGCCACGCTCTATGATAGACCGATAAGACGGAGAAAGGCAAAAGCTAGACGCGGTAAGGCTAGACGCACAGACGCAGCAGACGCACAGGGGAGAACAGCGGGGAGTAACAGGTCTACCTGTCTTTACTCAACCTATTCTCCCCTGTGCGTCTGTGCGTCTAGATTTGCCGGTCCTACACACGGTGCGCACCGGGCACTCCGGGCATTTCGGCCTCCGCGCCACGCAGATAAGCGCTCCCAGCTCCATGATGGCCTGATTGAAGCGCCAAGCGCGTTTGCCGTTCTTGGGCACCAGGGTTCGCGCCAGCTCCCAGACTTTCGTTGCGCGTTGCACGTTGCGCGTTGCACGATCGAAGAACACGCGGCGGAGCACGCGGTTGACGTTGGTATCGACGGCCGGTACCGGCTTCTCGTAGGCGAACGAAGCGACCGCCCCCGCGGTGTACGGCCCCACTCCCGGCAACTTGATCAGCTCTTCGGGATCACTTGGCAACGTGGCGTCGTGGCGTCGTGTAACGTCTTTCGCAAGGGCATGAAGGTTCCGCGCGCGTGCGTAATAACCCAGCCCGTCCCACTGCTCTCTGACGGCCCGCGGCTTGGCTCGCGCTAGCGTCTCGAGGTCCGGAAACCGCTCGATGAAGCGCGGATAGTACTCCGCCACGCGCGCGACTTGCGTCTGCTGCAGCATGAACTCGGAGACGAGCACGCGATAGGGATCGCGCGTGTTGCGCCACGGCAGGTCGCGCGCGGCGCG
>QHUU01000060.1 GCA_003222155.1 Gemmatimonadota bacterium | reverse complement strand
GCCGCGGACACGTCGGCCGGACCCGTCCCTCCTCCCCCGTCTCCCCTCCCGACACCGGCGATGCGGTCCACGTCCGCCATCGTGACCGTGGGCCCGGTCGACAGGATGAGGAGGCGCTCGACGGCGTTGCGCAGCTCGCGGATGTTCCCGGGCCAGTCGTGCGCCGCGAGCCGTTTCAGGGCCTCGGGGTCGAAGCCCAAGGCCTGGAGCCCGCCGCGCTCGGTCAAGCGGGCGGCGAAGTGTTCGACGAGCTGGGGCACGTCGGCGCGGCGCGCGCGCAGCGGCGGCACCTCGATCGGCACGACGTTGAGCCGGTAGAGCAGGTCCTCGCGAAACCGTCCCGCGGCGATCTCGGCGCGCAGGTCCTTGTTGGTGGCGGCGACGACCCGCACGTCCACCGCGAGCGTCTTGCCCGACCCGACGCGCGAGATGACGCCCTCCTCCAGGGCGCGCAGCACCTTGGCCTGGGCCGAGAGGCTCATGTCCCCGACCTCGTCGAGGAACAGCGTCCCCCCGTCGGCCAGCTCGAACTTCCCCGCGCGGTCGGCGAACGCGCCGGTGAAGCTGCCTTTCATGTGCCCGAACAGCTCGCTCTCGATCAGCTCCGTCGGGATCGCCGCGCAGTTCACTTCCACGAACGGCTGCTCGGCACGGGGGGAGAGCATGTGGATGGCGCGGGCGACCAGCTCCTTGCCGGTGCCGTTTTCGCCGGTGATGAGGACGCGTGCCGCCGTCGGCGCCACCTTCTCGATGCGCTCGATCACGCCCTTCACGGCCCGGCTCGTGCCCACAATCTCGTACTGGGCGTGCACCTCGGCCTTGAGCCGCACGTTCTCGCTGGCGAGGTCCACGTGCTCGAGGGCGTTGCGGAGCGTCAGGAGGATGCGGTCCGTGTCGAGCGGCTTCTCGAGGAAGTCGTAGGCGCCGAGCTGGGTCGCTTCGACCGCGGTCTGGATCGTGCCGTGGCCCGAGATCATGACGACCTGCGCGCGCGGGTCGAGCTCCCGCAGCTTCCGCAGGGCCTCGAGGCCGTCCATGCCCTGCATCTTCACGTCGAGGAACACGAGGTGGGGCCGGAGCTCGGGGTAGAGGCTCAGGGCCTCGAAGCCCGACGCGCACGCCTGCACCTCGAGGTCCTCATACTCGAGCAACTGAGTCAGGGCCTCACGGATGCCCTTTTCATCGTCGACGACCAGCACGCGCCGGCTCACGCCTTCCTCCGCTTGAAGCGGTACAGCACGACCCCCGTCGGATGGATGGCGACGTCGGTGAATGCCGGGGAGACCCGCAGCGGTACGGCGCCGCTTGAGTCGGCGCCCGCCACGCGCTGCGCCAGCTGCTTCACCAGGGGTCCCGGGAACGGGAAGCCGCGCAGCGACAGCTCCGCGACCGTGAAACGCCCGACCCCGGGGCGCTCGATCGCGAGCGGTCCGGCGATGCGCAGCGGCTCCCGCGGATTCAACATCCCCGCGAGCGGGCCCAGCGCGTCCGGCGGAATGAGCCGGGTATCGAGCCGGCAGTACACGGCGAGCGTGCCCTCGAGCAGCTCTACCCGCAGCGAGTCGAAGCTCTTGCGGACCGACCAGTCGATCCCGCTGCCGATCATCGCCGCGATCTCGTTGGGCGAGAGCACCACCGAGTCGGGGCCTTCGTTGAGCTTGAGGCGGTCGACCTTGGTCTGACTGGAAGACAGCGCTTTGGGGGTGGGCGCGCCGACGGCCGTATCGGCGACGGGCGGGAGCTTGGTCGAATGGGGCCCGAGCCAGCGAGAGGCGCTCCGCAGCAGCGGCTCGCGGAACCACCATGCCACGAGCGCCACCACGAGGGCGGCGGCGAAGAGAGCCAGCCGGAACAGTCCCTTAAGGCAGCCGTTCACTGTGTCTCACGTTGTACACCGCCCCCCCCGATCGGAGCGTGCTCTGCATCAGGTCGAGCGCGCTCACCACGGCCGTCTCCGCGAATTCGAGGCCCGCGAGCGCGGACTCGAGCCCTGCGAAGTCGCGGGGTCGGGCCTCCCGCCGCGCGCGCCCCAGCGTCACATGGGGACGAAACGGACGCGCCTCGGTGCTAAACCCGAGCGGTGCGAATTCCTGCTCCACCCGATGCTGCAGGATCTCGAGCCCCGGCTCCGGTGCGATCCCGGCCCACACCACGCGCGGCCGGCGGAAGTCGGGAAACGCGCCGAAGCCCCCCAGCACGAGGGGCAGGGCGCGCGCTCCCGCTGCCGCCCGCCCGAGCGCGCCCGCGACCTCCGGCTCCCGCTCGTCCGCCACCTCGCCGAGAAACTTGAGCGTCAGGTGGATGCCGTCGCCGCGGACCCAATTCACGGGGAGCTCCAGCTCCCGCAGCGGCGTCGTGGCGGCCCACAGAGCTTCGCGCACGGGGGGAGGAAGATTCAACGCGACAAACAGCCTCACGCGCCGGCGGCGCGCCGGGGGGAGGCGAGCAGGCTGCCGCGACGGTAGCCAAGGGGATCGAGCTCGACGGCCGCGAAGCCCAACTCGCCCAACCGCCGCTCGATCGCGGGCAGCCGCTCCGCGAGCCACGGGATCCAGCGCGGCTCCACCTCGATGCGCGCGCGCTCCCCGTGGTGGCGCACGCGCAGATCCCCCGTGACGCCCAGCTCGCGCAGGTACGCCTCCCCCTGCTCCACCTGCGCCAGTCGCCCCGGGGTGATCGCGATCCCGTACGCCACGCGGCTCGAGAGGCACGGTGCCGCGGGCGCATCCCAGATGGGGAGCCCCAGTGCGCGCGCCGCCCGGCGCACGTCTGCCTTGGTGAAGCCCACGTCGGCGAGCGGGGAGCGTACGCCCGCCGCCACGCCCGCCGCATGGCCCGGCCGATGCTCGCCCAGGTCGTCCGCGTTGGTGCCGTCGCACACCACGGCCAGGCCCCGCGCCTGCGCCTCGGGGATCAGCCGCCGCCACAATTCAGTCTTGCAGAAGAAGCAGCGGTTGGTGGGATTGGCGAGGTAGCGCGGGTCGTCGAGCTCGTGGGTGTCGAGCTCGACGAGCGGCACCTCGAAGCGTTGTGCCACGGCACGGGCCGTGGCCCACTGGGCGGCGGGGTACGACGGGCTCCTCCCCACGGCCGCGAGCATGCGTTCCCCGCCGAGCTCCTGCCGGAGCACGACCGCCAGGAGGGCGGAATCGACGCCGCCCGAATAGCCTACCAGGGCCGAGGGAAAGCCGCGGGTGAGGGCGCGCAGGGCCGGAAGGGAGCCGGACACGGCGGAATAGTAATGACTTACACTGTCTCCATCAAAGGACATTTCCGCAGCAAGAATCGGATAGATCGTAGCCGCGGAACCGCTTATTCTTATCATACGTTGTCACCAACGTGGGATTGTCTACGTCTAGTAGGCTGATACGACATTGAGGCTCCGAAATGGCACACAAGACCGAGCTGGATGCCGTGGATCGCAAGATCGTGCGGCAGCTCGCCACCGACGGCCGCGCCAGCTATCAGGCGATCGCCGATGAAGTGGGACTTTCGCGGCCGGCGGTGATGGAGCGCGTCAAGCGGCTGGAGGAGGCGGGATACATCACCGGGTATGGCGCGCGGGTGGACCGCGCCAAGTCCGGTTTTCCCGTGACCGCCTTCGTCGCCGTGCGCTACGCCAACTCCGACTACGTCGGCGACGAGCCGCGGATGCGGGACATGGAGAAGCATCCGGAAGTGCTCGAGTGTCACCACGTCGCCGGAGAGGACTGTTACATCCTCAAGGTCACGGCGCCCGATCTCGAGAGCCTGCAGGACGTGCTGCGGGATCTGCGCGGCTCGTCCAAGACACAGATGAGCACGCGGACGACGATCGTGCTCGGCACCGTGTTCGAGAAGCCGGGATTCATCCCGGTGGAGCCGGACTGATGCCCGGGCTGCGCGGCAAAGCGCTCGTGGCGTACCTCGTTGTGTGCGTGTTCTGGGGCTCGACCTACCTTGCGATCCGCGTCGGCGTGGGAGTCCTACCGCCCTTCCTGTTCGCGGGGATTCGTTTCCTGGTGGCGGGCGCCCTGCTGCTCGCCGTCGTCCTTGCGCTGGGCGACCGCCTGCCGCGCCGCCTGGTGGACTGGCGCACTCAGGCGATCGTCGGCGTCCTGCTGCTCGCCGGCGGGAACGCGTTTGTGGTGTGGGCGGAGCAGTACACCCCTTCGGGCATCGCCAGCATTTTCGTCGTGACCGTGGCCCTGTGGATGGCGTTCTTCGACGCCGTCATTCCGGGCGGCACGGGCGATCTCAACTGGCGGGTCGTGGCCGGCCTGGCGCTCGGCTTCGTCGGCACCGCGCTGCTCGTGGGCGCGAGCCCGGCGGAGATCGTGCACGCCGATCTGCGCGGGCCGATCGCCCTCACGGCGGCGAGCGCCTCGTGGTCGCTCGGCTCGGTGTACGGCAAGCGGCACCGCACGGAGACGAGTCCCTACGTCGGCGCGGCGCTCCAGATGATCGCGGGCGGCGGCGCGGTGATCGTGCTCGGCACGGCGCTGGGCGAATGGAGCCGGTGGCATCTCGGCCCGAAAGGCGCGGGCGCCATCGCCTACCTGGTGGTGTTCGGATCGATCTTCGGCTACAGCGCCTATACGTACGCCCTGCGGCACGCGTCGCCCACCATCGTCGGCACGTACGCCTACGTGAACCCGGTGATCGCCGTGCTGCTCGGCTGGCTCATCCTCGCGGAGCCGGTGACGGCACGCACCTTCCTCGCGATGGCGCTGATCGTGGGGGCCGTGGTGTGGATCCAATTCTCGCACAAGATCGGGCGGTCGGGGGGACCACCCGACCGGCGGGCGGAGCCCGTCCGTCAGGAGGCCTCCGAGCATGCGTAGCGTGAATCTGGCCGAAAAATTCCGGCAGTTCGACGAGCATTGGCGTCCGAAGATCGTCGGCGAGCTCAACGACGCGTACGTCAAGCTCGTCAAGGTCAGAGGCGAGTTCGTGTGGCATCGCCACGAGCTCGAGGACGAGCTGTTTCTCGTCGTGAAGGGGCGGCTGCTGCTCAAGTTCCGCGACCACGAGGTGTGGGTCGAGGAGGGTGAATTCGTCATCGTCCCGCGGGGCGTGGAACATCTCCCCGTCGCGCCCGACGAGACGCACGTGGTGCTGCTCGAGCCGAAGTCCACCCTCAACACGGGGAACGTCCGCAATGAGCGCACGGTCAGCGAGCTCGACCGGATCTGAGCGTGGCCTGATCGCCCGGGTGTGGCACGGCGCCGTGCCCGCCGCCAAGGGGGACGCCTATGCCGCCTACCTGCGCCGCACGGGCGTGACCGAGTGCCGGGCGACGCCCGGAAACACGGGCGTCGAAGTGCTGCGTCGGACCGTGGGCGGCGAGACGCATTTCCTGTTCATCTCGTTCTGGAAGTCGATGGACGCGATCCGGACCTTCGCGGGCGACGACGTCGAGCGAGCGCACTATTATCCCGAGGACCACGAGTACCTCGTCGAGCTCGAGCCCACGGTCACGCACTACGACGTGCTGGAGCGCTGACTTCAGTCGTCGTCGATGGGAAGCCCACTCGGCAGCGGCGTGGTCGGCGGTGCCCGGAGCGTCGGTTTCCCTTCTTCGGCGTACTTGAATCCCCGCGTGGTGTGGTAGGCGAGGTCGATGTCCGGGGCGGCGGCGAACTCGGTGAGGATGTCTTCCCAGATCGCGTGCTCGGTGCCGCGGCGCTTGCGGGGCTCGATCAGGTAGCGGATCGTCAGCTGCACGCCGTCGTTCACCACCTTGGTGTACACGATGGGCGTCAGCTTGCGGTAGTTGATGAGGTACTGCTGGGAGGCCGCGAGCAGCTCCTGCTCCGCCTGCGCGGTGAGGTGCTCCGCGTGCTTCACGGCGATCTTCCCGAGGATGTGCTTCGCCTTTCTCCAGTCGCTCTCGAACGTCACCACCACCGGCACCTCGTTCCAGATGTAGCGGAATCCCTTGTTGTAGTTGGCCACGGGATCGCTGAACACCTTGCCGTTCGGGATGTGAATGATGCGTCCGCTCGACTGGTCCGCGTCCACCCAGCCACCGATCTCGTTGAGGGTGAACTGGAACAGGCCGAGGTCGATGACGTCGCCGGCGTGAGGACCGATCTGCACGCGGTCGCCCACTTCGAACGGGCTGCGCCAGATGATGAACGCCCACCCGGCGACGTTGGATAGCGGCTCCTTGAGGGCGATCGCCAGCCCCGCGGAAACCAGCCCGATGTAGGTCGTGAGCGCGCTGGTTCCGACGAACCATGTTTGGCTCACGAGGATCACGCCCACCGCGACCAGCGCGTAGGTCACGCCCTTGCGCCAGCGATACCGGCCCCACGGGTCCTGCACCCGCCGGTAGACGACTCCCAGGACGAAGTGGCGGACGAGCCAGAGCCCGACGATCGTCCCCACGGTGACGAGCAACCGCGTCTGGAGCTGGGGGCTCACGCCGAGGTGCGACTGCAGCCAGTCGATCATGCGGGGTGTGGTGAGATGGGGGGACAAGCTAGATGGTCGCCCGGCGCGGCGCCAGCGGGCGCGGTGTAGATTACGTGGCCATGCGCGCGCCCGCCGCCTCGCTGGTCGTCCTCGCCGTCACCGCCGTGGCCTGCCACCGCCCCGCGGCCGCGCCGCTCAATCCCCGGGCCGAGGTCGCGCTGACGGTCGAGAACCAGAATTTCCTCGACATGGACGTGTTCATCATCCGGGGCGGGCAGCGCCTCCGCCTCGGCATGGTGTCGGGGCTCTCGTCGCGCATTCTCATGGTCCGTCCCGAGCTGATCGGCTACGGCACGGAGGTGCAGTTCGAGGTGCATCCGATCGGCGGTCGGGGCAATCCCATCACCGAGACGATCTCGGTGCGGCCGGGGGATGTGATTCACCTGACCATCCCGCCGTCCTGAGCGCCGCAGGCGCGAAGGATCTGCTTTTCGTAAGCGCCGCACCACAGCAGGTCCTGAGCGAGGGCGCCGTCACCGCCGATGTCGACGCCGGTTTCCGTCCAGGGATTGCCCGCGGGCGAGTGCAGCGCCTGGCGGATGACGGGCGGAGCGGCGGCCGCGCCCCGCAGGAACGACGAGCTCGCGTCGTAGGGGAGGCCGATGAGCGTCGGCGTGGCGGCGGGGATCAGCGCACCCGCCGGCGGCCCGCACGGGAGCGTCGACGTGACACCAAGCGCAGCGCGGGCTCAGTGCCGCCGAGCGCGGCCAGCAACCTGGCGCTCTCGCGAGCGATCAGAGCCTCCAATGCGGCGCGCACGATCGCCGTCTTCTGTCTGATGCCCGTGAGACGCTGGGCCTCCTGCAGCATGCCGTCATCGAGGTGCAGTGTAGTCCGCATGTGCATGAAAGTGCTCGATCTTTGCATACGCTTCAACCCGCCTGACCCTACTCCCAGTGGTACACCGCGCCCCATTTGGGGCGCTCGGGATACTCCGGATGCTCGTCCCGTATCGCGGCCCAATCCAGAGCGTCGATGACAGCATCCCCATCGCAATCCAGGTAGGGACACATCTGAAATCCGCGCAACGTACGCCACTTACCACGCTCGTACGTGCGCTCACAGTGCAGACACCACAGATAATCCGAGCGCTTAGGGTCGGAAAAGATGCGGTCGCGATGTGACGCTTCCACGTTCCCTCCTCGTTTCCTACGCCAAACCGCGCCGGTCGAGGCTGCGATACTGGATCGCCTCGCTCACGTGGCGCGATTCGAGTGAGGCCGCTCCCGCGAGGTCGGCGATGGTGCGAGCGATCTTCAAGATCCGGTGATACGCCCGCGCCGAGAGGGCGAGCCGTGTGATCGCCGTGCGCAGCAGCGCGTCCGCCCCGTCCGATACGCGGCAGAACGTGCGGATGTCCCGCGCCGCCATGTGCGCATTGGCATACACACCCGGGCGCGCCGCGAACCGGTCGCGCTGCACGGCGCGCGCGCGGTCCACGCGATCCCGGATCGGCTCGCTCGCCTCGCCGTTGCTCTGGTCCGCGAGCGCGCGGTACTTCACAGCCGGCACCTCGAGGTGGATGTCGATCCGATCGAGCAAGGGTCCCGAGACGCGAGCGAGGTAGCGCTCCACGCCCAGGGAACCGCATACGCAATTGTGCTGCGGGTCGCCGAAGTAGCCGCAGGGACACGGGTTCATGGCGGCGGCCAGCATGAAGCGCGCCGGATAGGAGAGGCTCATGGCGGCGCGGGCGATCGTCACCACACCGTCCTCCATCGGCTGGCGCAGCACCTCCAGGACGTTTTTGCGGAACTCGGGGAGCTCGTCGAGGAACAGGACACCACCATGGGCCAGGCTCACCTCGCCGGGTCGCGGGTACGAGCCGCCGCCGATGAGCCCGGCGTCGGAGATGGTGTGATGCGGGGCTCGGAACGGGCGACGCGCCACGAGCGACTCGCCGACCGGCAGCACACCCGCCACCGAATGGATTTTTGTCGTCTCGAGCGCTTCATCGAGGCTCATCTGCGGAAGAATGGTCGGGAGCCGCCGGGCCAGCATCGTCTTACCGCTTCCTGGCGGCCCGATCATGAGGATGTTGTGACTTCCCGCCGCCGCGACTTCGAGCGCGCGCTTCGCGTGCGCCTGTCCTTTCACTTCCCCGAAGTCGACGTCGTGCTTCGCCCGCTCCGCGAGCAGGCCGGCGAGATCGACCCGGGCCTCCGGCAGCTCGGCGCGGCCGTCCAGATAGTCCGCGAGCTCGGCGAGATTGCCGGCCCCCAGCACGCGGACTCCGGAGACGACGCCCGCCTCCGGCAGGTTCTCGCGCGGCAGGACGAGCGCCTCGAGCCCCGCGGCGCGGGTCGCGAGCGCCACGGGCAGGGCGCCGCGCACCGGCCGGATCGCGCCCTCGAGCCCCAACTCGCCCAGCACGGCCACGCGGCCCAGCCGCTCGGGGGAGATCTGCTCGGTGGCCGCGAGAATCCCGACAGCAATGGGAAGGTCGAATGCCGAGCCGTCTTTTCGAATGTCCGCCGGGGCGAGGTTGACGGTGATACGCTTCAGGGGGAAGGTGTAACCCGTGTTGGCGAGCGCCGCGTACACGCGCTCGCGGCCCTCCTTTACAGCACCCTGCGGCAACCCGACGGTGGCGAACGTGGGGAGGCCGTTCGCGATGTCGGTCTCGACGTCGACGAGATAGGCGTCGATGCCGAACACCGCGGCGGAGCGGACGCGGGCGAGCATGACCTCACCCCCTGTCCCCCTCTCCGCTTCGCGGAGAGGGGGGACGCCATGACGCCGTCCGTGCACTCATCGGATGGAACGATGCTAGACAGATTCACTGGGTGTGTCATCGAATCACTGCAAGGCAGCTCGTCTTGTTGCGGACCTCACCCCCTGTCCCGCGGACCTCACCCCCTGACCCCCTCTCCGCGTTGCGGAGAGGGGGGACGCATTGAAAGGACCTGCGCGCGAATCAGCCACAGCCGGCGTGAATCGGGGTCAATTCCCCAACGACTGGTCAGTACAGTCCCCCCATGCGCCTCCGACATCCACCGATCCCGCAGCCCAAGCTCCGGCGGGCACGGGACCTGCGGCGCGAGCTGACCATCGCTGAACGAAAAGTGTGGGACATGCTCCGGAATCGCCGCATGCTCAACCTGAAATTCCGCCGCCAGCATGTCGTCGCAGGCTTTATTGTAGACTTCTACTGCGCTGAGCTGCGACTGGTGCTCGAGATCGACGGAAGCGGACACGCGATCAAGATGCAGTCAGATTATGACGCCGCGCGTACCGCGCGTCTGGAATCGCGAGGACTCAAGGTACTTCGAATCAGTAACGACTCGTTGCGGGAAGAGATCCTGAAGGGGTTGTTGCAAGATCTTACACGCCGTTCCCCCTCTCCACGAAGTGGAGAGGGGGTCAGGGGGTGAGGTCTCGTGATCAGCTGGGACGACTTCGCCAAGGTCGACATCCGCGTCGGCCGCGTCGTGCAGGTCGACGACTTCCCCAAGGCGCGCAAACCCGCCTACCAGCTGCGCATCGACTTCGGGGAGCTCGGCATCAAGACGTCGAGCGCGCAGATCACGAAGTACTACGACAAGACCGGTCTCGTGGGGAAGCTGGTGTTGGCGGTGGTCAACTTCCCGCCGCGCCAGATCGCGAACTTCTTTTCCGAGGTGCTCACACTGGGCGTGGTGTTGGGAGACGGCGACATCGTGCTGGTGCACCCGGAGCGCGACGTCCCGCTCGGCAGCCGGATCGGCTAGCTCGCGACGAGTGGTGAGGAGTAGCGGGCCTCGATGTACTCCTCGAGGATCTTCAAGAATTCCGGAACGATCGTCTCGCCCTTGAGCGTGATCTTGAGCCGGCCGTCCACGTAGACCGGAGCCTTGGGCTCCTCGAACGTGCCGGGCAGCGAGATGCCGATGTCGGCGTGTTTCGACTCCCCGGGACCGTTCACGACGCACCCCATGACCGCGACGCGCAGCGTCTCCACGCCCGGATAGCGGGCGCGCCACACGGGCATCTGCTGCTTCAAGTGAGCCTGGATCTGCTCCGCCATTTCCTGGAAGAATGTCGACGTGGTGCGCCCGCACCCGGGACACGCCGAGACCTGCGGTGCGAAATGCCGCAGCCCGAGCGACTGCAGCACCTGCTGCGCGACCTGCACCTCCTCCGTCCGGTCGCCGCCCGGGCGCGGGGTGAGCGACACGCGGATCGTGTCGCCGATGCCCTCCTGGAGCAGAATGGCCAGGCCCGCCGTGCTCGCGATGACGCCCTTGGTACCCATCCCCGCCTCGGTGAGGCCCAAATGGAGCGGATAGTCGCACCGCTCGGCCAGCCGGCGATACACCTCGACCAGGTCCTGCACGCCCGACACCTTGGCCGAGAGAATGATGCGGTCGTGCGCCAGGCCGCATTCCTGCGCCAGCTCGGCCGAGCGCGTGGCACTGGCCACCATCGCCTCGAGCATGACCTCCCGGGCGTCCAGCGGCTCGGGCCGGCGGGCGTTTTCATCCATCATTTCGGTGAGCAGCTGCTGGTCGAGGCTCCCCCAGTTGACGCCGATACGGACCGGTTTGCCGTGGGCCAGCGCGACGTCGATGATGGTGCGGAAGTGCTCGTCCCGCCGCTTGGCGCCCACGTTGCCGGGATTGATGCGGTACTTGGCGAGGGCCGCCGCGCACTTGGGATACTTCGTCAGCAGCAGGTGGCCGTTGTAATGGAAGTCTCCGATCACTGGGACTTCCACGGCGGCGACGATGTCGGGCACCGCCGCGGCCGCGGCATCGGTGTTGACCGTGACGCGCACCAATTCGCTGCCCGCCTCGTGGAGCGCGCGAGTTTGGTCGGCCGTGGCACGGACGTCCGCCGTATCGGTGTTGGTCATCGACTGGACGACGATCGGGTGGGTGCCGCCGACCTTCACGCCGCCGACGTCGACGACGACCGTTTGCCTCCGCTGATAGCTCACGCACCCAATATAAAGCAAAGGCGTCAGGCAGAGACGTCGCGCAACAGCGTCACGCGAATACGTAGTCGCGAGACGCCGTTGCGTGACGTTGTTGCATGACGTCTTCGCTCGACGCCTTTTATGTCTCTAGAAGAACTTGTCGTTGATGAAAGCCGAGAGCCGTAGGGTCGTAAGCACCATGCGCCCGATAACAGGTGTGGTCAGGCTCGAGTTCGAGCCCTCCGCCGCAACGCGGACCCAGACCTGCCTCCGGGTGAACAACGGGTTGGCACTCGACAGGAGCTGTCCCTGAACCGTGTCGGCGACCGGGACGGGTGGCGATCCGCTTACCGTCTTCGGCGTCACGGTCAGCACGGCGTTGGACGCGGTGTAGGTCCCCAGGGAGTCCGCGGCCATGAACAACTGCAGTCCGATCGTGCCCGTGCCACTTTGGTTGTAGAGGTCGAGTGTGCCGAAGATCCGGATCGAGTCGACGACGGACGAGCCGACACCAGGCAGGTCAATCCGTTGCGCCACGCTTCCCGTGTCCGCACTCGGCGTGTTGGGCGGAATGAAGTACGGCACGGTGTCCTGCGCCGCCGGCAGGAAGCTGTACACGTTGACGTTGAAGATGGCCTCTCCCTTTCCGCACCCCACCGCCAGCCCGGCGAGCCACGTCATCCGCAGCCACTTCGCGCGCATCCTGCCTCCTAATAGATCGAGAACGACGTCGCCATCGTGACGCCGCGCTCGTTCGAGAGCGAGTTCGTGTGCGTCCAGAATCCCACGTCCAGGCCGAGGGCGCCCAGCCGCACGCCCCCACCCCACCCGAACTCGATCCGCTTGCGCTGGTCGCGCGCGATCCCACCCCGCAGTGCGATCAGACCGATGCGCTGCTCGCCGCCCACGTGCACCGTCGCGCCCCGGCCGGCGTTCAGCACGTCGGCCCCGAGCGTGGTTTTCCCGACGGTATACGTCACGTTGGCGACGTACGACACCGGTAGTTTGGTCGTGGTGGAGACGTGGTTCCTGAACGGCTTGGAGAAGGTCGAATCGCGGTAGAACACGCTGTCCTGACGCGTATCGGACCACGTCAACGTCGCCCCGATGTCGTTCACCCCGACGCCCAGCTCGATAGGTCCGGAGATCCACGCGATCCCTACGTCGCCCCCCACCCCATGACCCAAGGCATTCCCGGGCTTGGAGTAGCTCGTCAAGCCGCTGTCGTGCGGCGTGACGGGATTGGGGCCGGTGAAAATCGAGTCGCCCGTCGTGAAGCCGGCACTGATACTGCTCCGCGCATACGCGGCGCCGAGGTAGTAGTGCAGCGCCCCGCCCAGGTACAGTCCAGTGCTCGAGTCCCCGGCCACGCGACCGGCATAGCTCACCGTGGGCGCAAATCCGCCTTCGGCGATGCCGTTCCCGAATACCCCATAGCCCGTCCGTGGCTGCGCCTCCACGGAGTCGCGCAGGAACGCCAACAGTTTGTCGTTCAACTGAACGCCGAGATCGTAGTGCAGCCACCCCAGTACGCTGACGCGCACCCCCTTGATCCCGAACCCGGGATTGAGCAGCCGGCTCGAGCCCCCGAACCCGAACTGATCCTCCGGGACCAGTTGCGCTGCCGCACCCAGGTTGACCCGCAACGAGTCTTTGCCGATCCCGAACACGACGTCGTTGGTCGGCGTCGGCGCCTTCTTCACCTCGAGGTAGATCGGGAGGTTGAGCAGCGTGTTGACCGCCAGGATCGGATTGAACCCCGCGGAGTCGGGGTGGAAGGCCGGATCGGTGGAGAGGTGCGGATGGTCGTGCAGGAACTGGATGAGGCCGAGGGGAATCGGGATCGTCACCCTGGGCCGGCCGCGGCGGTCGGCCGCTTCGGGCACCGCGCCGTAGGCGGCGTTGTACCGCACCAGACTCGCCGAGCGGCCCAGGGAGAGACCGCCCATCCCGATGCGCCGCGCGTCGAAGATCAACCCCTGCCCCGCGGCCTGCGCCGCCACACCGACCGTCAGCGCCACGAGCCCGATGCCGATCACCGAGGTCCGCACGATGCTCCTCGCGAAATGGGGTACCCCGCCGGGCACTAAGATTGCGAATCATCGTGAATTACGCCACGGACAGGGGTGAGCCGGGTCACGACCCCGTAGGGATCGCAGCACCCTGGAACGTGATGGTGACCGTCGCCCCGTGGCCCAGGACGCTGGTGAGGTCGATCGTCCCGCCCCAGCTCTCGACCAGCCGCCGGGCGATCGCAAGCCCCAGCCCCGACCCGCTCGATGTCGTGGAGAAGGCGGGGTCGAACACGCGCGGCAGCGCGTCCGGCGCGATGCCCTCCCCGTCGTCCTCCACGGCGAGCCGCCGTCCCCCGTCCCCGACCCGCACCGCCACCGTGCGCGCGCCGGCATTGCGCGCGTTTTCGAGGAGGTTGACGAGGACCTCCTTGACCTCGTCGCGGCGAGCGCGCACGGGCGGCCCGGCAGCGCCCGCGATCTCTACCCGGGCCCCCGCCTCCACGCCGCCCAGCGTATAGAGGTGCACGACCTCCCGAGCCACTGCGTACACGTCCACCGGCTCGAGCGGCAGCGCCTCGACGCTGGGCGAGGCGAAGCGCGAGAATGCCCGCGCGATCGCGTCGAGGCGATCGATCTCCGCCAGGATCCGCTCCGCAGTCTCGCTCAGCGTGGCGTCGAAATCCTTCCCATCCTTCTTCTCGCGGGCCCGCTGCAGATGCTGGATGCCCAGGCGGATGGGCGTGAGCGGATTCTTGATCTCGTGGGCCACCTGGCGGGCCATCTCGCCCCACGCCAGCACACGCGCCGCGCGGGTGAGGGCCGTGGCATCGTCGAGCGCAACCACACAACCGTCGGGAGCCGGGCCGAGCGACGCGAGCTGCACGCGGATCTGCCGGCGGCCCACGACGAACTCGTGCTCGGCGATGCGCTCGCCGCGGGAGCGGAGGAACTCGCCCACCGCGGTCCACACGGGCAGCCAGTCGGTCGACGCCGTGCGCGGCAGCAGGTCTCCCGGCGCGAGCGCCGTGCCGAGCAGCTCGGCGGCGCGCGGGTTGGCCATCGTGACGCGCAATCCCTCGTCGACCGCAATCACACCGGTTGCAACATTGGCGAGCACCTGCGCCGTGCGACTGCGTGCCTCTTCCAGGGCGGTCTGGCTGCGCTTCACGTCCGTCGCCATCCGCTCGAATGCCGACATCACCGGCTGGAACTCTCGCGGCGCCCCGGGTGGGAAAGTCGGCAGCGGCGCCCCGCGCCCCACGGCACCCGCGGCCTCCCGCAGCGCGGCGACGGGACGGGCGAGCCCGCGCGCGGCGACCCCCGCCAGCGACACGGCGGCGACGAGCCCCGCCAGCGTGGCGAGTGCCAGCCCCAGCGCGAGATCTTCCTGTTGCTGGCGCACGCGCTCGTCGTCGAGCAGCTGGGGCGCCGCCAGCACCTCCTGCACCTCGGGCGACTCCGACAGCACGACGAGGTAGCCGACGCGGATCGTGCGACCGGCCAAGCGGCTGTCATCGGTGCGCTCGAGCTCGTCGCGCAGAGCCAGCCGCACGAACGCGGCGGGCGCGAGAAACGGATCGACCACGCCGAGCTCGGCGAGCACCGGGGCGCTGTTCCCGGCCAGCACCCCGTCCCGGTACAGCCAGAGATCCGCGTCGAGCCGGTTGCCGAGCTCGACCATGGACCGGCCGATGGCGGCGCCGCGCTCGGAGGCAAGCGTAGCCGCCGTGGCCGCCGCGTCGCGCAGCGTCTGTCCGATGAGAAGGTCGCCGTCCTGGCGGGCGTCGTCCCGCAGCCGCGCGAAGCTCCACAGCGCGAGCACGAGCAGCGGGACCACGAAGAACCCGGCGAGCGCGACGGCCAGCCGCGCCCGGTAGCTGGTGCGGAGGACGGCGACGAGGGGCGGCAGCTGCGGACGCCACCGCCCCGTGAGCGCGAGACTCAACAACCAGCACCCCGCGAGCAGGGCCACGTCGACCACCACCACCAGCGTGCCGCGCACCAGGAGCGCCCACGGATCGCGCAGATCCACCGTGAGATGGACGTGGCGCACCCCGCCGGGGACGGCGATGCGGCGCTCGCCCCGCGCGGACCAGCCCAGTCGCGTCCAGATCACACGGGCGCTCGGCGCGGCGGGCGGCGGCGACGGCGGCGAGAGGGTGATCTGGTACGGCGGCTGGACGCCCGCCTCTCCCTGCAGAAACCGCGCGACCCGTGCCGACGGAATGAGACGCGTGCGCGGGCCCACACCCACCGTGAGGACGTCGCCCCCCGCGAGCGGCGCGACGAGCACGTAATGGACCCCGGGGCTGCCGGGGAGACGCTCGACTCGCGGCCCGCGGGCGGTCTCGGGCGAGCGCACCAGCGCGGCCAGCAACGACGGCAGCAGGTCTACGCTCGCGAGCCGGATCTCGGCCACCGGCTCTCCAGAGCGATGCCACACGGCCAAGCTCACCGGGTACGAATCGGCCGCAAGCGGCGACGCGAGCCACCACGCGTACAGCTCGCCCGCGGTGCGCGGGGGCGTCATGGGCGGCGCCGCCCCCAGGCGCTCCAACAACGACGCGGCGCGCGGGTCGGCCGCGGCGCCCAGCCCGAGGGCGTCCCGCTCCGCGAGCACCAGCCGGCCCTCCACGGCCGCGCCCCACGTGACGAGCGCCGCCGCCGTCCCCGCCACCGTCGCGACCCCGAGGACCGCCCAAGGCCGCGGCGCCGGCACCAGCACGCCCACCAGCGCCGGGAGCCACACGAACGTGTACCACTCGGGCCACGCGCCGTAGGGATTCCACAGCCACAGGCCGGCGAGCGCGGCCATCCCGGCCCACGCGCACGCCGCCGGCAAGACCCAGGGCAGGCGCCGCGGCTCCGTCGTGCCGCGCACCAGCGCCGCCGCGGCGAGCACCAGCGCCATCGCCGCCGTCGCGACCGCCACCTCCCACGAGATCCACAGCCCGAACCCCACGCCGCCAGCCGGCGGCGTGATGCCCCGCCCGAAATAGCGGACGACGTAGGGCGCCGCGAGTACCAGGGCGCCCGCAACCGCCAGCGTCCACCAGCGGCGCTCTACTCCGCGGCGCCACAGCGTCGCTGCCGTGAGCAGCAGCACCAGGCCGAGAGCGGTGAGCGCACCGGCCGAGGCGCTGAAACCGCCCAACAGGGGGCGGTAGAACGACGCGGGCGAGAACAGCCCCGCCCACCGCGCCGAATCCTGCAGGGCGCGGGCGGCCGTCCACGCGGCCGCGACGGTCACCAGCCAGCGCCATCGGCCCGCCGGGGCCGTGATGAACAGGAGCAGCAGCACGAGCGCGAGGGTGGCTCCGGCGCGTTGGGTGGCGGCGCGCAGCGCGGCGAGCTTGGCCTCGCTCTGCGAGGGCAGCACCGGCCGTACGCTGAGAAGCGTCGGGCCCGACTCACATCCGGTCGGGCAGAAGTCGAAGACGTCGGCCTCGCGCGGCGCGAGCCCGGGTGCGTAGAACCGCAGTGCGACACCATAGGCGTCCTCGAATCGCGCGCTCACAGCGTGCCCGCCGTCGGGCGCCGCCGGCGCGGCGTCCAGCAGCACGCTTCCGACAGCGCTGCCGCCGCCCGGCGTCTGGCGCCGGGCCTCGAGCGACACGTAGAATGGTGTGATGACGGCGCGCAGCTCGGCGGTGTCCCGTGCGGGAACGAACCGGTGGCGACCCGACCACGCGAGCGGCTCGCCGTCGGGCGCAAGGATTACGACGCCCCGTTCCACGCCGCGCGTACGGGTGCCCGACGCCACCGCCTCGCGCAGCTCGGCGAACGCCGCTTCCCGCGTCAGAAGCGCCGCCGTCATGCCCCGCCCCGCCAGCCGCCGCGCTTCCGTCACCGCGGCGGCGAGCGCGTCCTTGAGCTGCGACGAGTCCCGGGGCATGCGGCCGGCCCGCAGCTCGGGCCAGCAGCATTCGATCGTCCGCACCCGCACCATGCCGGTCACGACCACGGCGCCGAGCGCGAGACACGCGAGCGCGGCCGCGCCCGGCAGGGCGCCCCGCGGCCGCCACGCGGCGCGGACCGCGGCCGCGAGCGCCGCTGCTCCCGCGGCCCACGCCCACACCGCACCCGTCCCGTGGAGCCACTCCGCCGCGGCTACGGCGACGGCACAGCCCGCGAGCGCTACCTGAGCCCGCCCCTGCATTTGAAGAGCCTCGTCCCCGATGAGGTCCGCTTCATTCTCGAGCGCGATGCGCGCCTCCTCGTCCCCGTGGGGACGTGTGAGCAGCACGGCCCGCACCTGCCGCTCGGCTGCGACACCATCATCGTCGAGTGTCTGGCCGACGACTTGTCCGGGGCGCTCGAGATCCTGCGCGCGCCCACCATCGAATATGGCGTCAACACGTCCATCAAGCGGCCCTTCCCCGGCAACGCGTCGGTCCGCCGCAAGACGCTGCACCGTTGGATGAACGACCTGCTCGGCTCATGGGAGCAGGCGGGCGTGGACACCTTCATCATCTTGACCGCCCACGGCCACGATCCGCACCAGGAGGCGCTCTCGACCCTGCGGACGCACCGCGCGCGGGTCTTCACGGTGGACGTGTTCGACCTCGACTTCAGCGGCCACCTCGAGGACGGCGACGGGCCGATGCACGGCAGCGAGCTCGACACGTCCCTGCTCCTCTACCTCGCCCCGGAGCTCGTGCACATGGAGCGCGCCCAGGACTTCCTGCTGCCCGAACGGCAGCTCACGCGCTACCAGCGGACCCGACTCGGCGCGCTTCCCAAGGGCTCGCCTGGGTCGCTGGGCCGACCGTCGCTCGCGACGCGGGAGAAGGGCGAACGGCTGTATAAGATGATCCGCGAGCGCATCGCCACGCGAGTGCTGGGAGCACCGGTCCCGTGACCGCGCTCTGGCTCGCGCTCGCCGTACTCCAGAGCCCGCTGGACGAAGCGACGCTGCTGGTCCGACAGGACACGGTCGAAGTCGCGCGCGAAGCGTTCCGGCTCACGCCGGCCCGCGCCGCTTCGAGCGGCTGGACGCTGGCCACCACCATCCGCTACGACCGCAGCCGACCCGTGGTCGTGCTCGACCCCATCGTCGAGCTTGGCCCCGATTCCGGCACGACGACCCTCGAATACACCGTCGCCGACCCGCGCGACCCGATGCGCATCCTGGGCCAGTTCACCCGCGGCCGATTCGTGGTGCGGATGCTGGGCCGCCGCACCGAGCGCGCGCGGGAGTTCCCCGCACCCCCGCCCGCTGCCGTGCTGGACGACTCCGTGTTCGCGCTCTACCTCCCGGTCGCCTGGCTGGGCCGGACGCGGGCCGCGCAGGTGACCGCCGTGTTTCCACGGGCCGGCCGGCGCGAGCTCCTGGCGGTCCAGGACCTGGGGATCGAGCCCACGACGCTCAACCGCGACCCGGCGGACCTGCGGCACATCACGGTGACGGGGGGCGAGAATCGGCTCGTGCACGTCTGGCTGGGGGCCGAGGGCCGGCTGGCCAAGGTCGAGATTCCCTCGCGCGGACTGGTGGCGGCGCGGCAGCCGGCGCGTTGAGCGGGTCGTCGCCCGGCGCCACGCTGGCTAGATTGTTCCCCGTCGAAACCTGCGGCGCTGGCGCCGCGTACGAGGTGTCGTCCAACGACCGGTCCAAGGATCGCCATGAGGCTTTTGTTGTGCTCCGTCGGGCTCGCCGTCTGCCCGGTCGTCGCGGTGTGTCAGCGCCCCGTCCCCGCGACCCTGTCCCTCGCCGACGCCATCACCCTGGCCCGCGCCCACAACCCGATCTACCGGCAGGCGATCAACGACCGTGCTCCCGCCGCCTGGGGCGTGCGGAGCGCGTGGTCGAGCATGCTGCTGCCGGGGGTGAGCGCGTCGGGCGGGATCGGGTACGCCGGCCCGGGCCAGCAGACCTTTCTCACGTCGAACTTCTCGCAGAGCGTCTCCACGTGGTCCTCCAGTTACAGCCTCGGCCTGGACTGGACCTTGAGCGGACAGACGCTCACCCAGCCGGGGCTTCGCAAGGCGCAGCTCTCGGCGGCGGACGCCGACGTCGCGGGCGCGGAGACGAACCTCGTCACGACCGTCACCCAGCAGTACCTCACGGTTCTGCAGGCGCGGGACAACGCCGAAGTCGCGCGCCAACAATTGCAGCACGACGAAGAGTTCCAGAAGCTCGCCCAGGCGCGCTACGACGTGGGGCGCGCGTCCTTGATCGACGTGCGCCAGGCGCAGGTGGCCCGGGGGCAGGCGGAGGTGGTCCTGCTCCGGGCGCGCACGGCGGTACAGGTCGAAAAGCTCCGGCTGTTTCAGCAGATGGGCGTGACGGCCCCGGTCGACCTCGCGACCGTCCAGCTCACCGACACCTTCACCGTGCAGGCGCCCACCTGGCAGCTCAACGACCTGCTCACGATGGCCGAGCAGCAGAACCCGGCGCTCAAGGCGCTGCGCGAGCGTGAGCGCGCCGCCGCCTGGGGCGTCCGGGCCGCGACCTCGAGCTACGGCCCGTCGCTGTCGCTCTCCGCCGCCTGGTCGGGCTTCACCCAGAAGCTGTCCGACATCAACCCGACGATCGTGAGCCTGCGCCAGGGCGCCCGGACGGACTCGCTGGCGTGTGCGTACGAGAACAGCGCCTGGCTCAATACCGGGCAGCAGCCGCTCGATTGCTCCCTGCTCACCAATACGACCGCGCAGGAGCAGGCGATCCGCGGCCGCAACGACGCGTATCCCTTCCACTTCACGCCGGAGCCGTTCCAGGCGAGGCTCACCCTGCGGATCCCGCTGTGGGGCAACTTCCAGCAACCGCTCGAGGTGTCCCTAGCCAAGGCGCAGCGGCAGGATCTGCAGGAGTCGGTGCGGGCGCGAGGCCTCCAGCTCGAGACCGACGTGAGCGGGGCCTTCTTGACGCTCCAGACGACGCATCAGACGATCGCCATCCAGGACACGAATCGCACCGCGGCGCGCGAGCAGCTGCAGCTCGCCACGGAGCGCTACCGCGTCGGCTCGGGTACCTTCTTCGAGCTGCTCGACGCTCAAGTGGCGGCGCTGCGCGCCGAGACGGAGTATGTCAACGCGGTATACGATTATCACAAGGCGCTGGCCGCGCTCGAGGCGGCGGTCGGCCGGCCGCTGCGGTAACGGGAGGAAGCGACTGCGATGTCCAAACGAAACAAGGTGCTGGTGGGAGCGGGGGCGGCGGTGCTGATCGTCGGGCTGGTCGCGATCAGCGCCGGCGCCCGCCGCGACCGCGGGCAGGAAGTCCGCTTCGACAAGGTCACCAAGCGCGACCTGGTCGCGGCCGTGACGGCGAGCGGCAAGATCCAACCGAAGAAAAAGGTCGACATCTCGGCCGACATCACCGGGCGGATCACCAAGATCGCCGTGCGCGAGGGTGACTTCGTGAAGCAGGGGCAGTTCCTGCTGCAGATCGATCCGACGATCTACCAGGCCAACCTGCAGCAGGCCGCCGCCAACCTCGCTTCGTCGCAGGCGGCCGCGGTGCAGGCCAAGGCGAACCAGGACCAGGCCGAGCGCGCCCTGCGGCGCACCAAGGAGCTCCACACCCAGAGTCCCAATCTCGTGTCTCAGGAGCAGCTGGAGCAGGCGCAGACGGCGTTCGACATCGCCGAAGCGAACCTGACCGCGGCGCAGCACCAGGTCGATCAGGCGCGGGCGGCGATGCAGTCGGCGCGCGACAACCTCCGCAAGACCACGCTCGTCGCGCCGATGGCGGGACGCGTCACCCGGCTCCCGGTCGAGGAGGGAGAAGTGGCCGTGCCGAGCACTTTCTCGAAGGACATCGGCCTACTGATGACGATCTCGGACCTGTCGGTGATCCAGGCGAAGGTGAAGGTGGACGAGACCGACGTCGTGCGGGTCCATCTCGGCGACTCGGTGGAGGTGTCGATCGACGCCTTTCCCGACACCACGTTCACGGGCCACGTGACCAAGGTGTCCAACTCGAGCGTGCTCAACGCCGGTCAGGCCGCGACGGGGCAGAGCGACCGTGCCGTCGACTACGAGGTCGAAGTGACGCTCGACAAACCGCCGGCCGACACGCGCCCCGATCTCTCCGCCACTTCGCGGATCGTCACCGATACGCGCAAGCAGGCTCTGTCGATCCCGATCATCGCGCTCACGGTGCGGGAAAACAAGCCGGTGTCGACGGAGCACCGCCCCGTGGACACCACGGCCAGCAAGAGGAAGAAGGAAACCGAGGGCGTGTTCACGGTGAAGGACGGCGTCGCGACCTTTCGCGCCGTCAAGGTCGGCATCGCGGGGGACGAGTATTTCGAGGTGACCGACGGCCTGAAAGAGGGTGAGACGATCGTCGCGGGACCCTATCAGGCGATTCGCGATCTCAAAGACGGCGCCCGCGTGCGTCAGATGAAGCAGGCGGCCGACTCGGCCAAGAAGAAGGCCGCGGCGTGACCCTCCCCCTCCCTCAGACGTTCCGCACCGGGGACACGCCCCTTCCCGATATCGTCATCCTCACGCACAAGCTCACGCGCGCCTACGACATGGGTGGTGAGGTGGTGCGCGCGCTGCAGGGCGTGAGCATCCAGATCCGCAAGAACGAGTACGTCGCGGTCATGGGCCCCTCGGGGTCAGGCAAGTCGACGCTCATGAACCTGATCGGGTGTCTCGACACTCCCACGTCGGGTGAGTACTGGCTCAACGGCCAGAAGGTGTCCGATTTGGTGGACGACGAGCTGGCGAGGATCCGGAACAAGGAGATCGGGTTCGTCTTCCAGACCTTCAATCTGCTGCCCCGCGCCAACGCGCTCCACAACGTGGAGCTGCCGCTCATCTACGCCGGGCACGGTGCGCGGGAGCGTCGGGCCCAGGCGGCGCGGGCGCTCGAGCGCGTGGGGCTGGGCGACCGCATGGAGCATCGGCCCAACGAGCTCTCGGGCGGGCAGCGCCAGCGCGTGGCGATCGCGCGGGCGCTCGTGAACGACCCGTCCATTCTCCTGGCGGACGAGCCCACGGGCAACCTCGATTCCACCACCAGCGCCGAGATCATGGCGGTCTTCCGGGACCTGCACCGCCAGGGGCAGACGATCGTGATGGTGACGCACGAGCACGACATCGCGGCCCACGCCGCGCGCGTGGTCACGCTGCGCGACGGGCTGATCGCCAGCGACCAGCTGCAGGCCGCCTAGGCCCGTCGAGATGCCGGTCTTCGAAGCGCTCCGGCTCGCACTCCAAACCATCCGGGCGCAGAAGTTGAAGAGCGGCTTCTCGCTGCTCGGCGTGTTCATCGGCGTGGCCTCGCTGATCGGGGCGTGGTCGATCGTGAACGGCGTCAACCGCTACATGACCGAAAAGTTCGCCCAGACGCTCTTCGGGGTGAACACCTTCCAGCTGCGGCGGCGCCCGATATTCACGCCGAACGTGCCGGATTCGGTGTGGCGGGCGTGGGCCCGACGCCCGCGCATCCGCTTCAGCGACGCGGAGGCGTTGAGCGACGGCTTCACCGTGCCCGTGGTCACGGCCTGGCAATCGAGCGAAAACAACACCGTCTCGTACCGCGACAAGCAAGCCCGCGACATCGAGCTGACCGCGGCGAGCGAGCGCTACTTCGAGATCAAGAACCTGCGGCTCGCCACCGGGCGGGCATTCACCGCGCAGGAGAACCGCTCCGGAGCGGCGGTGGCCGTGCTGGGCGACGCGGTGGCACAGCGGTTGTTCGTGGATCGCGCGCCGTTGGGCCGCAACGTCCGTATCGGCGGCATGACATATCGCGTGATCGGCGTGGTTGAGAAGCAAGGCAGCGTGCTGGGCTTCCCGCTCGACCGCTTCGTCGTCGTGCCCGCGCTGTCGCCCGCGCAGAATCTCGTCAATCCCCCCGGCATCCTCGACGCGTTCCTTGTGAAAGCCCGGACCGAGCCCGAGATGCGCCTGGCGATGGACCAGGCCGAGGGGATCATGCGCAGCCGGCGCCACCTGCGGCCGCGGCAGGACGACAACTTCGCGTTGGACACGTCCGAAGGTGTGCAGCGGTTCTGGGCGGGCATCAGTCGGATTCTCGTCGTGGTGCTGCCCGGCGTCGTGGTGGTGTCGCTGGTGATCGGCGGCATCGTGATCATGAACATCATGCTCATGTCGGTGGCGGAGCGGACGCGCGAGATCGGCCTGCGCAAGTCGCTGGGCGCGCGGCGCCGCGACGTGCTGCGGCAGTTTCTCGCCGAATCGGCCGCGATCGCGACCGTCGGCGCGGCGTTCGGCGTCGTCGCCGGCATCGCCCTCACGTTCCTCATCGCCGCGGCGTCTCCCCTCCCGGCCAGCGTGTCGCCCGTGTCGATCGTGTTGGGCGTCGTCATGGGCGCGGGCGTGGGCGTGGTCGCGGGCGTCTATCCCGCCAGCCGCGCGGCGCGGCTCGATCCTATCGCCGCGCTGCGGCAGGAGTAGCCGTGACCGCCCTGTTCGAAGGGGTCGGCATCGCCCTCGCGTCGCTGCGCGCCCACAAGATGCGCGCCGCCCTCACGATCCTGGGCGTCGCCATCGGCGTCACCGTCGTCATGGTCATCGGGGCGCTGATCAGCGGGTTCAACAAAGGGATCTCCGACATGCTCTCCTCGCTCGGTCCCAAGACGTTCTGGGTGGGGCGCTACTGGGGTGGGCAGGGCGACGTGGACCCGGAAGACCCGGATCCGTGGCGGCGGCGTCCGCCGATGACGATGGACGAAGCCACCCGCCTGGCACAGCTGCCCTCCATCGCCTTCGTGGTCGTCGACGAGAACACGTCGGCGGACATCGACTTCGAAGGCCACCGCATGTCGGCCATCAGCATCCGGGGCCGCAACGCCGACTGGCCGAAGATCGAGGGCGGCGCCATCCACCCTGGCCGCTCGTTCAGCCACGTCGAGGACGCGGCCAACAGTCACGTCGCCGTGGTCAACTCGAAGCTCGCGGAGAACCTGTTCGGCCAACGGGACCCGACCGCCCGGCGCATCAAGATCAGCGGCGTGCCGTACGACGTGATCGGCGTGTACGACCCGCCCCCCCACCTGTTCGGCGGGGAGGACCAGCCGCAGGCGATGATCCCGCACGGGACCTTCACCAAGGACCTGCAGTACTGGCGGGGCTGGATGGACATGTTCGTCGTTCCCCAGGATTCGGTCTCCCTCGAGCGCGCGATGGACGACGTCACCATGGCCCTGCGGACGATGCGCGGCCTGCGGCCGGGGCAGCGGAGCAACTTCGATGCGATCACGCAGGAAGTCTACGTGAAGGCCATCAACAGCTTCACGCTGGTGGCGCGGGTCCTGATGATCGCGCTCTCGATGGTGGGCCTGATGGTCGGCGGGATCGGCGTCGTCGCGATCATGATGATTTCGGTCACGGAGCGCACCCGCGAGATCGGCGTGCGCAAGGCGCTCGGCGCCACGCGGCGCGAGATCCTGTGGCAGTTCCTGGTGGAGGCGGCCACGCTCACGCTGGTGGGCGGCATCGTCGGTATGCTGGTGGGCTGGCTCATTTCGCTGGTGCTCGCCGGGGCCACGCCCGTTCCCGCCTACGTGCCGCTCGGCTCCGTCGTCCTCGCCCTGGGCGCCGCCGCGGTCACGGGGCTGCTGTTCGGGATCTATCCCGCGAGCAAAGCGGCGCGACTTGATCCGGTGGAAGCGCTGAGGTACGAATAGCCGGTGGACGGCCCGGGGAATGCCGGGGAAGGGTGGTGTCGGGCTCCCTTCCCCGGCTCCTCCCGTTCAGTTCCCCGGCCTCTTACCGTTAGTTTCCCCGCCATGCCCCTCTCCGAAGCGATTCTCCAGGCGCTCCAGACCGCGTGGAGCCACAAGCTGCGATCGTTCTTCACGCTGCTCGGAATCATCGTGTCGGTCGGGTTCCTCGTGGCGGTCGTGGCGGTGATCCAGGGGATGAATGCGTACGTGCGCGAGCGCATCGCGGGCGCGATCGTCGGCGTCAATGCCTTTCAGATCCGCCGCGAGCCGATCCAGATCGGGTTCATCGACGACGAAGAATGGAAGAAGATCCAGCGCCGGCCGATCATCGCGCCCGAGGACATTTCGTTCGTGGAGCGCGCGCTGCCCGACGCGCAGGCGATCTCGCTCCAGTCCGGGTGGCCGACGCCGATGGCGGACGTGCAGTGGCGCAATCGCACGGTGGGCGACGTCCTCGTCTTCGGGGTCACACCGCCGTTCGTGGTGGTGCAGGACTACGTGTTCGCGGCCGGGGCGCCGTTCACCAACGTGGACGAGCGGCAGCGGCGGCTCGTGGCGGTGCTCGGCTTCGACGTGGCGGAAAAGCTGTTCGGCGCTCCCGAGCTCGCCGTCGGCAGCGCGATTCGCGTCCGCGGCGCGCAGCTCACCGTGAAAGGCGTCATCGCCAAGAAGGGCACCGTGCTGGGACAGTCCTGGGACGGGTTCGTCATGCTGCCGCTCACCACCTTCGAGGCCCTGTATGGCCGGCGCCAGACCACCGTGATCTCCGTCAAGATGCCCGCGGCCGTGAGCGTGGCCGGCGGTATGCTCCGGGCCGAGGAGGCGATGCGCATCGCGCACCGCCTGCGCCCGGCGCAGGAGGACGATTTCACCGTCGACACCGGCGAAGGCCTCATCGCGTTCTGGGGGAAGCTGACCCGCGTGATTTTCACGGTCGTGCCCGCCGTGGTGGGCATCGGGATCGTGGTGGGCGGTATCGTGATCATGAACATCATGCTGATGAGCGTCACCGAGCGTACCCGCGAGATCGGGATCCTCAAGTCGCTGGGCGCCTCGCGGCGCGACATCCGGCGTCAGTTCCTCGCGGAGTCGGCCATCCTGTCCCTGCTCGGCGGCGTCGCGGGGCTCCTCGCCGGGAGCGCGCTCGCCGCGGTGGTCCAAGTCGCTTCCCCTCTCCCCGCCCGCGTGACGGCCTGGTCGGTGGCAGTGGCCCTGGGCCTCGGCGTCGGCGTGGGTATCGTGTTCGGCGTCTACCCGGCGCACCGGGCGGCGCGCCTCGACCCGATCGAAGCACTGCGCGCCGAGTAGCATGGCCTTCCAATCCATTCGCGAAGGCTGGCTGATCGCCGTCGATCAGCTCCGCGTCAACAAGCTGCGCTCCGGGCTCACCATCCTCGGAGTGGTCATCGGGATCGCCACGGTCATGGCGATGGCGTCGATCGTGGCGGGCTTCCGCGAGCAGATCGTCAACACGCTCGAGGTGGTCGGGCCCACCACGTTCCGCATCCTGCGGTTCTTCTCGTCCACGCCGCTCAATCCCGACGCGTTGCCGCGCGAGGTGCGGATCCGACCCGCCCTCGCCCCGCGCGAAGCCGACGCGATCGCCCGCCTGCCGGAGATCCACTACGCGGCGATCTGGACACAGTTGTTCTACCGGTTCGAATACGCCGGCACGCGCACCCAGACGCTGGGGGTGTTCGGCGCCGACGATCGATACATGGAGATCCTGGGCGGCGAGGTGGTCCGGGGTCGTGTGTTCACCACGGCCGAGCTGCGCGGCGGCGCGCCGGTGGCGGTGGTCGAGCAGCGAACGGTCGACCGGCTGTTCGGGGCGCGCGAGCCGCTCGGCGAGATCGTCCGCATCGGCGGCCGTCCGTTCCGCGTGATCGGCGTGTGGCAGCGCCCGACCAACATCTTCGAGGTGCCGGGCGCGCCGGAGATCGCGGGGGTGGTGCCGTTCGAGGCGGCCCGCGAGCGCTTCCCGATCGACCGGGTGAACGGCCTGATCATCCTGGTGAAGCCCCGGCCCGAGGTGAGCGTCGCGCGCGCCATGGACGCCGCCACGCTGCAGCTGCGGCGCCTGCGCGGGCTGCGGGTGGGCGAGTCCAACAGCTTCGACCTGCTGACATCGGACCAGGTGCTCGGCATCTTCGACAGCCTGACGTTTGCGTTCTTTTTCGTGATGCTCGTGCTCTCGAGCATCGCGCTCCTGGTCGGCGGGATCGGGGTGATGGCCATCATGATGGTGTCGGTGACGAGCCGGACGCGGGAAATCGGACTGCGCAAGGCCATGGGCGCCACGCGCCGCGACGTTCTGTGGCAGTTCCTCGTGGAGGCGGCGACGCTGACCTTGATGGGCGGCATTCTCGGCATCATGCTGGGGACCGTCACCGGGGAATTCCTCAAGCGGTTGCTCGATTTCAGCACGACCGTGCCGGTGTGGAGTGCCGCGATCGCGACGCTCGTGTCGATCGCGGTCGGAGTCGTCTTCGGCATCGCGCCGGCGGCGAGAGCGGCGCGGCTCGATCCCGTCGAAGCACTGAGGTACGAATGATGAAACGCGGAACGCGGAAGTGGGAACGCAGAACTGTCCGAGCCTGTTCCGCGTTCCGCGTTCCGACTTCCGCGTTTAGGGAGGTCCCGTGAGCCAGCAGGTCGACCTCCTCGCATTCGCCGCCCATCGCGACGACGTCGAGCTGACCTGCGGCGGCACGCTGGCCAAGGCGGTACGCGCAGGCCATCGCGTCGGGATTCTCGATCTCACCGAGGGCGAGAGCGGCACCCGGGGAGACGCCGCCACGCGCGCCGCGGAGGCCGAGCGGGCGGCGAAGGCCCTGGGCGTCCACGTGCGCCTCAACGCCGGGCTCCCCGACGCGCACCTGGAAAACAATGAGGCGTCTCGCCTGAAAGTCGTCGGGCTGATACGTCAAACACGGCCGCGTGTCGTGATTCTGCCCTTCCCGGTCGGCCGGCACCCGGATCATCGCATCGCGGCGGAGTTGGGACGAGACGCCTGCTACCTCGCGGGCCTCGCGAAATACGGGTCGGGGGAAGAGCCGCACCGCCCCTTCAAACTGCTGTACGCCCTGGCATACCGCGAAGACCCGGTGAAGCCGACGTTCGTGGTCGACGTGTCCGACACGTTCGAGGCCAAGATGAGCGCGATCCGCTGCTACGCGTCCCAGTTCGAGGGCGCGAAGGCGGCGGGCGAGATCTTCCCCACCGGCCAGGACCTGTACGAGCTGATTCGGGTGCAGTCGGCGCACTACGGCTCCCTCATCCGCAAGCCGTACGGCGAGCCGTTCTTCTGTCACGAGACGCTCGAAGTCCAGGACGTGCTCCAGCTTGGCGTGCAGTCGCTGTAGCGTCTAGATTCCCCCGCATGCCCAAGCGGCTGGTGTATCTCGACAACGCGGCCACGACGCCGGTGCGTCCCGAAGTGCTCGAGGCGATGCTCCCCTATCTCGGGCGCGACGCCTTCGGGAACCCCTCGTCGGCGCATCGCTTCGGGCGCGCGGCCCGCGCCGGCCTCGAGGAGGCGAAGCGCACGATCGCGGAGGCGCTCGGCGCGGAGCCCGGCCAGGTGATCTTCACGTCGGGCGGCACGGAGGCCGACAACCTCGCGGTGATCGGGTGCGCGCTCGCCGCGCGCGAGCGGGGCGGGCCGTTCCGCGTCGCCGTGTCCGCGATCGAGCACAAGGCAGTGTTGGCCGCGGCACACGCCGTCGCCCGACTGGGCGGCGAGGAGATCGTGCTCCCGGTTGACGCTTGCGGGGCCGTGCTGGAGGACGCGCTCGCCGCCGCGCTCGACCGCGGCGTCGCCGTGGTGAGCGTGATGTGGGTGAACAACGAGGTGGGCGTCGTGCAGCCGGTGGCCGGGCTCGCGGCGCGCTGCGGCGCGGCCGGCGTGCCGTTCCACGTCGACGGCGTTCAGGCGTTCGGCAAGATCCCGGTTTCGCTCGCCCAGGTAGACTGCACGTTGCTCACCATTTCCGGCCACAAGATCGGCGCTCCCAAAGGGATCGGCGCCCTGATCGTGCGCGACCGCCACGCGGTCGAGGCCATCATTCACGGCGGCGGCCAGCAGTTCGGGATCCGGCCCGGAACGGAGAACGTGCCGGGGATCATCGGGCTGGGGAGGGCCGTCGAGCTGGCGGCGCGCGAGCAGGCGGACTTCGCCCGCCGGGTGGCGGCGCTGCGCGACGAGCTCGAGCGCCGCGTGCTCGCCGCCGTGCCCGACGCGGTCGTCAACGCGGCGCAGGCGGTGCGGGCGCCGCACGTCTCCAACGTGTCGCTGCCCGGCACGGACAGCGAGGCGTTGCTCATGCATCTGGACCTCGCCGGCATCGCCTGCTCGTCGGGCTCCGCCTGCAGCACGGGGGCGGTCGAGCCATCGCACGTGCTCACGGCCATGGGCGTGCCGCGCGAGCTGGGCGTCGCGGCGCTGCGGTTCTCGCTGGGCAGGGACACCACGGCGGAGGACGTGGAGGCGACGGTCGCGGTGCTCCCCCGGATTGTCGAGAAGGTGAGAGCGCTGAGCGCGGTGCTGCACCGATGATCGAAACGCGGAAGGCGGAACGCGGAACGCGGAACAGCAGGAGCGGGTTCGCTCGCAAGAGCCGGCCACGCGCCTCGACGATCGCGCGCGCTGTTCCGCATTCCGCGTTCCGCCTTCCGCCTTTGGGCGGGGTGGCGCGGTGAGGGAGCGCGTTCTCGTCGCGATGTCCGGCGGGGTGGATTCGTCCGTCGCCGCGGCGCTGCTCGTGGAGGCGGGGTACGACGTCGTCGCCGCCACCATGAAGCTCTTCTGCTACGGCGACTCGGTGCCCGACCGACCCTGCTGCTCGCTCGACTCGATCACGGACGCGCGGCTCGTGGCCCACCGGCTCGGCATCCCGCACTACGTGCTGAGCCTGGAGGACCGGTTCGGTCGCGACGTGATCGCCGACTTCGTGAGCGAGTACGCCCGGGGGCGCACGCCTGTCCCGTGCGTGCGCTGCAATTCCTTCACCAAGTTCCGGGACTTCCTGCACCACGCCGACGCGCTCGAGTGCGCCTATGTCGCGACGGGCCATTACGCCGTGGTCCGTTACGGGGCGCTGTTCCGGGGGCGCGACCGTCAGAAGGACCAGTCGTATTTCCTCTGGGGCATCGATCGCGCGGTCGTGGCGCGGATGCTCACGCCCGTCGGCGACCTCACCAAGCGGGAGACCCGCGCGGTGGCCCGGCGACTCGGCCTCGTCACCGCCGACAAGCCCGAGTCCGTCGACATCTGCTTCGTCCCCGACGACGACTACGTCGGCGTCCTCGAACGCCATCTTCCGGCGGACGCGCCGGCCCTCGTGCCCGGCCCGCTCGTCACGGCGGGCGGGGAGATCGTGGGGGAGCACGCCGGCTTCGCCCGCTACACGATCGGACAGCGCCGCGGCCTCCCCGGTGGGTTCCACGAGCCGATGTACGTGGTCGCGATTCGCCCGGAAACCCGCGAGGTGGTGATCGGACGGGGAGACGAGCTGTTCGGCCACACGGTCGCGCTCGCCGAGGTAAACTGGCTCGCGCAGCCGCTGGCGCCGGACGACCCGGTCTTCGTGCAGTGCCGCTACCGCGCCCCGGCCGTGCCCGGCCGGGTGCGGGAGCGCGCGGGCGACACGCTCGTGCTCGATCTCGCCCAGCCCGTGCGGGCGATCACGCCCGGGCAATCGGGCGCCTTGTACGACGCGGACGGGCGCCTGCTCGGCGGCGGCGTGATCGCCTAGGCAGGGCCGTGCGCCCCGTCACGGTCCGATCGGCGGGGTGAGAGGTAGGTTTCGGGTTGGACCATCCGCCGCGGCGCTCGCAGCCTGACCGTCGCCGGCACGCTCACATTTCGGAGGAACAGCATGCCCGCACGTCACGGTCGTCCCTGGTGGGGCTTCGCGGTCGTCGCCGCGCTCGCCGCCGCCTGCAACAACTCCACCGGGCCGCAGGCCCATCTCGCCGACCCACGGCAGCTGAGCACCGACCTCCAGACGGTGTCGGGTGTGCTGCAGTCCGGGGTGCTCGCAAGCTTCGGCATCGTCGGTACGGCCACGGGCTCTCCTGCCAAAGCGGCGACGCCCGCGGGCGCTCTGCTCCAAGCCGCGCCCCTCACGACTCCGCGCACCGCCGGCCAACCGTACGCGGACGCGCCGCGGCGGCTGCAGGCACTCCGCCTGGCGGCGCGAGCGCTCGGCTCCGGCATCAGCGCCAGCGTGATTCCACCGCAGTATCTGGGTCAGACGTTCGTATGGGACGACGCCACCCATCAATACGTCCTCGGCCCCGACGCCGGACCGAGCAACGGCGTGCGGATCATCCTGTACGCGATCAACCCGCTGACCGCCACCGCCACCGTGGCCGAGCCTTCCAACGCCGTGGGCTTCGTGGATCTCCTCGACGAGAGCACCACCAGCCCGGCCGTCAACAAGCTCCACGTGATCGTCAAGGATGGCACGCCCGCGAGCCCCGGCCCCATCACGTACGCGAACTACACCGTGAGCGGCAGCGTCACCGGCAACCCGGCGACGGCGTTCAACGCGTCGGCCATCGGCTTCGTGAGCGACGGCACGCACACGCTCACGTTCGACGCCACGTTCTCGGCGACGAACCTCGACACCGACAATCCGGACGCCCAGATCGACGTCACCTGGGACCTGGACAACCCGGTCATTCACGTGGCGCTGCACGAGACGCTCACCACGTCGGACGCAAACCACCTCTCGGTTACGGCCGACTTCAGCGTGACGCGCGGGACGGAGACAGTAGCCGTGACCGGCACGATCACCGTGGTGGTGGCTCCGGAGAGCGTGACCGCGGACCTGTCGATCACGGTGAACGGCGTCGCGTACGCCCGCATCACGGGGACCGCCACCGCCACGACCAACACCATCCAGCTCGTCCACGCGGACGGCAGCGCCCTCGCGGGCCCCGAGGTGCAAGCCGTCTCCGATCTGTTCGATCTGCCCGCGCAGATCGAGACCGCGATCGACAATCTGTTCAACCCGTGCGAGCATCTGATGGGCGCCTGAGCGGCGCGGCTCTCGCCCGCGAAAACCCCCCGCCCGGCCTGGCCGGGCGGGGGTTTTCGTCATATAACGGGAGAGTGTGAAGATGGTCTATCGCGCTCTCGCGGATTGCGTCGTGCTGGTGCACGCCGCCTTCGTCGGTTTCGTCATGCTGGGCGGCTTCCTCGCCTGGCGCTGGCGCCCCGTGGTGTGGGCCCACGTACCGGCGGCGTTATGGGGGGCGGCCATCGAGTATGCCGGCTGGATTTGCCCGCTCACCCCGCTCGAGAACGCGCTGCGGGCTCGGGCCGGACTCGAGGGGTATGGGGGCGGCTTCGTCGAGCACTACGTGATCCCCCTGCTCTACCCGGCCGGGCTCACCCGGCCGGCCCAGACGGTGCTCGGCACCGTGGTGGTGCTCGTGAACCTGATCGCCTACGGCGTGCTCGTGCGGCGGGACCTGAGGCACTAGGCGGGACCTGAGGCACTAGAATGAATGCCATGATACGCGACCTGATCGTCGTCTGCCTGCTGCTGGGGGGCTGCAGCGGCAGCCGATCCGGCGGCTCGCGAGCGGCGGACACGCTCACCGAGCGGCAGCGGGACTCGATCCTCGCCAGGTCGCGCATCCCTGGCGCGAGCGGGGTGGGCGCCGCATTGCGCGCCGCCGATTCCACCAGCGCAAGAGTGCGGGCGGCGGACAGCGTCGCGCCGTGAGGCCGGTCGTCTGGGCCGGCCTGTGCGCGCTCGGCGCGTGTGCGCCCTCCAGCCCCTGCAACGCCGCGGCCATGCACCTGCAGACCCGCTACGCGCAACGCTACGTCGGTCACTGGGTGGTTGCCCGGGGCGATACCCTCACACTGCCCGAGCTGGGCGACCGGTTCAAGTTGACCGACGTGGTCCTGGACAGCACGCGGGTCGTGGTGCACCGGGCCTGTCACTTCACGGGCACGCTCGTCTTCCGGGTCCCGCGCGACACACTCCCGGTCACGTGGATCGGTTACCCGGAGCAGGCGCTGGTGTACGGGTGGCCGGCCGCGCTGGGGCCGTTCGCCGGCATCGGGGCGACGCGCGTGGGTGACTCACTCGTGGGAGCGATCCTGTTCGATTCCCGCCTGGGGGTGAAGGTGCGCCCGGGCGCGACGGCGCGCTTCGTCGCGGGCCGCGCGCGCCGGTGAGCGAATCGAGTATCTTCTTCCGGAGATCCTGACATGCCTCTCACCACCGCCGAGCGCGCCACCCTGATAGAGCGCTACGCCCGCGGGCCGGCGCTCCTCACCGCCGCGCTCGGCAAAGTCCCGCGTGACGCCCTCAAATGGAAGCCCGGGCCCGATCGCTGGTCCGCGCACGAAATCGTGGTCCACTGCGCCGACAGCGAGACGAACGCCCACATGCGCCTGCGCTATCTGCTCGCGGAGGCCGAGCCCTTGATCGTCGGATACGACCAGGACCTCTGGGCAAAGCGCTTCGATTATCACGCACATCCCATCGACGCGGCGCTCGCCACCGTGAAGGCCGTGCGGGCCAACACCGTGCCGCTGCTCGAGCGCGCGACCGAGCAGGACTGGCGCCGGGTGGGCCGGCACACGGAGTCCGGCCCGTACAGCGCGGAGGACTGGCTCGCGGTCTACGCCGAGCACCTGGAGAAGCACTCGCGCCAGATCGCGCGCAACGTCGAGGCCTGGGGAGCAAAGGGGCGATGAAGGGCTTCTTTTTCCGCCTCGTGATCACCGCCCTGGGCCTATGGGCCGCCGAGACCATCATCCCCGGGATCCGCATCGACCGGTGGGACCACCTGGTCGTGGCCGCGCTACTGCTCGGCATCGTGAACGCGGTGATCCGCCCGGTGATTCTCATCCTCACGCTGCCGCTTACGGTGCTCACGCTGGGACTATTCATCTTCGTTGTGAACGGCATCTCGTTCTATCTCGTCCACTGGCTCGTGCCGGGATTCTCGGTGAGCGGCCTCGGCGCCGCCGTGCTCGGATCGATCGTGGTGGGAGTCACGGCGTGGTTCGCCTCGGCGTTCGTCGGCGGATCGGGCCGGATCGAGCGCTATCGTCGCATCGAGGTCACGGGACGCCGGCTCGACTGATCGACCGCATGACCCTCGCCACTCTCGTCGTCTCGACCGCCCTCCTCCAAGCCCCTACCCTGCCGCTCACCGCGTCGCCGACGCGTCCACTGGGCACGCTGCGCGAGCAGGCCGCCGTCGAGCAGGAGTGGCTGCGCTATCGGCTCGACTCGGTGCTCCCGCGGCTGATGCGGCAGTATCACGTGGCCATGTGGGTGGTGCCCATGCGGGAATACAACGAAGATCCCGTCTTCTGGTCGCTCGTGTCGGCCACGACCTTTTTCGCCCGGCGTCGCACGATCTACGTGTTCTACGATCGCGGACCCGAGCGCGGGGTCGAGCGCCTCGCCCTCGGGGGCACCTCCCAGGGCGGCGTGTACGACGCGTACCACGCCAAGGAGGCCATCGACCCGTCGATCGGCCGCCGCCCCGAGCTGGTGGGCCAGGCGCAATGGGACCTGCTGCGTCGTGTGATCGAGGAGCGCGACCCGCAGACCATCGCCGTCGACATCTCCCGCGCGCATGCATTCTCGGACGGGCTGTCCGCCGGCGAATGGGAGCAGCTCGAGGCCGTGCTGCCGGCGCCATACCGCGGCCGCATCGTGCGCGCCGAGCGACTGGCGCTCGAGTATCAGGAGATCCGCGCGCCCGGGATGCTGCCCGCGTACCGGCGCCTCATGGAGGTCGTCTGGGGAGTCATCGATACCGCGTTCTCGAGCCGGGTGATTACTCCCGGACGTACCACGACGGACGACGTTGCCTGGTGGATGCGCCAGCGCGTCAACGACCTCGGCTTCGGCACCTGGTTCCACACCGACGTGGACGTGCAGCGGCGGGGCCGCGACCTCTCCGACTCGGGCGCCGTGGTGATCCAGCGCGGCGACGTGCTGCACTGCGACTTCGGCATCACTGCGCTGGGCCTGAACACCGACACGCAGCACATGGGCTACGTGCTGCGTCGCGGGGAGCAGGACGTGCCCGAGGGTCTCAAGCAGGCGCTCGAGAACTCGAACCGGTTGCAGGACATCCTCCTCGCCGAGATGCGGCCCGGGCGCACCGGGAACGAAGTGCTCGCGGCCGCGCTCGCGCAGATGCGCGCCGCGGGGATCAACGGGACGATCTACACCCACCCCATCGGGGACCGCGGCCACGGCGCGGGGCCGCTGATCGGGCTGTGGGACCACCAGGAGGGGGTTCCGGAGCGCGGCGACGTCCCGCTGGTGCCGAACAGCTGGTTCTCGATCGAGCTCCAGGCCACCACGCCGGCCGCCGAGTGGGACAGCCAGGGGATCCGCTCGGCGCAGGAAGAGGACGCGGAGCTCGGTCCCGACGGCCGCATGCGCTGGATCCTGCGGCGCCAGACGGAATTCCACATCGTGAAATAACGAAAAGGGGAAAGGGGAAACGTGAACGTCTACGACGTCGAGACCCCTGCCCTCCTGCTCCACCTGGATGTCGTGGAGCACAATCTCGCTCACATGGCCGGGCGCGCTCGACAGCTCGGCGTCGCGCTGCGGCCGCACGCGAAGACGCATAAGTGCGTCGAGCTGGGGAAGCTGCAGCTGCAACACGGGGCGCGGGGGCTCACCGTGGCCACGCTCGTGGAGGCGGAAGCGTTCGCCCGTGCCGGAGTCACCGACCTGACCTGGGCGTTCCCGATCGATCCGACGCACGTCGCACACGCGCGTCGCATCGTGCAGGAGACCGGCGCAACCCTGCGCGTCGTGGTCGACGACCTCGGTGCGGCGCAGGGGCTCGCGGGCTCGGGACTGCACGTCTGGCTCAAGGTGGATTGCGGCTATCACCGCGCCGGCGTGGATCCGGCGTCGCCGTACGCCATCGCGGTGGCGCGCGAGCTCGCCCGGGAGCAGGGGCTCGTGTTCGACGGGATCCTGAGCCACTCCGGTCACGCGTACCGCACGCAGAGCAAAGCGGAAGCGGCCGCCGTCGCCGAGAGCGAGCGCAGCGTGATGGTGGGATTCGCCGAGCGGCTCGGCAAAGCGGGCATCGCGATCCGCGACGTGAGCGTCGGGTCGACGCCGGCGATGGCGGCGGCCACCGATCTTACGGGCGTCACCGAGGCGCGACCGGGCAACTACGTGTTCTACGACCGGACGATGGTGCTGATCGGGTGCTGCGAGCCGGCCGACGTGGGAGTCAGTGTGCTCGCGACGGTGGTGTCGCACCAGCCGGGCGCGTCTCACTTCGTCGTGGACGCGGGAGCGCTCGAGCTCTCCAAGGACACGGGGCCGACGCACGTGGGACCTCAGGCGATGGGCGCGGTGAAAGGCGCTCCGGACCTGACCGTGGCGACGCTGTCGCAAGAGCACGGCCTGATCCGAGCCGCATCCGCGGCGAGCCTCGACGGCCGCTACAAGGTCGGCGACAGAGTCGAGATCATTCCCAACCATTCCTGCCTCACGGTCGCGCACTTCGACGCATATCACGTCATACGCGGGACGGGGAACGGGGGAGAGGGACGGGTGGTGTACCGGTGGAAGGTCGAGCGGGGACGATGAGCGCCCCGCCCCAGGCCGTCACGGCGCTCGCCTGGGCGCTGGCGGGACCGCCCATCCTGATCTACGGCGCCACGCGCATCCGCCGCGGCAGAATCGCCCTGCATGTGACCCTCATGAGTGTGAGCGCGGTCATCGAGATCGCGGTCGTGGTCGGCTTCTCTTTCCTCATGGCTCCCAGTCCCCGTCGTGCCGCCCTCGTCGCGCTGCCGTTCTTCAAGATCCATCTCGCCTTCGCCGTCGCGGCGCTCGCAGGGCTCTTGTGGCAGCTGACGAGCCGCGCCGTGGCGCGCCTGCGGCCGCTGCATCGGCACACCGGGCCGTACGTCGTGCTCGTATGGTGCCTGGCGCTCCTCACGGGGATCTACAACTACATCTTCCTCTACGTGATGGGCTCTCCATGAAGACCTTTCTCCGTCACCTGGTGGTGTGCTCCCTCCCCCTCCTGTTCGCGGCGGGCTCCGGCTACTACTTCACGACGATCCAGGGGTCCTGCGGCGCCATGGTCGGCGCGCTGTTCTCTGGCAAGTGCGCGGGGCGGCAGCGCCAGTACCTCGTGCGGTTTCAGCTCGGCGGTGCAGCGGGCGGGATCGTGATTGCGGCGACGCTCGGTACGTGGCTGGAACATCGTCGCCGGCGCGCCGTACAACGGACAACCGCCGAACAACCGACAACCCCAGTGGGAGAGCCGTCATGACGCGCATCACTCCGATTCTCGCGCTGACCCTGCTCGCCGCCCGTGGCCTCGCGGCGCAGGACACGACGAAGGCCGCGGCGCCCGCCCCCGCCCCCGCCGCCGCGCCTGCCACAGCTGCCGTGGACGTCGCCGAGGCGGTGGTCGCCAAATCGGTCGTGGACCGGCAGCCGCAGGATACGGGTACCACGTTCCCAGTCGATGTCGGTCAGGTCGTCTGCTGGACCAAGGTGGCGGGAGCGGAGGGCACGAGCATCCACCACGTGTGGTTCCATGGCGACACCCAGGTGGGTGACGTGGAGCTGCAGGTGGGCGGGTCGCCGTGGCGCACGTGGAGCAAGAAGACCGTGCCGCCCGACTGGACCGGCGCGTGGCACGTCGAAGTGCGTGATGCCGCGGGGACGGTGCTGAAGCGACTCGATTTTACGGTAGGACAATAACGACGCTACGACGCGACGTTATACGTACGACTTAGCGTCGTAGCGACGTACGACGGGTATTCCCCCAGGCCTCTCGCGGAATCGCGACGCCCTGGGATGCACCGTGCGCCGCTCCCTCACCGCTCCGGGCAACCGCCACCGCGCGCGGCCGCACGGCCGTTTGACTCGCCGCTGCCGGTATGGCGCGCTCCCGTCCCTGCACAGTGAAATCCGACCGCACCACTGCCCGAGCAGAGACGTCGGGGCGGGCGACTGCGAGGCCCGCTCGAGCCGGCAGCGCGACGACGGCCAACGCTCGCTCCGGCGCGGGATCGGAGAGGCGGGTGAATCGCACGTGCGTGCGCGGGCCCATGGCCTGAGCCGGCAGTGAATTGGCCCGCTCACGCGCGCGTGGCTCGATCGGCGTGGGGCCGGCGGCGTGGTGGGGCGAGGCGAACCGGGACCCAGGCGAGAACGGTCGTGGTCCGAGGGTCGGCCGGGGACTGAGCGCGAGGGCGAGAGCGCTCGTCGGCTGCGGGCGCGGCTCACGCTCGCGTTGCCGACGCACCCGCCGATGCACGAACAGCGGCTCGTAAATGATCAGCTGCTCCCCGATGAACGTGCAGTCGAGACAGGTGGGATACGCATCGTACGCCGGCGTGGTCTGCTGCGGCGGCGTCACGTCCTGTTGCGCGTAGACCGGCGGAGCGACGCTGTACGTCACGAGGTCGTAGTTGAAGTAGCCGTCCCCCAACATCCGCTGCACGATGTCGCTCATCGACCCGGCCGCGTCCGCGCCCGACCAGGCGGGGACCAGCGCGTCCGGGTCCCAGGCGGCCGCCCGCACGAATTCGTCGAACTTGAGCGGGTCGGGCGACAGCGCCGCCAGGACCATTCCCGTGCCGTCGGGCTCGGCCACCACCCACGCGGCCCGATCGTCGCTGCCGCGAATCTCGTAGGTACCGGCGCGGACGAAGGGGTCGGTGTCGGGATGCTTGGGGAACAGCACTTCGATGCGGCCGTCGGTGCGGCGGTGCAGGACGACGAGGTTGCCGTCCTGGCCCGCCTCGACGTACACGCGCACCGCCGCACCGCGCACCAGCGGGCTGGCGGAGCCGAGCCAGACCCGTACCACCCGGGGCGGCGGAGCGGCGGGGGCCGACGCTACGGGGTGCTGCAGCAACAGTGCTACGAGCGGTGCGATCACGGATTGGGCAACGAGGCTCGCTTGGTTGTAATGATGATAACCCCGTTGGCTCCCCGCGATCCATAGATGCTCGCCGCAGCCGCATCTTTGAGCACGTCGATCCGCCCCACGTCGCGCGGGGACATAGCGGCCAGGGCACTGCCCAGCGCGCCTTGCGGTACCGGCACGTCGTCGATCACGAGCAGCGGCTCGTCGTCCAGGCTCCGGCCCATGATGCTGTGCCGGCCGCGAATGCGCAGCGTGTAGGTGCCGTTCCCGAGCGGCAACACCTCGAGCCCCGGCACCCGGGCCTGGAGCAGGTCTTCGAGGCGGCTGACGCGGGCGTCCGCTTCGGTCGGGGAGACCGACGTTACGGCGGCCGTCGCAGCGCGCTTGCTCTGGGTCTGGTAGCCAACGGAGATCTGGTCGTCGGGGGTCGGGACCTCGGCCCGCCGCGATCCCGTCGGCCCACAGCCGATGATCAGCGCGACGGCAAATCCGCAGCAGATGGTATGCTTCATGTCTCCCCCTGGGTCAGGGTAAGGCTCGGTTCAACACTGTTCGGGGATGTCGGTTCCTTCGGGTTCCTTTCGGCAACGCGGTAGTTGGTGTTGCGAGGACGCGGCAGTCGAAGATACAACAGATATGGAAAGCCCGCACCCTGCCGGGGCTACCGGCAGGGTGCGGATGGCGGGGGAGCCGGGGCCTGCCGGCGGTCAGTAGCCGGTGTTCTGCGTCAGGGCCGGATCGAGGTTGATCTCCGTCAGCGGGATGGGCCAGCGCTGCTTGAAGGTCCGCAGGTCGCGTTGCAGCGTCGCCGCTGGCGGGATCGAATCGCGCTGCTGCAGGGCCGTCGCCCAGTAACCCGGCTCCAGTGCGTCGAGCTCGAGCAAGTCGAACCAGCGCTTGCCCTCGTGCGCCAACTCCCAATCGCGCTCCTGGAAGATCGCATCCCGCACGGCGGTCTGGGTCGTCGCTTCACCCGCCGTCCCGTAATCGTGGGGCTCGGCGCGATTATCCGCGCCCGTCCCCTTCCGGGCTCGCGCCCGGACCATGTTGAGATACGTGACCGCTGCGGCTGGGTTGCCGAGCTCGTTCTGCGCCTCGGCGTAAATCAGCAGCGCCTCGGCGTAGCGGTACAGCGGGAAGTCCGTATCGGGTGGCCCGCCGACGCCCCCGTTGGTGGGGCGGTACTTGTAGACGTTCGGCCAGGTGAATGTCTTGCAGCCGATGTTGGCGTCACTACTGCACCCGGAGGTGCGGTATGTGACGTCCTTGCGGTAGTCGCCCGTCAAGTATGACGCGTAGTGCCAGGCTGTCGGCTGACCGATCACCTCGCACCCGCCTCCTGTACCGAACCCCAGAATCCGCGGCAGGATGAGGCAGCCGAGATTCATGCTGCTCCGTCCCTGGACGGTCGAGGAGGGGATCACCCAAATCATTTCCTTGTTGCCGTGGTTGGCAGGCAGGAACGTGCTCAAGTAGTCGTCGTTCAAGCCATAGATCCCGGAGTCGATGACCTTCTTGGCCCAATCGGCCGCGAGCTGCCACTCGCCCGTCTTACGGTAGCTCGAGCGCCACAGATACAGATCCGCGAGCGCCATCCGGGCGGCGCCCTTGGTGGCGCGGCCGAGCTCGCTCTGGGGACGCGTCGCGGGCAACTCCGCTTCGGCCTGGGTCAGGTCCGTGATGACCTGTGCTTCCACTTGCGCGACGGGCGTTCGGCTGGCCCGCGCGTTGTCATGGTCGGCCTCGCTCACGAAGAGCGGGACGTCGTCGTACAGCTTGGCGAGGAGGAGATACGCGTAGCCGCGCAGGAACGTGGCTTCGGCCAGGAGCTGCTGGCGCTCGGCGGGGTCCGGGAATGTCACTGCGCCCGCGCGGCTGAGGACGACGTTGGCGCGGAACACGATGTTGTACAGCCCGTTCCAGGGCGAGGTGACGCTGGAGGTCGTCGCGTCCCAGCGCAGGAATTCCGGGTGGTACGTCTGGTAGTTCGGCTCGTCGGGGTGCATCCGAACCTGATCTGACGCCAGATCCACGGTGAGCCAGAGCCACCAGCGCCACAGGTCGTCCGTGCCGAGGGGCTGGTAGGTGGCGAACGTGGCGCTCCGCACGTCCGACGGCGTCTTGAAAAAGCCGTCCTGCGTCGTAAACGACTTGGGCGTCTCGGTGAGCATGTCGCCACAGGCAACCGCCGCGAGCGAGATGCCGGCCAGCGCGATCCAGCGAGTTCTCGTGGTCATGGTCACCTCAGAAGCCGAGGGTAATGCCGAAGTTGACGACGCGGGCCCGCGGGTAGGCGCCGGCATCGACGCCGCGGAAGCGCGAATCCCCGCCGATGCTGTTGACCTCAGGATCGAAGCCCGAGTAGCCCGAGAGAACAAACAGATTCTGGCCGGTCACGTACAGCCGCGCTCCACGCGCGCCCGGGATGAGGTTCGGCGGGAGCTGATAGCCCAGCGTGATGGTCTGTAACCGGAGAAACGAGCCGTCTTCCACGAACGTGCTGTACATGCGACGCGGACGCGCGTTGTTGGCGCGCGGGACGTTCGTGTTGGTGTGCTGGGGCGTCCACCGATCCAGGACCTCGGCGCGCTCGTTCAGGAACCCGGTCGCCAGCTCGCTGAACACGTTGTTCACGTTCGCGACCTTGTTGCCGTACGAGAAGTTGAAGAACACGTCCAGTGTCAACGGACCCCACGAGACGTTGTTGCCGAACCCGCCGAACAGCTTCGGCTCTGTAGAGCCGAGCAGCGTGCGGTCTTTGCCGTCGATGACACCATCCCCGTTGACGTCGGTGATCTTGTACTCGCCCGGGGTACAGTCGGGATTCCGTTTACCCTCCTTTGTCGGCGCCAAGGTGCACACGTCCCCCTCTTGCCACAGGCCAGTCACCTGGTAGCCGTAGATCGACCCGAGCGGCTGCCCCACCTCGACGATGAAGCTCTCGTTGCCGTCGAGGAACCAGCCGTAGCGCGAGGTCCCCGGACGGATGTAGTGCTGGCCGCCGAGGTCGAGCACTTTGTTGCTGTTGGCGGACACGTTGAGGCTGGAGTGCCAGGTGAACCTGCCGCGCTGCACGTTGAGCGTGCTCAGGCCCAGCTCGACGCCCCGGTTCTGCACCGAGCCGATGTTCTGGAGCTGATTGGCGTAGCCGGTGAAGCGGGGAAGATCCACCATGAGCAGCAGGTCCTTGGTCACGGAGCGATAGGCGTCGAGCGTGATGGTGAGGCGGTTGTCGAACAGCCCGGCGTCGAGCCCGATGTTGAGCTGACGCGTGGTCTCCCACCGCAGGTTGGGATTCGGCTTGGTGAGCGACGGACGCAGCGCCACAAACTCCTGGCCGGGAGCGATCGAGAGCGGTGCCGCGACCATGATGGGAAGCGACTGGTACGGACGCACGGCCTGGTTGCCGGTCGCGCCGTAGCTCACGCGTAGCTTGAGGTCGCTAAAGGGCCCCCGGTCCTGCAGGAAGGGCTCGTCCGAGACGCGCCAGGCAAACGCGGCAGAGGGGAAATTGGCCCACTTGTTGTTCCTGCCGAACCGGCTCGAGCCGTCGCGGCGGGCGGTGATCGTGAAGATGTAGCGGTCGCGCAGGTTGTAATTGACGCGGCCAAACATGGAGAGCAGCGCCCAGTCCTGGTAGAGACTGCCGACCTGCTGTTGCGTCGCCCCATAGCCGAGGTTGTACCATTGGATGTCGTCGAGCGGGAACCGCTCGGCGTGGGCATACGGACCGGAGTCGACCACGGCCGTCTGCGCCGACGCGCCCCCCAACACATCGAGCGTCCCCGGGCCCAGCGCGCGGTGGTAGGTGAGGGTGTTCTCGTTGATGAACTCGCGGTCGTAACCGGTATTCTCGGTGGCGCTTCCCTGCACCGAGGCGCCGGGCGCAACCGTGCGGGGCGCGAAGTACGGATCCCGGAAGAAATGGACGTTGCTGCCGACGGTCGTCTTGAAATGCAGGGCCGGGGTCACATCGAACTCGCCGAACACGCTTCCCACCAGGCGCCACTCGTTCCGCTGATCCGTCACGGAGCTGATGTTCGCGAGCGGGTTTTCGAGCTGCTCGCCCAGGATCGCGCGTAGATTCCAGTCGCCGTTCGCGTTCTTCGGCGGCATGGCCGGGTCGAAGTTCATGGCGGCCAGGATACCGCGCGCGCTGGCTCCGATTCCGCCGTTTTCAGTCCAGTTGATGGACTGCGTCGTTCGCGCGACGCTCAAGTTCGTGCCCACGCGGAACCGCTCGCTCATGTCGCGGTCCAGGTTGAAGCGAAGGCCGTAGCGCTGGAACTGCGTGTTGATGAGAATCCCGTCCTGGCCCAAGTAATTGCCCGACAGCAGGTAGCGGGTCCTGGCGTCTCCGCCGGAGAGCGTGAGCGAGTGGTTCTGCTGCGCGGCGGTACGGAGCAGCATGTCCGGATAGTCGTACGACGGCGCGGAGGCGATTTGGGCTGCCGTGTAGGGCAACTTGGAGGGGTCCCCGGTGGCGTTCAAGACAGCATCGTTGCGCAGCTGCCGGTACTGGGGACCGTTCAAGACGGGAATCCGCCTGCCTATGCTTTGCACGCCGTAGCTCGACTCGAGCGTGAGGCGGTCCTCGCCGCGCTGGCCGCGCTTCGTGTTGATCAGGATGACCCCGTTCGCGCCGCGCGACCCGTACACCGCCGTGGCGGATGCGTCCTTGAGGATCTGGACCGACTCGACGTCGTTGGGGTCGATCTCGTTGAGCGGGTTGTAGGTCGGATTGTCGGACCCGGTGCCCTGCATGGCCGGCAGACCGTCGACGACGTAGAGCGGCTCGCTGTTGGCGGTGATCGAGGCGGTGCCGCGCACGCGCACGCTCGCTCCCGCGCCCGGGATCCCGCTGTTCACGACCACCTGTACGCCCGGGGCCTTGCCCTGCAGCGCGTTGGACAGAGCACTCGTGGGCGCGGCCTTGAGCAGCACGTCCTCGCCGCTCGCCGAAGCCACGGCGCCGGTCAAGTCCTTTTTCTGGATCGTGGCGTAGCCGATAGCCACGACCGTCTCGAGCTGCACGGCCTGCTGTTGCAGCGCGACGTCCGCCGTGGCGGTCCGCCCGGCCACCACGACGACGCCCGTATCCACGGTGCTGCCATAGCCGATGAGCCGGGCCCGGACGCGATACGTGCCGGGGGGCACGTTGGCGATCGTGTAGCGGCCGTCCGCGCCGGTCGCGGCCTCGAGCCGGGTGCCGACCACCGTGACGCCGGCACCAGAGAGCGGGGCGCCGCTCTCCTGCGCGGTCACCGTGCCGGCGATCGAGCCCGCGTCTTGCGCTACGACCACTCGGACGGGCAACAGGGCACAAAGCAGTAAGACACCGAAGCGTTTCATAGCGACCTCCGGCAGCGAAGCGATGACGCAGAGTTGAGGAAGTGCGGGGACGGCAAAGCGAGGCGCGTGACGTCGGACTCGACGCCACTGTCGGCGTGCGGACACAATAAGACGGGCATGTGCGTCGTCCCCCTGGGCGGCACAAGGGTGCAACGGATTTATTCTGGCGGGGGTGCTTTCAAGTTTGAGGCCGGAGTTGGTTGGGGCCGGCGCGCGTCGACGGGGTGGTCGATGTGACAACGCTCACAACGAGTTAGCGCCGCCCGCGCGACGCAGCGGAGGCGGCGCGCGTTGCATGCGGTCTACAAACGAACCACCGGTGGTGCGGAGTTATTGCGACGTTGATTACGCGCCACGGATAGATCTGGTCATGATGCGAAGATGCATCTCAGAAGAGAGCCGCCCCTCGCCAGACGAGCCGAGGGGCGTCATGGGCGGTCAGGGCCCGGTCACGCCTGGGGGACAGGCCGTGCCACCGTATCCCGGGTTCTGACATAGCGCGGGATTGGCATCGATCTGCGCCTGGGGAATCGGCCACCGCTTCTTGAACCCGTCCGGCGCCGGCTTGGGCGGCGCGAAGCTCGGATCGTGAGCGATGAGGCTGTTCGCCCAGTATCCCGGATCCTCCGAGTCGCGCCGCACGAGGTCGAACCAGCGCTTGGCTTCGAAGGCGAACTCCCACGCGCGCTCCATGAAAATGGCATCGCGCACCGATACCTTGTCCAGCGGCTCGCCCGCCGTGCCGTAGTCATGCGGCTCGGTGCGGGCCTGGGCGCCGGTGCCTTTCCGCGCGCGGGCGCGGATCATGTTCAGGTACTGCACGGCGACGCCGGTGTTGCCCAGCTCGTTCTGCGCCTCGGCGTAGATCAGGAGCGCTTCAGCGTAGCGGTACAGCGGGACGTCCACGTCTCCCAGCCACCACGTCGCCCCGTTATCACTCTTGCGGTATTTGTACGGCATCGGCCCGTCGCCCAGCGTGTCCTTGCAGATCGTCAGCCCGCAGCCCCCGGCGACATATACCGAGTCGGTCTTGTATCCCTCGAAGCCCCTCGATCCACGGTAATCGCCCGGGAGATAGCTGCTCAAGAACCAGTCCGTCGGGTGGATCAAGCCCCAGCCGCCCCCTTGCCCGGCGTCGAGCCCCCAGTCGCGCGGGTAGTAGAACAGCTGAAAGATGTTGCTGGTCCGATCGACGACGCCCGAGTTGGCGATCACCAGGATTTCCTCCCGGTTGCCCTTATTGCTCGGCAGGAACGTCTTGATGTAGTCGTCGTTCAGTCCCCACAGGCCCGAGACGATGACGCTGTCCGCCCAATCGGAGGCGAGCTGCCATTCGTTCTTCTGCATGAAACTCGAGCGCCAGAGGTAGAGATCGGCCAACGCCATCTCGGCGGCGCCCTTGGTGACACGCCCCTGGGTGGGATTACCGTAGCCGTCGTCGCCCGACCATGCGGTGGGGAGGCCCGCCTTGGCCTCGGTCAGATCCTTGATCACCGCCTGGTGAACCTGCTCGAGGGTGGCGCGCGTGGGGCTCGCGTTGGCCTGGTCCTCGGGCGACAGGAGTAGCGGCACCCCGTCGTACATCTTGGTCAAGCGCAGATATGCATAGCCGCGCATGAACTTCGCCTCGGCGAGATTATGCGCCTTGGTGACCGTGTCCGACGTTTGAATGCCCGGTCCCTTGCCGAGCACCAGGTTCGCCTCCGTGATGACGGCGTAGTGGGTACCGAACGGCACGGTCGCGCGGCCGCTCGAGGCACTCCAGGTCAGACGGTCGGGCCCGTACGTGCCCGCGTTCGGCTCGCGATTGTCCGCGCGCGTCTGGTCGGAAGCGAGCTCCGGTGTAGTCCAGTTGCTCTGCCCTTGGAACCCGCGAAATGCGCTGTAGATGGCGAGCGTGCCACTGTTCAAGTCGGCGCCCGTCTTGAAGAAGGTGTCGGTGGTCGTGAATCCTTTCGGGTTCTCGACCAACAGGTCGGAGCACGCGACGAGCGACAGCCCGACCGCGAGCACCAGGGGCGTAACGGATGGCTGGTATCTCATGGCAGTGTCCTCGCGGCTCAGAAAGTGGCCCGGACGCCGAAATTCCACACGCGCGATCGCGGGTATGCACCGATATCGATCAGGCCATAGCGCGGATCCCCGCCCTGGCTGTTGACGTCAGGATCGAAACCCGAGTAGCCCGTGATCGTGAACAGGTTCTGGCCCGTGACGTATACCCGGGCCGACGCGGCCCCGCCGAACAACATGCCCGCCGGCAGGTCATAGCCGAGCGTGAGGGTCTGGAGTCGGAGATACGATCCGTCTTCTACGAACGTGCTGTAGAGCGAGCGCGCGCGGTCGCGATTGGGTCGCGGCACCATGGTGTTGGTGTGCGTCGAGTCCCAGTGATTCAGCACGCAGGTGCGCTCGTTCGCCTGCATGATGTCGAGGCAGCCGTACGCGTTTCCCGCGTTGATCACCTTGTTTCCATACACAAAGTTGAACAGCGCGTCGAGCGAGAACCGGCCATAGGTGAGGGTGTTGCTGACACCCCCGTAGAACTTCGGCTGGCTGTTGCCGAGGATAGTGCGATCGGCCGCAGTGATCTTGCCGTCCCCATTCAGGTCGGCGACTTTGTACTCGCCCGGCGTGCAGGCGGGCTTGTTCGTGAGGTAGCACGCGGCGCCCGTGTCGCCCTTTTGCCACAGGCCGGTGACCTGGTAGCCGTAGATCGCGCCGAGCGGCTCGCCCACCCGCACCAGGTACACGTCGCCCGCGTCAAAGAAGTTGCCCGTCCGCGGGGTCACGGTGAACTGCGTGATCGGCACGGCCTTTCCCGAGGTGTCCGGCCGGGTCCCGAGATCGAGCACCTTGTTGCCGTTGTGTGACAGGGTCAGCGTGCTGCGCCAGTTGAGGTTCGGGCGCGAGATGTTGTTGGTCGTGAGCGACAGCTCCACCCCGTTGTTCTGAATCGAGCCGACGTTCTGTAGCTGCTGGGTGTAGCCGGTCGTGACCGGAACGTTCATCAAGAGCAGCAGGTCTCTGGTCTTCGAGCGGTAGACGTCGACCGAGAACGCGACCCGGTTGTCGAGCAATGCGCCGTCGAGACCCGCGTTGAACTCCGTCTTCTGCTCCCAGTGAAGATCGGGATTGGGCATCCGGGATCCCAGCGTCATCGCCGGGATCTCGGTCGTGCCGGACGCGACCCAGCCCACGGACAGCTGGGACAGCGACTGGTAGGGATCGACGGCCTGGTTGCCGACGGTCCCGTAGCTCAACCGGAGCTTGAGATCGTTGAAGAGTGACTGGCGCCGCATGAAGGGCTCGTCGCCGAGGCGCCAGGCGAAGGCGCCGGAGGGGAAGAAGCCCCACTTGTGGTTGGCACCGAACACGCTCGAGCCGTCGCGCCGCCCGGTGAGCGTGAAGAGGTACTTGTCGGCGACGTTGTAGTTAGCTCGCCCGAGGTAGGAGATCAGGGCGTGCTCGCTGATCCCGCTCGAGGGCGGATTGAGCTGCGAGCCGGACCCGAGATTGTAGACGTTGGTGAAGTCGGTCGGGAAGCCGGCTGCGGTGGCTTGGACGTTTTCGGCGTACCACGTCTGCACCGAGAAGCCGCCCAGCAGGTCCAGCGTCCCGGGGCCCACGGGACGCGCGTAGGCGAGGGTGTTCTCGCTCGTCAGATTGCGACCCTGACTGGTGTACAACCACCCGCGACCGCTGCCCCCGCCATCGAGGATCGTGCGGGGGGCGAAAAAGTGGATCCCATCGAACTGGAAGTTCCCGCCCAAGGTGCCCTTGAGCTTGAGCGAGGGGGTGAGGGCGAGCTCTCCGAACACGCTTCCCAGCAGCCGGGACGTGGTGTTGAGATCGGTCTCCTCGAGCGCGTTCGCGATCGGGTTCGGCACCGGCTCCGTGGACGGCGACGTCTTGATCCAGTTGCCGGCCGAGTCTTTGGGCGCCTGGAACGGCGCGAACTGCATGGCCGCCTGGATCCCGTTGGCGCTGTTGCCGAGCGAGCCGTTCTCCACGCGGGCGGCGTTACGCGCGACCCGCGTCATGCTGAGGCTCGTGCCCCAGCGGAACCGGCTGCTCGCCTCGCCGTCGAGATTTACCCGAACGCCGTAGCGGTTGAAGTCCGAGCCGAGCTCGATGCCCTGCTGCCGCGTGAAATTTCCGCTGATCAGATAGCGCAGCTTCTGATCCCCACCCGACAGGCTGACCCCCTGGTTCGTCTGCAGGCCGGTCCGCAGCATCATCGCGGGATAGTTGTATGTGACCGCGGACGCCATCTGGGCGGCGCTGAAGGGCACGCCGGCGGGGGCGCCTCCGGCGTTGAGATACGCTTCGTTTGACAGCTGCATGAATTGCGGCGCATTCAACACGGGGATGGTCTTCGCGATGTCCTGGAAGCCGACGCTCGACTCGACCGTGAACTGTGAGACACCCTCCTGGCCGCGCTTGGTGGTGACCAGCACTACGCCGTTCGCGCCACGCGCGCCGTAGATCGCGGTGGCGGATGCGTCCTTCAGAATGTCGATCGATTGGATCTCGTTGGGGTCGAGCGACATCAGGGGATTGTTCTTAGGGTCGGTATCGTTCGATCCCTGCTCCGCCGGCAGACCGTCGATCACGTACAGCGGTTCCGTATTAGCGGTGATCGAGCCGGTCCCGCGGACGCGGACCTGGATTCCCGCGCCCGGCATGCCGGAATTCGAGGTCACTTGTACGCCCGCGACCTTGCCCTGCAGGCCGGCGGTCAGCGTGACCGTTGGAGCCGCCTTCGTCTCGAACTGTTCGGCGGTCACGGACGACACGGCGCCGGTGAGATTCCGTCGGTCGGCGGCACCATACCCGATCGCGACGACCGGATTCAGCTCGATGGCACTTCTGGCAAGGTGCACGTCCGCCACGGCCTGCTCGCTGTCCTGCACCACCACGCTGGCCGCGGCCGCCGTGTAGCCCAACATGCGTACGCGTATCCGATAGCTTCCCGCCGGCACCCCCGTGATCGTAAAGCGGCCGTCGGCGCCCGTCTTGGCCGTGAACGCCGTGCCGACCACCGTGACCACCGCGTCCGCCACCGGAGCGCCGGTGATCGAGTCTGTGACCGTCCCGGAGATCGACCCGGACTGCTCCGCCGCACGCCGGGCCGGTTGTTCCGTCACGAGCAGGATCTGGCCGGTGCGATCGAGCGTGGACGCGACGCCGGTGCCGAGCAGCAGCGTGTCGAGCGCGGCCTCAACCCGCACCGCCGCAAGCTGCACGGACACCGGTCGGTCCAGCGGTACGACGCGACCGGAGTATGCGATGCGTACGCCGGTCTGCCGCGCGACGGCGTCAAGCGCGTCCTTCAGGGGCACACCCTCGAGCGTGAGCGTCACCGTGCGGTCGAACGGCGAAGCCGCGTCGGCCGCCTGTTGCGACCGCACCGGCGCCGTCACCACGACGAGCATTCCCGCAAACGGAATCAGAAATCGCATGACGGTCTCCTCCGGTTACTGCCGCCGCTGAAGGGGAGTGAGTCGCACCATTCTGCCGGACCGCGTCCAGCGCGCGTCGAGCACCCTGGCCAGCGTCGCGAGGGCTTCGTCAACCGAGCCGGTGGCGAACGAGATCGTGAGCCGTTCGGCGGTCCCCGACGCGTCGCCCACGTCGATGTCGACGTCGTACCAGCGCCCGAGCTGCGCCACCACGTCCCCGAGCGCAGCATTGCGGAACGCGAGCGTACCACGGGTCCAGGCCAGGTAGTCGCCGAGCGAGACACCCGGCGTAGCGCTCAGCACGCCGCGCGCGTCGATCACGCCGCGATCGCGCGACCGCAAGCTGAGCGCTGAGTCGCGCCCCCGGCCCGGCCCGGCGTGCAGCGACACCCGACCCGCCGCCACCACGACCTGCAGGTAGTCCTCCTGCGGATACGCACGCACGTCGAAGCTGGTGCCGAGATCCTCGGTCACGCCCTGGCGCGTGCGTACGAGGAAGGGATGCCGGGGATCGTGGCGCACGACGAAGTACGCCTCACCGTCGAGCTCGACGGCGCGCGTGTGGATGCCGAAGTCGCGCGGCACGCGCAGGCGCGTGCCCACGCTCAACAACACCCGCGTGCTGTCGGAGAGCGTGAGCCGCAGGCGCTGCCCGGGTGACGTGGCGTATTCGCGAGACGGCGCCGCGCGCGGGCGCAGCCGCCACACGACGGTGCCCGCGACGACGCAGGCGATCGCGGCGGCGATCCGGGCCAGCCCGTGCCCGGCCCGCCCAAACGGCAACGACCGGGGCCGCGCGGAAAACCCGGCCGACCGCTGCGCCGCGTGACGGCCGCGGCTGCGCAGCAGTCGGATCCGGGCCCCCGCGACGACCCACGGTCGCGTACTCGACCCTGTGAGGCCCCAGACGGCGCGGAGGTCGTCGAGCAGCTCGCCCCGCCGCGGATCGGCCGCGATCCACCCCTGGATCGCGGCCGCTTCGTCGGGCGAGCAGTCGCCCTCGACGAAGCGCAGCAGGTCGGACTTTTCGATCCCCTCCGTCATGGCGAGCCTCCTGCCTGGAAAACCCGCGAAAGGGGATGGGAGTATGACGCCGGACCGACTAGCCGGCGCGGTCTTCAGGGATGACGGGACGGGCGAGGTATGGCGCCAGTTTGGTGCGCAGCCGGAGGGTGGCACGCCACATCTGCGACTTGACCGTGCCGAGCGACACGCCCAGCCGCGTGGCGATCTCGCGGTAGCTCAATTGCTCGCGGCGACGCAGCACGAAGATCGCGCGGCAGCGCGCCGGCAACTGCGCGATCGCCTGCTGCACGGCGTCGTCGAGCTCGCCGCGCAGGCACAGGTCTTCCGGGGTGTCGGACGGAGGTGTCTCTTCACAGGCCACGCGGGCGATCCACGCCGTCACCACGCGCCGGTGGCGCAGGTACTTGAGCGCGCGGTTCCGGGCGGCGACATAGAGATACGGCCGCGTGAGACGCGTCGCGTCGCGCGGGCCGCGACTGTCCCAGAGACGCAAGAACAAATCCTGCACCAGATCCTGGGCGGCTTCCGCCGACCCGACGAAGCGGAGCACATACTCGCACAACTCGACGTAGTGGGCCTGAAAGGCCGACTCCCAGGAAGGCGGCGTCGCCGGCGGTGCGCGCCGTTGGAGCGTCGGGGAGCGGACATGTGAGTCGAGCATGGAACCCATGGTGACGGGCTGTTGCGGCACCGCAACAGCCCTGTGTTCACGCCCTTGTGCGCTCGGTCACGGGTTGCAAGTTCGAGACCGCCGTTGATCTTCCTGTCACGAGGTGACGAAACCAGAGTGCACGCCGCGAGCGCGCGCCTTCCTTCTATAAATCGGGCCCACTGGCCGGAAAGCGCCTACCGCCGGGACGAGCTGCCAGAGCGCGTGCTGCAGTTCGGCACGGGCATGCTGTTGCGCGCGCTGTGTGCCGCGTCCGTGGACGCCGCCAACCGCGCCGGCGCGTTCAACGGCCGCATCGTGGTCGTCCAGAGCACGCCGCACGGCAATGCCCGCGCGATCAACGCGCAGGACGGCTTGTTCACGCTGGTGGAACGCGGCTTGCTCGATGGCGGGCCGAGCGAGCGAACCCGGCTGATCGGCGCCGTCGCGCGCGCGCTCGTCGCCGACACGGAGTGGCAGGCGGTGCGCGCCGCCGTCGCGCAACCCGAGCTGCAGGTGATCGTCAGCAACGTGACCGAAGCAGGCTTCCGATTGGAGGCGGGATTCCCCGCCAAGCTCGTCGACGTCCTGCACACCCGCTTCGAGCGGTTGCCCGACGGGCCGCCGCTGTACGTCATCCCCACCGAGCTCGTACCCGACAACGGGCCGCGGCTCGCCGCGATGATCGATCGGCTGGCGTCGCAATGTGACGAGCGATTTCGCGCGTGGCTCACCACCCACGTGCGCTTCTGCTCGTCGCTCGTGGACCGCATTACGACCGGCAGCCCGCCCCCCGAGGCGCGCGCCGCGCTCGAGGCGGACCTCGGCTACTCGGACGAGCTACTCACGGTCACCGAGCCGTACGCGCTGTGGGCCATCGAGGGGGAGCCGGCCGCGCTGCGGGCGGCTTTCCCGATCGACGTCGCTTCTGAAGCGGTCGTGTTCGCGTCCGACATCGGGATGCACCGGGAGCGCAAGCTACGCCTGCTGAACGGGTCGCACACCGCGCTCGCCCCACTCGCCTTGCTCGCGGGAGTAGCGACGGTGCGCGAGGCGGCGGAGCACGCCCGCCTCGGGCCCTTTCTCGAGCGCACGTTGTTCCAGGAGCTCGTGCCCGGGACCGACATGCCGGCGGCGCCAGCGCGAGCTTTCGCGGCGGGCGTCCTGGAGCGGTTTCGCAACCCCTGGCTGCGGCACGAGTGGCGCGTGATCGCCACCAACCAGACCATGAAGATGCGCGTGCGCGTCGCACCAGCGATCGAGCGATTCGTGCAACACGAGCGGCGCGTCCCGCAGGGCCTCGCGCTCGCGTGCGCGGCGCACCTGCGATACCTTCGTCCGGTCTCCGAGGGGGCACCCTCCGGGTCGGCGCCGCACGGCCGGTGGCGCGGAGCCACGTACCCGATCGTCGATGCCGATCTCCCGCTCGTCGCACGGCACTGGCTGGCGGCGGACCCGGATCGCGCATCCGGACCCATACCCCGCGACACGCTGGAACGGCTGACCACGCGCGCGCTCGCCGACGAGGCCCTGTGGGGCTCTTCCCTCGCCCGCCTTCCCGGGTTCCTCGAGGCGACCACCCAGGCGCTCGCGCGACTCGAGCACGAAGGCGTGGAGGCGAGTCTCGGATGATCGATGCGGCGTTAGCGAGCGGCGTGATCGCGGTGGTGCGGCTCCCGACTCGCGCGGACTTTCGCGCGCTCGCCGGCGCGCTGGCCGCCGGGGGCGTGAGCGTCGTCGAGATCACCCTGACGACGCCGGGCGCGCTGGAGGGCGTCCGCGAGCTACGCGACGTCCCGGGCTCGGTCGTGGGCGCGGGCACCGTGCTGGACGAGCGGTCCGCGCGCGACGTCATCGCCGCGGGCGCGCGCTTCGTGGTGAGCCCGACGCTCGATCCGGTCGTGATGCGCTGTTGTCGCGAAGGGAACGTCCCCTGCATGCCGGGCGCGCTCACGCCGCGGGAGCTGCTCGAGGCAGCGCGCGCCGGCGCGTCTCACATCAAGCTCTTCCCCGCCTCGCTGGTCGGCCCGCGCTACATCCGCGAAGTGCTCGCCCCGCTGCCATTTCTGCGCCTGGTGCCGTCCGGCGGCGTATCGCTCGACAACGCTGGCGACTGGATCCGTGCCGGTGCGGTCGCGGTGAGCGTCGGTAGCGCGCTGGTGGGCCCGTCGCTCGTGGCGGAGCAGGCCTGGGACCGACTGACGGAGCGCGCCCGCGCGCTGATCGACCGCGTGGCCGAGGCCCGCCGCCAGCCCGCCGAGGCACCGGCGTGAGCGCCGCGCCCCCCCCGCCGCGCGCGGTCACCTTCGGCGAGCTGATGCTGCGGCTCAGCCCACCCGGGCAGGAGCGGCTGTTTCAGTCGCCGCAGCTGCGCACGGGCTTCGGCGGCTGCGAGGCGAATGTCGCGGTGGGGCTGGCGCATCTCGGCGTGCGTGCCGATTACATCACCCGCCTGCCCGACAGCCCCATCGGCCAGGCCGCGCTGCACGCGCTGCAAGCGGAGGGTGTGGGAACGGGATGGATCGCGCTCGCGGGGGGCGGCGACCGCATGGGGATCTATTTCGTCGAGCCGGGCGCCGACATCCGGGCCAGTCGCGTGGTTTACGACCGGGCGGGCTCGGCGTTCGCCGCCATCACGCCGGCAATGGTGGACTGGGCCAAGGCACTCGGGGGAGCGGCTTGGTTTCACGGCTCCGGCATCACGCCCGCGCTGGGTGACGGCCCGCGCGCGGCACTCAGCGCCGCGATCACCGCTGCCCGCTCGAGCAAGGCGCGCATCAGCGTGGATCTCAATTACCGGCCGGCCCTATGGCAGGGCCGGGACCCCCGAGACGTGATCGAGCCGCTCGTGCAGGGAGCAGACCTCCTGATCGGCAACCGCGACGCGGTGCGGGTCATGCTCGGCGTCGAAGGGCCCGACGACTCGCTGGCGCAGCGGCTCGCCGAGCGCTACGGCTGCCGGCGCGTGGCGCTGACCCGGCGCGAGGTGCTGTCGGCAAGTGAGCACGGCTGGAGCGCCGCGCTGTACGACGCGTCGTCCGGCGGCGCCTGGCAGAGCCGGCGCTACCAGGTGCACGTGGTCGACCGGGTGGGTGGAGGCGACAGCTTTGCCGCCGCCCTGATCGCCGCGCTCGCCGCCGATCGGGACCCCGGGGACGCCGTGCAATTCGCTGCCGCGGCGGGCGCGCTGAAGCTCACGATTCCCGGCGATTGGAACCGGGCCACGCCGGAGGAAATCGAGCAGCTGGTGCGCGCATGCACATGACGTTCCGCTGGTTCGGGCGCGACGACCCGATCCCGCTGGCGCACATCCGGCACATTCCGGGCGTCTCGGGCGTGGTGAGCGCGCTGTACGACGTGCCGGTAGGTGCGGCCTGGAGCCGCGGGCGGCTCGAGCAACTCAAAGCGGAGATCGAGGCGGCGGGACTGACCTTCGCCGTGGTCGAGAGCATTCCCATCCACGAGGACATCAAGCTCGGCCGCACGGGCCGCGACCGGCTGATCGCGAACTATTGTGAGAGCGTGCGCGTCATGGGCGCGCTCGGTATTCCCGTGCTGTGCTACAACTTCATGCCGGTGTTCGACTGGCTACGCACCGACCTCGCCCGGCCGCTCGCCGACGGCTCGACGGCGCTGGCGTACGACGACCGCGCGCTCGCGGCCGTGGACCTGTCGCGCGGGACGGGCGATCTGCCGGGGTGGGCCACGGCGTACGGCCCGGACGAGCTGCAGCGGCTGCTCGGGGCGTACCGGGACATGGACGCGGGCCGGTTGTGGGAGAACCTCGCGTACTTCCTCGAGCGTGTCGTCCCGGCGGCCGAGGACGCCGGCGTGCGCATGGCGATCCATCCGGACGATCCGCCCTGGCCCATCTTCGGGCTGCCTCGGATCATCTGCACGGGGGCCGATCTCGAGCGGCTGGTGGCGCTGGTGGACAGCCCGGCGAACGGCGTGACGTTCTGCACCGGATCGCTCGGCGCCAATCCCGAGAACGATCTGCCCGCCATGGTGCGGCGGATCGGGGATCGGATTCATTTCGCCCACTGTCGCAACGTGCGCGTCACCGGCGAGCGACGCTTTCACGAGACGGCCCACCCGTCGGCCTGCGGCGGCGTGGATCTGTACGAAGTGCTGCGGGCGCTCTCCGACGTCGGCTTCAAGGGGCCGATGCGCCCCGATCACGGACGCATGATCTGGGGCGAGCGCGGACGCCCGGGGTACGGCCTCTACGACCGGGCGCTGGGCGCCATGTACCTCCAGGGGCTGTGGGAGGGATTGACGCGAGGGACCGAGGCCGGCGCATGACCGTACGCATCGGCCTGCTCGGGTGCGGCAACATCAGCGACACCCATGCGCGCGCGGCCGCCCTGGTCCCGGACGTCGAGGTCGTGGCGTATTGGGGGCGCGACCCGGCCAAGGCTTCCGCGATGGCGCAGCGCTACGGGGGACAGAGCTATCGGACACTCGACGAATTTCTCGGGCATCGACCCATGGACCTGGTGGTCGTCGGGACGCCGTCGGGTGTCCATGCCGAGCACGCGCAGGCGGCGGCGCGACAGGGGTTGCACGTCCTGGTGGAGAAGCCGCTCGACGTCACGACGGCGCGCATCGATGGGCTCACGGCCGAATGCGACCGCGCCGCCGTGAAGCTGGGCGTGATCTATCAAGATCGCGCCGCGCCCGATCTGGTCTGGCTCAGACAGCTCATCGCCGGGGGCGGGCTCGGCCGCCCGATCGTGGCGTCGGCCCGCGTGCGCTGGTACCGCCCGCCGGAGTACTACGCGGGCTCGCGCTGGCGGGGGACGTGGGGGCTCGACGGCGGTGGGGCGCTGATGAATCAGGGGATTCACACGGTCGATCTGCTGGTGTGGCTCCTGGGTGACGTCGACCGCGTGTATGCCGCCACGCGCACGGCGCTGCACGACATCGCGGTGGAGGACACCGCCGTCGCCAGTCTCGAGTTCGCCGGCGGCGCCGTCGGTACGCTCGAGGCGACGACAGCCGCGTTCCCGGGCCTGCCGCGCCGGGTCGAGCTCACCGGCTCGGAGGGGACGATCGTGGTCGAGCAGGCCCGCGTCGTGTCGGTCCAGCTGCGGACGGCGCCGGACCCGCCCCCGCCGGGCGATGCCGCGCGGTCAGGCAATGCCAGCGCGTCGTCGCCGGTGATCGCGGACGCCACCGGGCACGCCCGCGTGCTCGAGAATTTCATCGCCGCGATCCGCACGGGCGCGACGCCGCTGTGCGACGGCCGGGATGGCCGCAAGAGTGTCGCCCTGGTGGAAGCGATGTACCGCTCGGCCCGTACGGGAACGGCGGTGGTACTCGACGAGCCGGAAGGTGTGCTTGACGCACTCGAACGTTAAGGTCGCGCCGGCGGTTCATACGCGGTGGGCGCGCTGGCGGCTCGTGCCGCGGGCGGCGGCCCGCGCGTCGCTGGCGCGCCTGGGCCCTGCCCTCGCACTCCTGCTCGTAGTGGCGGTGTTCGCGCTCCTCACCGATGCGCCGGCGCGCTATCTCTCTCCGTTCAATCTGCGCATCGTCCTGTCGCAGACGGTGATCGTCGCCCTGGGGGCGATCGGAATGACGCTGATCATGATCAGCGGCGGCATCGACCTCTCGGTGGGAGCCTCTATCGCGCTCACCGGCGTGGTGGCCGCGCTCGGGCTAGCCGCCGGCTGGCCCCCGGGGGTCGCGACCGCCGCCGCACTCGTCGCGGGTGGACTGGTGGGCCTGGGCAACGGCCTGCTCATCACGGGCCTGCGGGTGGTGCCGTTCATCGCCACGCTGGGGATGCTCGGTATCGCGCGCGGCATCGCCAAGTGGATCGCGCACGAGCAGACGGTGAACGTGCCGCCGACCTGGGTGAACGACCTGCTGGTCACGTTTCCTCGGGCATCCTGGATGGTGCTCGCCCCCGGCGTGTGGATCATGCTCGCGCTGGCGGCGCTCACGGCGACCGTGCTGCGCCGCACCATCTTCGGCCGGCACGTGTTCGCCCTCGGCTCGAACGAACTGGCCGCGCGCGCCTGCGGGATCGCGACCGACCGGCTCAAGCTGGCGATCTACGGGTCGGCGGGCGTGTTCTTCGGGCTGGCCGGCGTGATGCAGCTGTCGCGCCTGCGCCAGGGCGATCCCACCGTCGCGATCGGGACCGAGCTCGACGTCATTGCAGCCGTGGTGATCGGTGGCGGGAGCCTGCTGGGCGGCGAGGGCAGCGTGTTCGGCTCGGTCGTGGGCGCGCTCATCATGGCGTTCTTGCGCAACGGCTGCCAGCAGATGGGATGGCCGAATTACATCCAGGAAATCATCATCGGCGCGATCATCGTGCTGGCGGTGGCGGTGGATCGCGTAAGGGCGGGATGGGCGACGTCATGAATGCGGAACGCGGAACGCGGAACGCGGAACAGCAGGGCGAGGTCGATCGCAGCGACGCTCGGGTTGATGTTCCGCGTTCCGACTTCCGCGTTCCGCGTTCGATTATCGACTCCCACGTGCACTTCTGGGACCCGGGGGAGCTGCACTACCCGTGGCTCACGGCGGTGCCGTCGCTCGACCGGGCGTTCCTTCCGACGGACTATGCGGCGGCGACGGGGCCGATCCCGATCGATCGCATCGTGTTCGTGGAAGCCAATTGCCGGCCTGACGAGGCCGGGCGCGAGGTGGAGTTCGTGGAACGGCTCGCGCAGGCGGAGCCGCGCGTCGCGGGTATCGTGGCCTACGTCGATCTGGCGCAGGGGCTCGAGGCTCGAGGCTCGGGACTCGGGGCTACGCTGGAGGCGCTGGCGCGCTCGCCCAGGGTCAAAGGCATCCGCCAGAACATCCAGGGACAGGCCGCCGGGTTCTGCCGGACGCGCGGGTTCGTGGAGGGCGTGCGGGAGGTAGGACGGCGAGGGCTGGTCTTCGACCTGTGCGCCACGCACGACCAGTTAGGCGAGGTCATCGGCCTGGTGCGCGACTGTCCCGACACCCGCTTCGTGCTCGATCACTGCGGCAAGCCGGCCATCCGGCAACGCGCGTTCGAGCCGTGGAGCGAGAACATCGCGCGTCTCGCGGCCCACGAGAACGTGTGCTGCAAGCTGTCGGGACTGCTCACCGAAGCGGCGGAAGCGTGGTGCCCGGAGGATCTCCTCCCGTATGCCGCGCGCGTGGTCGAGTGCTTCGGTCAAGAACGATTGCTGTACGGCAGCGACTGGCCGGTACTCACACTGGCGGGAGACTACGGCACATGGTACGGCTTCACGGAGCGGTTCACCCGGAGTTGGAGCGCCGCAGATCGAACCCGATTCTACGCTGACACCGCGGCGCGCGTGTACGGTCTATGAAAGAGATCGAGCACAAGGTCGCGATCGTGACCGGGGGAGGGTCCGGCATCGGCCGGGCGATCGCGCTGCGTTTCGCCCGAGCGGGGGCCCGCGTCGCTGTGCTGGACGTCGCCGAGCCCGCGGCGCGCGACGTGGCGCGCGAGATAGAGGCCTGCGGCGGCGTGAGCCTGGCGGTTCCATGTGACGTGAGCCGGCAGGCCGACGTCGAGCGCGCCTTTCAGGCGGTCGCGCAGCGGTTCGGACCCGCGGACATTCTCGTGAACTGCGCCGGGATCGCACACGTGGGCACCGTGGAGCAGACATCCGAGGACGACCTCGACCGGCTCTACGCCGTGAACGTCAAGGGCGTCTACAACTGCATGCGGGCGGCCGTCCCCGCAATGAAAGGGCGCGGCGGGGTGATCCTCAACATCGCGTCGGTGGCGTCGACCGTGGGGATCCCCGACCGCTTCGCCTACTCGATGACCAAGGGGGCCGTGCTGACCATGACGTATTCGGTGGCGCGCGACTATGTGGCGCACGGCATCCGCTGCAACGCGATCGCCCCGGGGCGGGTCCACACGCCGTTCGTGGACGGATACCTGGCCAAGAGCTATCCGGGCCGGGAGCGGGAGATGTTCGAGCAGCTGTCCCGCACCCAACCGATCGGCCGCATGGGACGCCCCGAGGAAATGGCCGAGCTGGCGCTGTTTCTCTGCTCGGACGCCGCGTCGTTCATTACGGGAAGCAACTACGCCATCGATGGCGGCTTTGTCACCCTGAAAATGTGAGCGATGAAACTCATCCGATTCGGGCGTCCCGGCGAGGAGCGGCCCGGCCTGATCCTGGCCGACCGTCGGCGCATCGATGCGTCGGGCTTCGGGTCCGACTACGACGAGGCGTTCTTCGGGTCGGGCGGCCTCGAGCGGCTGGCACGCTGGCTGGGGCGTGACGGCGGCGCGGCCCCGGTCGTGCCGGATGGCGCGCGGCTGGGGCCTCCGCTGTGCCGGCCGAGCAAGATCGTGTGCATCGGCCTCAACTACCGCGACCACGCGCGCGAGACCGGCGTGGCGGTTCCGGACGAGCCCGTGATCTTCTTCAAGGCGACGAGTGCGATCACCGGTCCGAACGACGACGTGATCATTCCGAAGGGTGCCACCAAGGTCGATTGGGAGGCGGAGCTGGCGGTCGTCATGGGCCGCCGGGCGGCGCACGTCGAGCGGGACGCTGCACTGGGCTACATCGCCGGGTACGTGCTGCACAACGATTACTCCGAGCGCTCCTTCCAGCTCGAGCGCGGCGGCCAGTGGGTGAAGGGCAAGAGCTGCGACACGTTCGCCCCGCTGGGCCCCTTCCTCGCCACGCCCGACGAGATCCGCGACGTGCACGATCTCCCGATCTGGCTCAAGGTGAACGGCGAGACCAAACAGTGCAGCTCGACGCGCGAGCTCGTCTTCAACGTGCCGACACTCGTCAGCTACGTCAGCCAGTTCATGACGCTCCTCCCAGGCGACATCATCTCCACCGGCACGCCGGCCGGCGTAGGACTGGGCCACCGCCCGCCGCGCTACCTCGTGGCCGGAGACGAGGTCGAGCTCGGCATCGACGGGCTCGGCACCGCGCGGCAGCGCCTGCGTGCCTACGGCTGACGGGCGGCTGGCCGGCAAGGCCGCGGTCATCACCGGCGCCGCGAGTGGCATCGGGCGTGCCAGTGCGCTGCGCTTCGCGCGCGAGGGCGCGCGCTTGGTCCTCGCGGATACGCAGGGCGCCGCGGGCGAGGCGCTGGTGCGCGAGATCGAGCAGGCGGGGGGCACCGCACGCTTCGTCTGCGTCGACGTCGGCCGGCGGGCAGACAACGAACGCATGCTCGGTCTGTGTGTGGAGCGCTATGGCAGCCTCGACATCCTGTTCTGCAATGCCGGCGTCAATCTGCCGAAAGAATTGACCGGGAGTGCCGATGACGAGATCGATCGCGTGCTGGACGTGAACGTGAAGGGCCCGCTCTACGCCGCGCGCCATGCCATTCCCATCATGGTCCGGCAGGCCGCCGGTGGAGTGATTCTCTTCACCGCGAGCAAGACGGGCCTCGTGGCGCAGACCGATTCACCGGTGTACTGCGCGTCCAAGGGCGCGGTCGTGCTGCTCGCCAAGGCCCTCGCGCTCGACTACGCGGCGCGCGGCATCCGCGTGAACGCCCTGTGCCCCGGGATCATCGACACCCCGATGCTGCACCAGTTCGCGGACGCGATGCCTGACCCGGCGGCCGCCTGGGCCGCGTACAGCACCGCACAGCCGCTGGGCCGGTTGGGGACCCCGGAGGAGTGCGCCGAGGCGGCGCTGTGGCTCGTGTCGCCCGAGGCATCGTTCGTGACCGGGGTCGCGCTGCCCGTGGACGGCGGCTTCACTGCGATGTGACGATGCCTACGACGATCACCGGTATCGACGCGCTGGACATCCGGTTCCCCACGTCGCGGGAGCGGGACGGCTCCGATGCCATGAGCCCCGACCCGGACTATTCCGCAGCGTACGCAATTCTCCACACCGATCGGCCCGACCGGCTGACAGGACACGGGCTCACGTTCACCGCCGGCCGGGGCAACGAGCTCTGCGTCGCCGCGATTCGCTCGCTCGCACCCCTGGTGCACGGTCTCACGCTCGAGCACATCAAGGACGACATGGCCGGCTTCTGGC
>QHUU01000059.1 GCA_003222155.1 Gemmatimonadota bacterium | reverse complement strand
GGGGGAAGCCCGGATCGGTGTCGGCGCGGCCGCACCGAAAGAAGGTGGAGCCGCGCCGATTAGTGACCGTACGCACCCAGCGGCAGGTGAGACAGAGACCGACGGAATCGCTGGCAGCCATCTGTCGCAATATCGCGCTGGACCAGCCTAGTTGCCTGGCCCCCGGCCGACCAGCGTTCCATTGACGTCGATGTTGTCCAGGACCGCGAGACCGATGAACTCGAGGCCGATATCCGTGCCCTCATCGAAAACGATGGCGATCGACTTGACGACAGACGCCGGAGGAATGGGCGGGGTCGCAAGGGCCAACTCAACGGCACCCCAGCGAAGACGCTGCCACGCGACGCTGCCACCCGTCGTGAAAACCGGGGTTGGAGACCGACAGCCGACGAAGTGGAGCGATCCGTCAGCAAGCACGACATTGAAGCGTGGCGCCCCGGCGCCGCAATGCGAGCCGGCAGGATTGACAGGGTCGGTTGTCTTCCGAATATCGTATCCGAGCTCGGTGAGCGTGATCCCCTTTACGCCCTTGAGGTCGGCACCCGCGGCTGCGTCATTCGTCGTAGGACCGGTTTTCACGAGCAAGAGCCCCTCGTTCTTACCGGGGCTGTCCTTGGGATCCCCCCCGCCGGCGAGGGCGTTGCAAGCGGGATCGCTGAACGAGGTCGACGTTGAGCCATCGAACGTGGTCGCGTTGGTCGGGCAGCCCGTACCCCTTAACCAGCGGGCCCTGACGAGATGCGTCCTGCCGGGGTCGAACTCGAACGGCACGACCGTGATCGGGTCCGTCATCGGATCATCAGGCTCATCCGTCCAAGCGGTCATCCTGGGATCATCTGAGAGCAGTTCGCCCAGGGACAGCGCTCGCGCCAGCCAGTCGGTGTTCGGGGTCGACGCGGTCAAGTCGGCCCGAGGGCCTCTCGCCGGCGGTGAGTTCGTTGGCGCCTCCGTCCGCTCGCAAGCCACGCCTAAACACAAGATCGCGGGATAGATGAGAACCGCAGCGGCTCTTCGGATCGTTCGCATCGATCTCCTCCGGAGAAAGGCACATTGGTTGGTGAACGGCACCCAGCTGGCGACTCGGGGAGACGGGCGTGGCTCAACCGCAACGGCGCACATCGTCTTGTCGGGAGACTGGGCTGGTGGTGTTGCCGACACGCCGCATGCATACCTGGTGCCGCACGCGCGCTACGGATTACGTTCGCGTTCTACGGCACAGGAGTTCGTGTTTGGTGAGAGTTGCTGTGGTGCAACAGCGCAACGTGAGGCCAGTCGTTGCGTGATTGTCGTGCTGCGCGCGCGCAGCAGACTACTTCCCTGGCGCGACCTGCTCGGTGACCCGGAGGACGCGCAGCGCGTTGAGCCCCGCGACCTTGCTCACGTCCTGCTCGCTCCACCCGCGCCGCAGCAGCTCGGCGATCAGGTCGGGAAACTTCGACACGTCCTCGAGCCCGACGGGCACTTCGGTGATACCGTCGAAGTCGGAGCCGAGCCCCACGTGGTCGACGCCGGCGACGGCGCGGATGTGCTCGATGTGGTCCGCCACCTGTCCGAGCGTCGCCTTCGGAGCACGCGCCACCCACGCTTTGGTCGATTCGGCGACGCTGGTGGCAGCGGCGCCGGCCGCACGCAGCGCGCGGGCACGACTCTCCATGCTGTCCTCGTACAAGCGCACCGCCTCGGACACGAAGCCGGGGTTGAAATTCACCATGACGATTCCGCCGTTGCCCGGCACCAGCTTGAGGATCGAATCCGGCACGTCGCGCGCATGGCCGGTGAGCGCGCGCGCCGAGGAGTGCGAAAACATGACGGGTGCGCGCGTGGCATGGAGCGCATCCGACATCGTGGCGTCGTTGACGTGGGAGAGATCCACGACGATTCCCACCCGGTTCATTTCGCGCACGACGTCGCGCCCGAGCGCGGAGAGGCCGCGCTGCGCCGTGTCGGTCGAGGCCGTCGCCCAGGAGAGACTGCGCCAATGGGTGAGTGTGATGTAGCGGACGCCGAGCGCCGCGAACATCCGCAGCGCGCCGACCGAGTTCTCGATCGCGTGCCCGCCCTCGATCCCGATCAGGCAGGAAATCTTCCCCGCCTTGAAGTTGCGCTCCACGTCTGCCGCGCGATACGCCATAGCGAGGTCCCGGGGATACTTCGCGCACAGCCGCTTGATCAGGTCGATCTGCTCCAGCGCGTACACCGCCGGGTGCGGCCCGGAGTCGATCGTCGTAACGGGAACGTACGCCGCCCAGAACTGCGCCCCCACGCCGCCCGCGCGCAGCTTCGGGATGTCGCTCATCAGGTGCGGCTGCAGCCGGGCGAAGTCCACGGAGTCGAGCCCGCCGCGTGCCCGGATCGCGTCGGGGATGTCGTTGTGGCCGTCGATCAGGGGAGTCGTCTTGAGGATGCGGAGCGCCTGGGCGCGGTAGTCTTGCGCGGTCACCCGGTGCGGCGGAGCGGCGGTCAAGAGGAACGCGACACCGAGCAACGTGCAGACCGCGCGCATGGACACCCTCAGGCTTGGGGAGCGCGAAAGCTGGCGCCCCACAACGGGGTTATCAAGATTACGTTTCGGAATCATGCCCCCGCCCCCGGCCCCGGCCCCGGCCGACGCCAAGACGAAGATCGCGCTCGACGTGAACGGCGAGCCCGTCGAGGTGGCCTTCGCGCCGCACAAGACGCTGCTCGAAGTGCTGCGCGAGGATTTGAGCCTGACGGGCACCAAGCACGGCTGCGAGCTGGGCGAGTGCGGCACCTGCACCGTGCGGGTCGACGGCATGCCCGTGCTCTCCTGCCTGGTCTTGGCCCTCGCCTGCGCGGGACGGCGGGTGAGGACGGTCGAGGGGATGGCCGCCGGCGGCAAGCTGCACCCGCTGCAGGACGCCTTCGCGGAGCTGGGCGCGGCGCAATGCGGCTATTGCACCCCGGCGTTCCTGCTCGCCGCCGAAGCCCTGATCGCCGGGAATCCTCGCCCCGACCGCGACGACATCAAGCGGGCCCTGTCGGGCAACCTCTGCCGCTGCACCGGCTACATCAAGATCTACGAGGCCGTGGAATTGGCCGCGGCCCGGATGCGCGGTGAGCGGGCCGAGCCGACACCGGAGAGCCTGTATGGCGTCCGCTGAGCGAGGCCTCCGTGTCGTCGGCAAGGCGCTCCGCAAGGTGGACGCGGCCGCCAAGGTCACAGGCACGACGAAATTCGCCGACGATCTGTTCCTCCCGCGGATGCTCTATGCCAAACTGCTGCGCAGCCCGCACGCGCACGCGCGCATCCGGTCGATCGACACCTCCCAAGCGGCCGCCCTCGCCGGCGTGAAAGCGGTGCTCACAGGCAAGGATCTGCCGATCCCCTTCGGGATCCTGCCCGTGAGCCAGGACGAGCACGCGCTGGCGCTCGACAAGGTGCGCTTCGTGGGCGATCCCGTGGCGGCCGTCGCGGCGACCACCGAGGAGACGGCCGCCGCCGCGCTCGCCCGCATCGCCGTCGAGTACGAGCCGCTGCGGCCGGTCACCGACGCCGGGGACGCACTCGACCACCCCGAGCCCCGCATCCACGACTACGGCGACCTGGGCAACGTGCACAAGCTGATCCACCTCGAGTTCGGCGACGTGGAGCAGGGGTTCCAGGACGCCGACCTGGTGCGGGAAGACACGTTTTTCTTCGAGGGCAGCACGCACCTCCCCATGGAGCAGCACGCGGCCGTGGCCGACTGGTCGGCGGACGGGAAGCTCACGCTGTGGAGCTCCACGCAGACGCCGCACTACGTCCACCGCGCCCTCGCCAAGGTGCTCGAGCTCACCCCGGCACGGATCCGGGTGGTCGCGTGTCCCAACGGAGGCGGGTTCGGCGGCAAGAGCGACCCCTTCAGCCACGAGATCGTCGCGGCGAAGCTGGCGATGGTCACGGGCCGGCCCGTGAAGATCACGCTCACACGCGAGGAGGTGTTCTACTGCCACCGCGGTCGTCACCCGACGCTCATGTGGGTCAAGACGGGCGTGAAGCAAGACGGGGCGATCACCGGCATGCACTTCAGGTCGCTGCTCGACGGCGGCGGATACGGGTCCTACGGCGTGGCGAGCACGTATTACACCGGCGCCCTGCAGACCGTCACGTATCACGTTCCGCGCTACAAGTTTCAAGGCGCAAGGGCGTTCACCAACAAGCCGCCGTGCGGGCCGAAACGGGGGCACGGGACACCGCAGCCGCGCTTCGCGCTCGAGGTTCACCTCGACAAGATCGCCGAGCAGCTGGGGCTCGATCCCGCTGAGCTCCGGCTCAAACACCTGGTTCCGCCCAATTCAATCACCGCCAACTGGCTGCGCGTCGGCACGATGGGCCTGGGGCGCTGCATCGAGAAGGTGGTTCAGGGCTCGGGGTGGAAGGACAAGTTCAGGAAGCTGCCCACCGGAAAGGGGATCGGGCTCGCCTGCTCGTCGTACATCACCGGCGCGGGGCTGCCGATCTACTGGAACCCGATGCCGCATTCCGGCGTGCAGCTCAAATGCGACCGCGGCGGCGGGGTCACCGCGTTCTGCGGCTCGACCGAGATCGGGCAGGGCTCGGACTCGGTCCTGGCGGCGATCGTCGCCGAGGTCCTGGGCCTCGATCCGCTGGACGTCGCGGTGGTCACGGGCGACACCGACCTCACGCCCGTAGACCTGGGCAGCTATTCGAGTCGCGTCACGCTCATGACCGGGAACGCGGCGATTCAGGCGGCCGAGCGTGCGCGCGAGATCATCGCGCGCCACGCCGCCGCGCAGCTCGACGTGTCCCCGGAGCGCGTCGCCTTCGCCGAGGGGCGCGTGTTCGATGTCGAGCGTCCCGAGCGCGGGCTCACCTTCGCCGACGCCGTGCAGCTCGCGGAGGCCGCGGAAGGGACGGTGGGAACCGTCGGCTCCTACACACCGCCGCCCTCGCCCGGCAAGTACCGCGGCGCGGGCGTCGGCCCGTCGCCCGCCTATTCCTACAGCGCCTGCGTGGCGGAGGTCGACGTCGACCCGGCCACGGGGATCGTGCGCGTCCCCAAGATCTGGATCGCGCACGACGTGGGGCGGGCGATCAACGCCGCGACGGTGATGGGCCAGATCGAAGGCTCCGTGTACATGGGCCTGGGCGAGGCGCTGATGGAGGAGATGGCCTACCGGGAAAACCGCAACGTCGTGCACAAGATTCCCAGCCTGCTCGAATACAAGAGCCCCACCACGCTCGAGATGTGCGACGTGGTGACCTACGTGGTCGAGGACCCCGATCCGAACGGCCCGTTCGGGGCCAAGGAGTGCGGCCAGGGTCCATTGCTCCCCGTACCGCCCGCCGTGGCCAACGCCGTGTACGACGCCGTCGGCGTGCGCATCGACGAGGTGCCCATAACGCCGGAAAAGGTGTTCAAGGCGCTGCGCCGGAAGGAAAAAGGTGAACCCGGGCGGTTCGGACCGGCCGGGTTCCCGGACATCGCTTGGCCGGCGCCGACGCGAGTCCCGCCGCCGTGGGAGGGGGGAGACGGCAAAGCGGTCCCACTAACCCCGGGCGCAAGCCCGGGGACGACCCGATCCCGCAAGCCCCGGGCTCGCGCCCGGGGTCAGTAAGTCCTCATGCTACGGCTTCCGTCCTTCACCTACCTGCAGCCGCGCACGCTCGAGGAGGCGCTCGCCATGAAAGCGGACGCGGGCGCCGAGGGGATGTACGTGGCCGGAGGCACGGATCTCTACCCGAACATGAAGCGCCGCCACCAGGAGCCGCGCACCGTGATTTCGCTGATGGGGATTCGAGGGCTGGGGGGATGCGAGACGCGAGATGGGGGATGCGCTGTCGGGCCCTGCATGACGCTCACGGACTTGTGTTCACATCCGACGATCCGACAGCATTATGACACTGTCGCCCAAGCCGCCGGTCTCGTCTCCACCCCCCTGCTCCGCAACATGGGGACTCTGGGCGGCAACCTCTGCCTCGACACGCGCTGCAATTACTACAATCAGACGTACGAGTGGCGGCAGGCGATCGACTTCTGTATGAAGAAGGACGGGCACATCTGCTGGGTGGCGCCTTCGTCCCCCCGCTGCTGGGCCGTCAGCTCGTCCGACGTCGCCCCCGTGATGGTGGCGCTCGGCGCGGAATACGTGCTCGTCGGCCCGGGTGGCGAGCGGGTCGTGCCGGCCGCACGGTTCTATCACAACGACGGGATCAATTACCTGACGAAGCAGCCGGACGAGATTCTCTGCCGAGTGCGCCTGCCGCGGCCGGACGGGTGGGACGCGGTGTATCACAAGCTGCGCCGCCGTGACTCCTTCGACTTTCCCGTGCTCGGTGTGGCGACATGGGTGCAATGGCAGCCGGGAAACGGGAAACGGGAAACGGGAAGGGTTGCCGAGGCCAGAATCGTCCTCGGCGGCGTGGCGAGCTGGCCCCAGGAGGTACCGGAAGCAGGCGCGGCGCTCGCCGGGACGAGCCTGTCGGACGAGGCGATCGCGGCCGCCGCCGACGCCGCGTATCGACCCGCCAAGCCGATGGACAACACCGACTTCGATCTGTCGTGGCGCAAGCAGATGACGCGCGTGTACGTGAGCCGGGCGCTCGCCGAGCTGCGCCGGCGCCGCTCCGCGCGATGACCTCTACCCCGGAGTCCCGATGGAAGAGCTGAGTCCACTCGAGCCGTCTCTGGCCCCGTTTCACAACCTCGTCGCCGAGCGCCTGTTCCGCGCCCGGATCGTGATTCTCACGGGCGAGATCACCCAGCGCGTCGCGGCGAACGTGACCGCGCAGCTCCTGGCGCTGGCGGGCGAATCGAGCGACGACATCACGGTGTTCATCAACTCCCAGGGCGGGCATGTGGAAGCGGGCGACACGATCCACGACCTGGTGCGCTTCCTGAGCCCCCGCGTGCGGATGGTGGGGACGGGGTGGGTCGCGAGCATCGCGGCCCTGATCTTCGTCGCCGTACCGCGCGAGGACCGCTACTGCCTCCCCAACACCCGCTTCTTACTCCACCAGCCGGCCGGCGGGACGGGTGGCTCCGCGAGCGACATCGAGATCGAGGCGCGCGAGATCCTCAAGATGCGCGATCGGCTGAACCGCGTCTTCGCGCAACAGACCGGACAGCCGCTCGAGCGCATCGAGGAGGACACGCGCCGCAACTTCTGGCTCTCGGCCGAAGAGGCGCGTCGCTACGGCTTGGTCGGACGGGTCATCGAGCACCAGGCAGAGCTCGGCACGGCGCGGTGACCCATGAGACCACACCGGATGGTGATCGCGGGAAGTGTGATGGCCCTATTGGCCGGGTGTGGCCGGACCGACCGTGAGCCGGCACAGGCGAAGGCGACCAATCCCCTGCTCGACCCGCAGTCGCCCGAGATGCAAGCCTCGGCTCCGGCGAGCTTCCGGGTCCGGTTCGAGACCGGTGGCGGCCCGTTCGTCGTCGAGGTGACGCGCGCCTGGGCGCCGCACGGCGCGGACCGCCTCTACAACCTCGTGCGGCACGGGTTCTACGACGGCGGGCGCTTTTTCCGCGTCGTACCGGGATTCGTCGTCCAATTCGGCCTGAGCGGCGATCCCGCCGTTTCGGCCCGCTGGCGCCCTGCCACCATCGCGGACGATCCCGTCATGCAGCACAACAGCCGCGGCACGCTCACCTTCGCCACGGCGGGACCGAACACGCGCACCACGCAGTTGTTCATCAACTACCGCGACAACAGCCGCCTCGACGGCATGGGGTTCGCGCCACTGGGTCGCGTGGTCGAGGGCATGGACGTCGTGGACCACATCTCCGCGGTCTACGGCGAGCGGCCCGATCAGGGGCGGATCGAGGCGCAGGGGAATGCGTACCTCGCGGCCCAGTTCCCCCGCCTCGACTCGATCACGCGCGCCACGATCGTCGCACCCTAGCGCGACGGCTTCAGGTCGCCGTGCCCTCGACTTCGCCGAGGGTGCGCTCGAGCAGTTCGACCAGACGGCGCCGTGCGGCCTCGTCGCGGGCTTTCCAGGCGGCGCGGTATACGGCGCGCATCAGCCGCCCCACGGCGCGGTTCACTTCGACCATGCCTCCGCCCAGCGCGCGGTCGACCGCATCGCGCACTCGCTCGAAAATGTCGTCCACTACGTCGCGGTGCTCTTCCAGAAAGGCGCTTCCCGCGACGGTAATTTCGTAGACCTTCTTCCCCTCGACGTCCTTCGCGCTCACGAGCCCTTCGTCCTCGAGCCATTGCAGCGTGGGGTAGACGGTTCCGGGCGAGGGGGAGTAGCACCCGTGCAGCTGCTCTTGCAGCTCCTTCATCACCTCGTAGCCGTGCCGCGGCTTGTCCTTCAGGAGCTTGAGGATGACGTACTTCATGTCACCCGATTCGAACCACTGCCGGCGCCGGCCGCGCGGCCCGCCCCAGAAGAAGGCCCGGGGCCCGAACCCGAAAGCGATACCGTCCCATCCGAACTGTCGCGTCATTGTCTCCTCACTGGTGTGCGATGTAACGTGAAGATATACCTTGAAGATATATCGCGTCAATCGGTCGTAACACCGCTCACAGCGCGCTGGTCAGGCGTCGCACAAGTTCCAAGGCCGCATGAACTTGTGCAGGGGGGCCGGGGTGCTACATTTGGAACCCGCGCTCACCCAAGTTTCCCTTACGCCGCGCGCCTGGAAGGAGCTTCGATGTCCGTGCAGGTGACCCCCCACCCCGCTTGGGTGGCCGACCTGGATGCTACGCTCGATCCGCGACGCGAGGCGATCTTGGATACGCCCGTGATCGTGCACGCGTCGGAGAACGAGCTGGTCGACGGCAAGATCCAGAACTTCCTCGTGGCCTTCTACCCGATCATCCGCGACTTTCCGCAGTGGCTGCAGGTGCTGCTGGACCGCTCGCCGGAGGACGGCAAGGTGTTCTTCCGGGACAACATCCGCGTGGAGAAGCGACACGACGCCATGTGGCGCGCCATGGGCGACGGCTTTAACGTCCCGAAGGAGCGGTTTCAGGTGCCCGAGCCGATGATCCCCGAGGTCAAGGAATTCCATGCCTATCTGACCGAGATGTGCCGCGGCGCGACGTTCGGCGCGGCCGTGTCGGCGACCAACTACGCCGTGGAAGGCGTGGCGCAGAAGATCTCCGAGAAGGCGCTGCGGGGGCTCGCCAAGAACGAGAAGATCGGACCGCGCGGGCGGTGGTGGCTCGAGGAGCACGCCAAGTACGACGACGAGCATCCCATCCACGCCTTGGAGATCATCAAGGGCTGCGTGAAGCGGGGCGAGGCGCCGCGCGGCGTGACCGAGTCGGCGCTCAAGAGCCTCGACCTGATGAAGGACGCCATGGTGGCCTCGTACGACTCATGAGCAAGGGCCGGCGCGCTACGCCCGCGCGCGGGCTGCGGTTACCCGTGCCGTCCTCCAAGACGGGGGCCAAGCGCCCGTTTGATTCGCAGCGCATCGCGGTCGAAATCGTGGCCGCGCTCGCCGACGCGGTGATCGTCACGGGCCTGGATCGGCGGGCGCTCACGGCCAACCGGGCCGCGGCCGACCTGTTCGGCCGGCCGCTCGAGGACCTGCCCGGAACGCCGATCGACGACATGGTGGCCCCGAGCGAGCGCGCCCTCGTCGCGGAGCACGAGCAGCTGGCGTTCCACGGCGAGGAGCAGCACTACGAGACGAAGATCGTGAGCGCGAGCGGCGAGGAGCGGGTGGTCGCCGTGTCCACGACGCCGCTCATGGTCGAGGGCGAGCTGATCGGGGCCGTGGCCACGCTGCGCGACATCACGGAGCAACGGCGGGCGCAGGAGACCCTCGCGCGGTCGGAGGCCCGCTATCGCAATCTGTTCGAATCCGCCTCCGATGCGATCGTCACGCTGGACGCGAACGGCCGGTTCACCACCTTCAACCACGCCGCCGAGATCATCTCGGGCTACCGCCGCGAGGAGCTGGTGGGACAATGGTTCGCGCCCATGCTGCCGGACGACGAGCTCCCCCAGGCCCTGGCCCACTTTCAGAAGGCGCTCGCCGGCGAGACGGGGCTGTTCGAAACGAGCTTCTACGCCAAGGACGCCGACGTCCGGACCATTCAGGTCACGTACTCGACGCCGCAGCTCGACGAAGAGGTGCTGTGCGTCATTCGCGACGTCACCGACCAGAAGATGCTGCAGGAGCAGCTGATCCAGTCGGAGAAGATGTCGGCGATCGGGCAGCTCGTGTCCGGCGTGGCGCACGAGCTCAACAACCCGCTCGCCGGGATCTCGGCGTTCGCCCAGCTGCTGCTGAGCGAAAAGCGCTTCCCGCCCGACCAGCGCACGGCGGCGGAAATGATCTACGCCGAAGCCCGGCGCGCCTCGCGCATCGTGCAGAACCTCCTGACGTTCGCGCGCCAGCACAAGCCCGAGCGCTCGCCCACCTCGGTGAATCAGGTACTGGACGACACGCTCGAGCTGCGGGGGTACGAGCTGCGGGTGCGGGGCATCGACGTGCAGCGCGACTACGACGATCAGGCCCCCGAGACCATGGCGGACGCCCATCAGCTGCAGCAGGTGTTCCTGAACCTGATCACCAACGCCGAGCAGGCGATGGAGCGGGCCGAGCGCGACCAGCAGCGCCTCACCGTGCGCACCCGTCAGGTCGGCGCCGTCATCCGCGTCGAGATCGAGGACACGGGCCCGGGCATCCCCCCCAATCTGCTCGAGCGGATCTTCAACCCGTTCTTCACCACCAAGCCCACGGGGTCCGGCACGGGTCTCGGGCTCTCGATCTCGCTCGGCATCGTGCGGGAGCACGAGGGGCGCATCTGGGCGGAGAATTCCCCACAGGGGGGCGCCCGGTTCGTCATCGAGCTGCCGGTCGTGGCGCCACGCGCCACGGGGGAGTTCACGAGCACGCCCGTGCTGCAGCCCGTCACCGACCGGTTGCACGTGCTCGTGGTGGACGACGAGGCCTCGGTGCGGGTCGCGCTGCAGCGCTACCTGTCCAGCCGTGGCCACGAGGTCGAGACCACCGCCAGCGGCCGGGAAGCCCTCGCCCGGATGCGCGAGGACGCGTTCGACGCGGTCATCATCGACATGCGGATGCCGGATCTGTCGGGAGAGCAGCTGTTCGGGGAGCTCAAGGCGCGCGATCCGTCCTACGCGGATCGGGTGATCTTCACCACCGGACAGCTGGTGGACGACACCGTGCGCAGCTTCCTGTCGTCCACCGGCCGTCCCTGCGTGCCGAAGCCGTTCGAGTTCAGTGCCTTCGATCAGGTGCTGCCGGCGCGGCGAGTGTCCTGATCAGACGCGCTGCAGGCGCTGCCAGCGCCGCGCCCGCACCCCCCACACGCCGCTTTGCTCCTCGTCGCCACTGTGCTCCTCGTGTCGCCGGAACATCCGCGTCTCGCGCGACGGCACTTTCCAGCTCACCGTCGTGCGCTTCTGCTTGCGCAGGATGTCGATGGACACCGTCTCGCCCTTCTCGTAGGACCGCAGGATCCGCATCGCGTGTGAGGGGCTCGAGGGCTTGCGCCCGCCGATGGACAGGATCACGTCCCCGCCCTTCAGCGACAAGCTCGAGTCCGTCGGCGCCTTCACCACCAGGACGCCGTCCTTGGTGCCGAAGTATTCCCCCAAGTCGGGGTTGAGGCTCACGAGCTCAAGATTGCCCCACGGCGACTCGAAGAACTCGAAGTGCATGTCGGGCATGTCGGGCATCCGGGGCATGATCATGCCAGGCGCCCCAAGCTCGACCCGAAAGTCACCGCTCAGATCCTGCGCCACCAGCACCGCCTTTTTCGATTCGCTGCCCCGTCGGAATTCGAGCTGGACCGTGTCGCCCGGTTCGAGCTTGCGCGCCAGGGCGATGAGCTTCCGACCCGGACCGGATTCCTCGTCGTCCTCCGCCTTCAAGCCGCCGAGCGCCGTCCCGTTGAACTTGGTGATGATGTCGCCCACCTTGAGGCCCGCCTTCTCGGCCGGCCCGCCGGGGCTGACGCCTTCGATCTTGGCGCCGACTTTGTCGGTCTCCTCGTTCGCCTCGGGCCGGAGCACGACGCCGATGCGAGCGCGGTTATCGCCGAACGCGAAGGCACGCACCTGGTCGCGCTCGGCCCGCGCCCGGTCGCGTGTAACACGCGGGGGAACAGCCGGTTCCTGAGCCGGGAGCAGCGTCGGTACGGTGGTCAGCACCGCCGCCGCGAGTAGCATGCAGTTCCGTTGCATTTCTGTCATCCCTCCGGGGCGCTAGAGCCCCACGTACGCGGCGCGAGTGACGTGGACGCTCACGAGCTGCTCCATGAGCTCCACGCGCTGCTGCCACAGTGTGACGAGGTCGGCAGGACGCCCCTGGGCTTGAGCGGGGCCCAGCTGTGCCAGCTCGCCGTCGATGACGGCAATCCGATCCTCCAACGCGGCGGCCAGCGCCGCCGCGCGGCCGCTCATCACCCGGGCATCGGGCTCGTAGCGGCCAAGTTGCTGCTCCAGCGTCGCCGACTCCTGCTTCACTCGGGCGAGCTCGGCCGCATCCGCCTGGCGAATGCCGAACGGGTGGAACACGAGCAGCCCGGCGACCGCGGCGGCCGCGCCGACACTCCAGACGCCCCAGCGCTCGCGCCGCCGCCGCCGCTCGGCGACTACGGCTTCGCGCACCGCCGGCCAGCGGTCTCGCGCCGAACGCCGTGCCGGCAGCGCCTTGAGCTGCGCCACGCGCTGATACAGCGCGTCGAGCTCCGCCCGGCACGTCGCGCACGCCGCCGCGTGCGAGCGCGCCCAGGCGGACCCCTCCCCCGCCCGCAGGGCCAGCAGATCGTCCATGGTGCAATGCATCATCGTGCCGCTCCTTCATCGTCCAGCATGCCGCGCAGCCGCGCGTGCGCCCGCGCCAGCTGCGATTTGGAAAAACTCACCGTCTTGCCCATCTGCTCGGCGATCTCCTCGTGCGTGTACCCCTCGACGTCGTGCAGCCACACCACCGCGCGCGACGTCTCGCTCAGCCGCTCGAACGCGCGCTCGAGGTCGATCCGCGCCGGGATCCCCGAGCCCCCCGGTCCGGCCGCCGCTTCCTCGTGCAGCTCATCCGTCGCGCGCACCTGGTTGCGCCGGATCCGCATCAGGGCCTTGGACGCCGCGATCTGCCGGATCCAACCCCACAGGTGCCCTTCCGCCCGATACTGCTTGATGCTCCGCACCACCTCGAGGAACGTCTCCTGCAGCACGTCCTCGGCGTCCTCCGGGCTCCGCAGCATCCGGAAGGCGAGGTTGTACACCGGTGTCTCGAACGCCCGGTACAGCGCCTCCAGCGCTTCCAGGTCGCCAGACTTCGCCCGGGCAACGAGAATGTCGGGGACGGCGAGTGAGATGGTCATCTCCTGAAAACAATAGATGCGTCAAGTACGAAAGACGTCGCGCGAAGGCGTCAAGCAAAGACGTCGCGCGACGTCGTTGTACTACGTCTTCGTGCTACGGTGTCGCTTGACGTCGTCGCGTGACGTCGTCTAACCAATTGCTATTAGGCGAGTTGCAGCTATTTTGCAGCATGCCCCTCGACCGCGAAACGCTGCACGTGTGGCTGCACCACTGGCAGGACGAATACGACGCCGCCTACCTGTACCTGGTGCTCGCCGGCCAGGAGCCGGACCAGAAGCGCAAGGACGTCTACATCAAGTTGGCCGGCGTGGAAGAGCGGCATGTGCAGATGTGGGAGGAGCTGCTCGCCGAGCATGGCCATCCGGTCGGCCGCCCGCGGCCTTCGGTGAACGCGCGCCTGCGCGCCTGGTTCGGACGTCGCTTCGGGACCGGGTACCTGCTGCCGCTCCTGCTGCGGGAGGAGGGACAAGAGGTGAAGGGCTACATGGACCTCCACAAGCAGGCGCGCTTCGACGACGCGCGCGAGGTCTCTCTCAAGCTCGCCAAGGAATCGGCGGCGCACGCCGAGACGCTGGCTGGTCTCGCCGGCCGGGCGGCGGAGCCCTGGCACAACACGGGGTCGGGCGGGTTCCTGCGCAACGTGGTGTACGGGTTCAACGACGGGCTCACGGCGAATTTCGGACTCGTGGCGGGCGTGATCGGCGCCTCCGTCGCGCCGCACATCGTCCTGCTCTCGGGGCTCGCGGGGATGTTCGCGGACGCGCTGTCGATGGGCGCCTCGGGCTACCTCGCGGCGAAGAGCGAGCAGGAGGTGTACGCCCACGAGATCGCCATGGAGAAGGAAGAGATCCGGATCATGCCCGAGGTGGAGGAAGAGGAGCTCGCCCTGGTCTATCAGACCAAGGGCATCGAGGCTGGGATCGCCCGCCAGATGGCCGCCGAGGTGATGCGCGACTCGCAGCGGGCGCTGGACGAGCAGGTGCGTGAGGAGCTGAAGATCGGCGTGGCGCACTCGACCCCGTTCAAGGAAGGATGGGTCACGGGGGCGTCCACGGCGGTCGGGGCGCTCATTCCCGTGGCGCCGTTCCTCGTGCTGAGCGGGCGGGCGGCCGCCTGGACCGCGTTCGCCATCGCCATGCTCTCCCACTTCGCGGTCGGAGCGGCCCGCAGCTTTTTCACGGGCCGCGGTGTGATCCGCAGCGGGATCGATATGTTCGTGGTGGGACTGGGCGTGGCCGCCGTCGGGTACGTCGTCGGCGACGTGATCGCGCAAGTGTTCTAAACCACGAGGTTGAGCAGGCGGTCTTGCACGTAGACCGTCTTTCGCACCGGTTTCCCGTCCACGAACTTGCGGACGGACTCGTCCTTCATCGCCAGGGCGACGACCTCCGCCTCGCTCGCGCCGCGGCCCACCGTCACCCGCCCCCGCACCTTGCCGTTCACCTGCACCACCACTTCCACGTCTCCCGCCGCGGCGCGGCGCTCGTCGAACGCCGGCCATGCCGCCGTGAAGATCGAGCCCTGGTGTCCGAAGAGGGACCACAGCTCCTCGGCGAGGTGCGGGGCGTACGGCGCCACCATGACGACCAGGGGTTCGATGGCTCCCCGCACCGCGGTGCGCTCGTCGCGCACGGTGTTGAGATACTCCATCATCGCCGAGATGGCCGTGTTGTAGTCGAGCCGCTCCGTGTCGGCCGTGACCTTCTTGATCGTCTGATGGAGCTTGCGCTCGACCGCCGGCGGCAACCCTGAACCCACTGACCCCGGGAACCCCGGGCTTGCGCCCGGGGTCAGACGGGCCGCCTCGTGTGCCGTCGCCCACAGCTTGTCGAGGAAGCGGCGGACGCCGATGATGCTCGTGTCGCGGAAGTCGCCGCCCTCCTGGAACGGCCCCAGGAACATCAGGTACAAGCGCAGCGTATCGGCGCCCCACTTCTGGATGTAGGCGTCCGGGATGACCACGTTGCCGCGCGACTTCGACATCTTCGCGCCGTCCTTGATGATCAGCCCGTGCGCGCGGAGCTTGGGGAACGGCTCGTCGAAGTGCAGCTTGCCGAGCTCGCGCAGCACCATCGTGATGAAGCGGGAATAGAGCAGGTGGAGCACGGCGTGCTCGTTTCCTCCGATGTAGCTCGACACCGGCAGCCACGTCGTCGTGCGCGCCGGGTCCCACGGCCGGTCGTCGAATTCAGTCGACGGATACCGCAGGAAATACCAAGCCGAGTCGAGAAACGTGTCCGAAACGTCGGTCTCGCGCCTGCCCTGGGAGCCGCACCGCGGGCACTTCACGAAGTACCACTCCTTGTGGCGGGCGAGCGGGGAGACCCCGCTCGCATCGGGGCGGAAGTCCTGGATGAACGGCAGCTCCACGGGGAGGTCTCGCTCCGGCACCGCCACTGGGCCGCAACCGTCGCAATAGATGACGGGGATGGGCGGTCCCCAGTACCGCTGGCGCGAAATGCACCAGTCGTGCAGCCGGTACTGCACCTGCGGGGTGGCGAGTCCCCTCTGCTTCAGCCAGGCGACGATGCGGCGCTGAGCATCGCGACACGACAGCCCGTCGAACTCACCCGAATTGACCAGCACGCCGTCTTCGGTCACGCTCGGGAGCGGCTCGCCGGTGCGCACGACCTCGCGGATGGGCAGCTTGAACTGGGTGGCGAACTCGAAGTCGCGCGTGTCGTGCGCCGGCACCGCCATGATCGCCCCGGTGCCGTATTCCATGAGCACGTAGTCCGCGATCCAGATGGGGATCGCCTCACCCGTGGCCGGATTACGGGCGTAGGAACCGAGGAACACCCCGGTCTTGGTCTTGTCGCCAACCCGGCGTGATACGAGGTCCTTCCCCTGCATCTCACGCCGGTAGGCGTTCAGCGAGCGCCGCTGCTCGTCGGCCGTGAGCTGGTCCACGAGCGGATGCTCGGGAGCGAGCACGAGGTAGGTCGCGCCGAACACGGTGTCGGGACGGGTGGTGAACACGGGGATCCTGGCACCGGCCGGAGTCTCGAAAATCAGCTCGGCCCCCTCGCTGCGCCCGATCCAGTTGCGCTGCAGCGTACGGGTCGAGTCGGACCAGTCGAGCCGGTCCAGGTTCTGGAGCAGCGGCTCGGCGTACTTGGTGATGTTGAAGAACCACTGCTCCAGGAAGCGCTGCTCGACTTTGGTGTCGGGGTGCCGCTCGCAGTAGCCGTTGATCACCTGCTCATTGGCGATCACGCTCATGTCCTTGGGGCACCAGTTGACCGCCGCCTGCTTGCGGAACGCCAGCCCTGCGGCGAACAGCTGCAGGAAAACCCACTGCGTCCACTTGTAGTAGCGGGGATCGGTGGTGGAGAGCTCGTGCCGCCAGTCGAACATGCCGCCGAACCGCCGCAGCTGGCGGCGGAAGGTCTCGATGTTCTTCGGGATGAGCTGGGCCGGGTTGATCCCCACCGAGAGCGCGTAGTTCTCCGAGTGGATGCCGAATGCGTCGAACCCGATCGGCTCGAATACGTCGTACCCCTGCAGCCGCTTGAACCGCCCGTAGATGTCGGCGCCGGTGAACGCGAACATGTTCCCCACGTGCAGGCCTTCGGCCGAGGGATAGGGGAACATCATGAGGTTGTAGAACGGCCGGCGCGGGCGGTCCAGGTCGGGCTCGTTGGTATGCTCCCGCACCCAGCGCTCTTGCCACTTGGCCTCGACCAGCTGCGGATCGTACGGCGGCACCTGAGTCATAAGTCCATGAAATTAAACAGGCTTGCTCAACCGGGTAACCCTGCGTAGCTTCGCTTCCGACCCGCATCATGTCCAGCCGCACCCCGCAGCTCCGGCAAAGCTTCCTGGTGACGGGAGCGGCCGTGGCCCTCGTCCTGGTGACGGGGTTCGCCCTCCTCTCGAGCCGCAGCGCCAGCCGGATCGTCGAGCGGCAGGCGAACGCCCGCGGCCAGGACCTGGCGACGCACGTCGCCTCGCTGGTGGAGCTGTATTTGACCGAGCGCCACCACGAAGCGGAGGCGCTGGCGGGCTCCCCCGCCGTGGTGCGCGCCGCGCTCGAGGCGTCGCAGGCCGCCGTGCGCCAGCGCCTGCCGCAGCTCGACATCCCGACCCTGGAGCGGACGTTCAACCAGCGGCGCGAGCTCGGCGGCGATCCGGATCTCGCCGCCTACTTGCGCGGCTACGGACAGCACTCCGACTTCGTCGAGGTGTTTTTCACGGAGAGCCACGGGTACAACGTACTCGCGTCGGATCGCACCTCGGACTTCGTTCAGTCGGACGAGGACTGGTGGCAGCGCGCCGTGAAGACGGGAGCGTACGAGGGTCCACCGCGGTACGACTCGTCGGCGGCGGTGGTCTCGCTCGAATACGATATCGCCATCCGCGCGCCGCGGGTGGCGCGTCCGGTGGGCGTCCTCAAAGCCGTGTTCGCGCTGGATCGCCTGTCGAAGCTCCTGGCCGCCGCCGACCTCCCCGGCGGGGTGCGGCTCGAGGTGGTCGACGCGCAGGGCCGGCGCATCGTCACGCCGGACTCGACCGATCTGCTGCGCCCGCTGGCGCAGGCGGCGGACATCCCGCGGCAGTCGCACCCCGCTACGGCGCGCGTGCCGGAGCCCGGGGGGGGAGGCAGTGCCGATCTCGTCGTGACGGTGCCGACGGCCGATGGGAAGTGGTGGGTCGTGTTCCGCGAACCGGAAACAGCGGCGTACGCCGTGGCGCGCACCACGGCGACCAACATCGTGCTCTGGACGGTGGCGCTGTTCGGCGCCGCGCTCACGCTGCTGGTCGTGTTCTGGCGGCGGCTCAACCGCCGGGTTACGGAGCCGGTGAAGGCGGCGGGGGCGATCGCGAGCCGGGTGGCGGGCGGCGATTTGTCCGTCACGGTTGTGGGCGATCGTACGGAGGCCGCGGAGGTGGGCGACCTGCTCTCGTCCGTGCACTCCATGGTGGTGGCGCTGCGCCGCCTGGTGGGGGCCATCCGCACCGCCGCGGACGAAGCGGCGGCCATGGCCACCGAGATCTCGGCGTCGACCGAGCAGATGAGCGCGTCCACCCAGGAGATGTCGGCCACGTGCCAGGACCTCACCAAGCGCGCCGCGGAGCAGGCGCAGCTGGTGCGCGCCGCGGCGGACGACGCCGCCAAGATCCTCCAGATCGCCACGATTCTGGCGGCCGGCGCCGACGACTCGGTGCGGCGCAACAGCGCCGTCGCCGCAGTCGCCAAGCGGCACAAGGACGTGCTGGACCAGAGCACCGCCCAGCTCGCGAAGCTCGTGGAAGAGGTGGAGCGCGGCGCCGCGGAGGCCGAGGCCCTGGCGCGCGCCTCGGCGGACATCCAGAAGTTCGTCGCTCAGGCCAAGGCGGTCGCGACGCAGACCAACATGCTGGCCTTGAACGCGGCCATCGAGGCGGCACGCGCCGGACCGCAGGGGCGCGGCTTCGCCGTCGTGGCGGACGAGGTACGCAAGCTCGCCTCGGTGGCCGCCGCGGCGGCGACCGATACCGCCGACACGGTGCGCGGCGTGCTGGGGCGGGTGCAGGCGACGCGCGATCGCCTGACGCATCTCGCCCAGGGCGCGGGCGTGGCGCGGGAGGCGGCCCAAACGGCCGCTCAGGGGCTCGGGACGGTGGCGGCCGAAGCGGAGGCCAACGACGTGTGGAGCCGCGAGATCGCCAACATGGCGGGTGAGATGCGGCGCCTGGTGGAGGAGATCGGGGCGCGCCTCAACTCGGTCGCCGAGGGCACGGAGAACCTGCTGGCGTCGGCGCAGGAGATCGCCGCGTCGAGCGAGGAGCAGAGCGCCTCGACCGAGGAGATCGCGTCGTCCGCCAACCAGCTCGCCGAGGCGGCGGACAAGCTCACCGGCGCGGTCAAATCGTTTCGCCTGCTGGCCGACGAGGAGCCGCCCCGGCAGCAGGCGGCGGACTAGCCCGGAACCAATCGGCAGCCCGCTCCGTACGTAACACGCACCCCGTCCTGCGCACCCGAGCGGAGCCGTCCTAAGATGAAGCGCCGCACGATGTTCGTCGTGACCACCATGGTCGTCGTCCTGGGGCTCGGCGCCATGGCCGCCAGCGGAAAGCTCGCGGGCAGGAAGAAAGACGCATCGAAGGCGGTGGCCGTGGCCCGCGGATCCCTGGTGGACAAAGCGCTCGCCGTCGGCACCATCCAGCCGCGCGTCGAAGTCAGCGTCAAATCCATCCTCGCCGGGGTCGTGCGGCGGCGCTTCGCCGGCGTCGGCGACTACGTCAAACGCGGCCAGCCGCTGCTCGAGATCTCGCCCAACCCGACGCCCCTGGAAATGGTGGAGCTGCGCCGCAACGTCGAGCTGCGCGAGATCGAGCTCAAGAACCTGGAGCGCGAGTTGGCTCGTCAGCAGGAGCTGCGCAACCGGAACCTGATTTCCCCTTCCGACTTGGAAGCCGCTCAGCGTCGGGTGGACGAGTCGCGCAGCCAGCTCTCGCTCGCGCAGGAACGGCTGGCGTTGCAGGAAGGCGGCAAGGTGCTCACCGGGGGCAAGCAGGTGGAGACCGTGGTGCGCGCTCCCATCGACGGCTACATCCTCGAAGACTCCATCGAAATCGGTGACCCGGTGGTGCCGCTGACCCCGTACCAGGCCGGCACCGTGCTGATGCGCATGGCGGCCATGCGCGACTTGATCTTTCGGGGGACCGTGGACGAGATCGATGTGGGTCGGCTCAAGGAGGGCATGCCGGCGACGATCAAGATCGGCGCTCTGCCCAACGCGAGCGTGAAGGGCCGGCTCGAGAAGATCTGGCTCCAGGCGCACAAGCAGGAGCAGGCGACGGTGTTCCCGATCGAGATCGTGCTGACCGAAGTGGCGGGGGCCACGCTGCGCGCGGGCTACTCGGCCAATGCGGAAGTGATCATTTCTCGCCGCGACAGCGTGCTCTACATCCCCGAGCGGCTCATCACGCACCGCAACGACTCGAGCTTCGTGACCGTCCGCACCGGCCCCGGCAAGACCGCAGAGCGAAGCATCAAGACCGGCCTCTCCGACGCCATCAATATCGAGGTGCTGGAGGGCCTGCAGGCGACCGACTCGATCATCGAGGCGGCCCCGCGCGAGATCAGCTGACGTGTGGCGCGAGTTCTTCGCCGATCTCCGGGCGCAGAAACTGCGCACCTCCCTCACCGTGCTGGGGATTGCCTGGGGCACCGTCGCCGTGGTGGTGCTACTGGCGTTCGGTGTCGGCCTGGAGCGGCAAACCAAGAAGCGGTTTCACGGTTTGGGGGACCGGATCGTGATACTGTGGGGCGGACGGACCACGAAGGCGTTCGCCGGCTTCGGCGATGGCCGCCCGATCCGCCTGCGCTGGGACGACGTGCCGCTCCTGGCACGCGAGGTCGCGGAGATCGAGTACATCAGCCCCGAGTTCATCACGCATAGCGCGCGGGCGCGGCGTGGCGTCAAGGCCGCCACACCGGCCATCACGGGCATTCTTCCCGTATACGGCCAGATGCGCAACATCATCCCCGAGGCGGGCGGCCGCTTCGTCAACGATCGCGATATCGCCGAGCGGAGGCGGGTGGCCGTGTTGGGCGACGAGCTCGCCAAGCTCCTGTTTGGTGACGAAGCCGGCGTGGGACAGCAGGTGTTCCTGGGTGACGCACCATTCACCGTCGTGGGGGTGATGCGCCCCAAGCTGCAGAATTCCTCCTACGAGGAGCGTGACAAGGACCGGATCTTCATTCCGGCGACCACGCACTATGCGCTGTTCGGCAACCGGTTCCTGAACAACATCGTCTACCGCGCGCGGACGTCGGAGATCACCAAGCAGGCCGAGCGTCGCGTGTACGAGACGATGGCGCGCAAGTACAAGTTCGATGCGCAGGACAAGGACGCCCTGGCCTTCTGGGACACGAGCGAGTGGGAGACCCGGTTCGGCAAGATGTTCGTCGCCTTCAATATTTTCTTCGCGATCGTCGGGAGCTTCACCCTGCTGGTGGGGGGCATCGGGGTGGCGAACATCATGTACATCGTGGTCAAAGAGCGCACCCGCGAGATCGGCGTGCGGCGCGCCGTGGGTGCGACCCGCACCGACATCATGCGCCAGTTCTTCGCCGAGGCCCTGATGATCGTGGCGATGGGGGCCACGCTCGGGCTGCTGCTCTCGCTCGGGCTCGTTGCCGCTCTGGGCGGCTTGCCCATTAAAGAATTCGTCGGCGTCCCGACCATCTCACCACAGGTGCTTACGGCGACCCTCGCGCTGCTCGCGGCGGTTGCCTTTGCCGCAGGCCTGATGCCGGCCAGGCGCGCCGCTGCGCTCGACCCGGTGGAAGCGCTGCGAACCTGAGTCATGTTCACCATCCTGCTCCAGGAATTCATCGGCGATCTGAAGGCGCAGCGCACGCGGGCCTTTCTCACCTTCTTTGCGGTCACCTGGGGAACGCTCGCGGTCGTCTTGCTGCTCGCGTTCGGTGAGGGACTGAAGCGCACCGTCCGGGACGGCCTGCTCGGCGCCGGCGAACGGATCTTCATGATCTACGGCGGTGAGACCAGCAAGTCGTTCGCCGGCCTGGGGCAAGGCCGGCGCATCCGCCTCGTGGAGGAAGACCTCGACCTCCTCAAGCGCGCGATCCCGGACGTCGACCGCGGGAGCATCTCGTACGGCCGGTGGGGGACCGCGTTTCAGGTCGGCAAGACCCGCACCAATGCCTACCTCGAGGGCGTCGGCCCCGATCACGAGGCGATGCGACACATGGAGCCGGCACAGGGCGGACGCTTCATCAACGCCGCCGACGTCGCGCAGAAGCGGCGTGTGCTGTTCCTGGGCAACGAGCTGGCGGAGCGGATTTTCGGCAAGGGCGTGGATCCGATCGGCAAGAGCGTCGTCGTCGACGGCTTGCCCTTCACCGTGGTCGGCGTGCTGCAGAAGAAGTTCCAGGACTCGAGCAACAACGGGCCGGACGCCGACCGCGCCGTCATCCCGTATTCGACCTTTCGCACCATCTGGGGCAACCGCTTCGTGAGCCATCTCATCGTGCAGCCGCACGATGCGTCCCGGGGACCGCTGGTGAAAGCGGAGCTCTACCGGGTGTTGGCGCGGAAGTACCGCTTCGACCCCAAGGATGAGCGGGCGCTGGGCATTTGGGACTTCATCGAAAGCGAAAAGGAAACCCTCGCCGTCGGGCTCGGCATCCAGATCTTCATGGGGCTCGTCGGGGCCTTCACCCTGCTCATCGCCGGGGTCGGGGTCGCGAACATCATGTACGTCGTGGTGAAGGAGCGGACTCAGGAGATCGGCATCAAGCTCGCGCTCGGGGCCCGCCGCCGGCACATCATGGCGCAATTCCTGTTCGAGGCCCTGACGATCGCCGTGTCCGGCGGGCTGGTGGGGCTCGCGACCGCGGCGCTGATCGTGCTCGGGGTCGACGCGATCCCGACCGCGGACAACCCGGCGATGCAGTACATCCTGAACCCGAAGCTGTCGTGGCCGATCGCCCTCATCTGCGTCGGGATCCTGATCGGCGTGGGACTCATCGCCGGCGTCCTGCCGGCGCGGCGCGCGGCGGCGGTGGACCCGGTGGAGTCGCTGCGGTACGAGTGAGCTAGGGCTTGGCGGCCTGCTTCTGGGGATTGTCCGCCGGATTGACGTAGGTCATCCCGAACGGACCCATGGCAGTCACCTCGATGAAGGTGGCGCCTTGCGCCGCGGCGAAGTGGTGTGCCTTCGCCGACACCGTTGCCTTGTCGCCGGGCTTCATCGCCTGCGTCTTGGAGGCGTCGAACTTGTTACCCATACCGACGAGCAGCGTGCCCTTTTTGACTTCGACGACCTCGTCGGTGGGATGGAAGTGCGGCGGGATCTTGTAGCCGCTCGGCATCGCCAGCTCGGCGGTAAACAGCGCCGCCTTGGTGGGATCGCCGCTCACCACGGCCATGCGTGCGCCCTGGGGAAATACGGCCGGGGCCGGGCCCCACTTCAGCGCTGCCGGCTTTTCCGCCGGGGCAGCTTGGGCGTGAACCGCGGGCGCTACCGAGAGCAACAAAGAGATCGAGAAGCTGAAAGCGAGGCCAGCAGGGCGCATAGAATCTCCGAGGGTAGGGGAGCGTCGCCATGATGTAGCGCCGGAAGCCGACGAGCGGAAGAGGGGCGACAGGCCGCTGGACCCGGCGAGCGGTCAGTCCCCGAAGTTCACGAGCCGGACCAGCTGGATGTCCGGCACCCGGGCGAGCTCGTCGAGCACGCCGTTCCTGAGCGGCTGATCCACGGTGATGGCCGCGAGCGCGTCGTGCCCCGGGAAGGGCACTCGTGCCTGGTGGTAGCTGCCGATGTTGATCCCGGCCCCGCCGAGCAGCGTGCCGACCCGGCCGATGACGCCGGGCACGTCCCGGTTCCGGATCACGAGCATCCAGCCCTCGGGCGCCACGTCGACGTGGTAGTCGTCGATGCGAATCACGCGTCCATAGCCGTTTCCCAGCACGGCACCCGCCACACGCGCGCGCCCGCGCGCCGCCTCGAGCGTCACGCCCACGGTCGTCTCGAAGCCGGGCTCGGGCGTTCCGGTCTTGCGCGCGTGGCGCACCCCGCGCTCCTCCGCGATGAGCAGCGCGTTCACCAGACTCACAGGCTCGACGTTCATGGCCGAGAGCAGACCCTCTACCGCGGCCATCAGGACCGGTCGCGGCGCCGCCTCGTCCTTGCCGCCGTAGTCCACCTCGACGGCGGTGACCGGTCCGTCCACGAGTGCCAGCGCCAGCCGGCCCAGGCGGCGCGCCAGGTCGAGCAGCGGCCCGAGGCGCCGCAAGAGGTCGCCCGAAATGCCGGGCACGTTGATCGCGAACGACAGGTCACCGGCGAGCAGCGCGTCGCGCACGGCGCCGCAGATCTCCAGACTCACGCGCTCCTGCGCCTCCGCGGTGGACGCGGCGAGGTGGGGCGTGAGGATCACGCGCTCGAGCTTGCGGAGCGGCGAGTCGGCGGGGAGCGGCTCGACCGCGAACACGTCGAGCGCCGCGCCACCGATGCGCTTCTCCCCGATCGCCTCGGCCAGGGCCACGGCGTCCACCAGCTCACCGCGCGCCGTGTTCACGAGCACCGCGGTGGGCTTCATGAGCTTCAAGCGCTCGGCGTTGATCAGGTGGTGCGTCTGCTCCGTGTGCGCCACGTGCAAGGTGACCACGTCCGCCTGGCGGAGCAGCTGGTCGAGCGGCAGCAGCTTGAGCTGCAGCTCCGTGGCGCGCTCGGGAGAGAGGTAGGGGTCGTGCCCTACCACGTGCATGCCGAACGCGCGGGCGAGCTGCGCCACGTGCCCGCCGATGCGGCCCAGGCCGACGATACCGATCGTCTTGCCACGGAGCTCGGTCCCCTCGAAGCGTTTGCGGTCCCATTCGCCGCGTCGCATCGCCTCTGCGGCCCACGGAATGTGGCGGACTTGCGCAAGCAGCAGGCCCATCGCGTGCTCTGCGGCGCTGACGGTATTGGCGCCCGGCGCGTTCATGACCGCGACGCCGCGCCGCGTGGCCGCGTGCACGTCGATGTTGTCCACGCCGGTGCCGGCGCGGGCGATCACGCGGAGCCCGGGGCCGTGCGTGAGCAGGTCCGCGGTGACCCGCGTCTCGCTGCGAACGATGAGGGCGTGCGCGCCGCCGAGCGCCCGCTCGAGCTCGTCGCGCGGCTTGCCGGCGCAGTTCACGACCTCGATATCCGGGGTCGCCGCGAGCAGCTTGAGCCCTGCGTCGGTGACGCGATCCGCCACTACCACGCGAACGCTCACGCGACGAGCCCGGCGAGCAGCGCCAGCAGCTCGTCCAGCGCCGCGACCGTGTGGTCGCCCATGTGGCCGATGCGGATGGTCGACTCTTTGAGGGAGCCGTAGCCCGCGCCGATGGTCCAGCCCGCCTGCTTCAACGCAGCCACGATGGGCTTCGACGTCTTGCCCTCGGGAAGCTTGAGGCAGGAGACGGTCCAGCTGCGGCGCTGTTCGCGCGGCAGGTACGCGACGCCGTGCTGCCCGCTCCACTCCTCGACGCGGCGGCGCATGGCGTCGTGACGGCGCCACCGCGCCTCCACCCCGCCCTCGCGCTCGATCCGGGCAAGCTGCGTCTCGAGCGCGAACAGCAGGGAGACGGCGGGCGTGTTGGTCGGCTGGTGCTTGGTGGTCGCTTCGAGGAAGCTCACCAGGTCGAAGTACAGCCCGCGTCCGGGAAGCGTCTTGGCCCGCTCGACCATGCGTTCGGAGGCGACGCCCAGAGCGAGGCCCGGCGGGAGGGCGAGGGCCTTTTGCGATCCCGTGAGGACGAAGTCGAGCCCTCCTGCGCCTCCCCAGCGATCGGTCTCCACGGGAGAGCCCGCCAGCGACGTCACCGCGTCCACGAGCAGCACCACGTCGTCGAACTCGCGCACGACGGCGGCGAGCGCTGCGACGTCCTGGAGCACGCCGGTGGATGTTTCGGAGTGGACGAGGGTGACGGCGTCCACCGGGGAGCGCCGCAGGGCGTCCCGCAGCATGTCGGGCTCGACCGCGCATCCCAGCGGCACGTCCAACCGGATGCTTTCCTTGCCGCTCGCGCGGACCAGGTTCGCAAAGCGCTCGCTGAACGAGCCGTTCACGAGCGACAGGGCGCGGTGCCGCACGCCGTTGCGCACCGCCATCTCCATGAAGCCCGTGGCCGAGGTCGTCCCGACGAGCACGGGACGGGACGTGCGGAACAGGCGGGCGAGCGGCGCTTCGAGCCGGCCGAGCAGCTGCTCCATGGCACCGGAGCGGTGCCCGATCATCGGGCGCTGCATCGCGGCCAGCACCTCGGGATGGACATCGGTGGGACCCGGCAGAAAAAACCGCCCAAAGGCGGGGGCGGTGGCGACGGAGGCCGCGCTCATACGGCGGCGCGGGCGAGATGCTCGACGAGCCCCTCCTCCACGACTTCCCTGGTTTTCACGAGGCGCACGCCCTCGTCGCCCCAATCCTTGAGCAGCTGCTCGGACACGTCCTTGTCGATGCCCTTCACGGCGTCGGTGACCACGAACAGGCGGGTGTGCGGCCGCCGCTCGAGCAGGCCCTCGATCGCCGCCTTGTTGCACACGTCGGTCGCCACGCCGTACAGGACGATGTCGTCGGGCGCCAGCACGTCGAGCACGGTCGGCACGTTTTCGTTGGTGAACACGTCGAAACGGTGCTTATTGAGCAAAATGTCTCCTCGGTGCGCCCGCACCCGCTCGCCGAGCGCCTTGGGATCGGTCCGCCCCGGCTCGATCACGAGCGGGTCGCGGAGTGCCGTTTCCGGAATCTTCTTCTGGCCGGGAGTGCCCCGCAGGCAGTGCGGCGGAAAGGTGGTCTTCCAGTCCGGCGTGTCGGAGATCTCGGCGTCGCGCATCACGTGGTCGTCGGCGCTTGCTACCAAGCAAATGGCGTGCCCGTGGGCGTAGTCGGTGAGGCGCTTCAGGTTGCCGATGATCCGCTCCGCCTCCGGTACGTAGAGCTTGCCGTCGGCGTGCATGAAGTCGTGCTGGGTGTCGACATCCCAGAAGATGACACGGGGCATGGCGAGGAATCTCTTCGAGGATATGGGAACGTGTCAACAGCTAGACGCACAGACGCAACAGACGCGCAGACGCACAGAGGTGAACAGCGCGAGCGAACAGGTATTCCGTTGGCTCACGTCTGTTTTCCCCGGTGCGTCTAGCTATTCCCTTGCCTACAGCCTCAGCACCACTGCTACTTCGTCACAGCAGTTCTGCCTGGGACACCGTGCACAATCCGCCCACACCTTGAGCGGGAACTGCTCGCGTTCGGCGGGCACGAAGCCGAGCTTCAAGAAGAACGCGGGCTTGCGCGTCAGGGCGAGCACCTCGTGCAGCCCCTGCGCGCGCGCCTCGGCGGTGAGCGTCTCGAGCAGCGCCCGCCCCACACCGGCCCCCTGCCACTGCGGATGCACGGCGAGGCCCGCGACCTCGGCGAGGCCACGCGAATAGATCTTGAGGGAGCCGCATCCCACGATCTCGCCGCCCGGCGCGGCGGCGACGGCGTATTCCTTGATGTGCCGGCACAGGTCGTAGTTGCTCCGCGGCAACAGATCGCCGGTTGCGACGTACGGGGCCATGAGGGTCTCGAGGGCCGGGACATCGGCGAGCACGGCGCCTCGCACCGCGACGCCGTGGACAGCTATGGGAAGAGCGGTCACGCCAGCACCTCCTCGAGAATGCCGACGCCGCGCTCGAGCTCCCGCTGCGCGATGACGAGGGGGGGGATCAGCCGCAGCACGCTCGGCCCCGCCGTCGCGACGAGCAGCCGCCGTTCGCGCGCCGCGGCGACGAACGGGGCCGCCGGCTCCGTCAGCTCGACACCCCACATCAAGCCGCGTCCCCGCACCTCCGCGACGCGCGAGCCGCCCGCGCCCAGGTTCGCGAGCCGTCCGCCGAGCCACTCCCCCTTGCGACGTACCTCGGCGAGAAACTCCGGCGCGGCGATCGTGCGCACCACGTCGAGGGCAACGCCCGCGACCAGCGGCCCGCCTCCGAACGTCGTGGCGTGATCGCCCGGCTTGAGCGCCGCCGCGACGGCGCCCGTGAGCAGCACCGCCCCCATCGGCAGCCCGCCGGCGAGCGGCTTGGCGAGCGTGAGCACGTCGGGCACGACGCCCGTCTGCTCGTAGGCGAAGAGCGCACCGGTGCGACCCAGCCCGCATTGTACCTCGTCGAAGATGACCGCGACGCCGCGCGAGTCGCACAGCTCCCGGACGAACCCGAGCCACTCGGGATCCACCGGCCGGACCCCGCCCTCGCCCTGCACCGGCTCCACGATCACCGCCGCCGTGCGCGACGCCGAAACGGCGTGATCCACCGCCGCCCAGTCCTCGCGTGGCACGATGCGGATGCCCGGCACCAGGGGCTCGAACGGCTTCCGGTATTCGGGGCGGTCGGTGGCGGCGAGCGTGGCGAACAGCCGGCCGTGAAACGAGCCCGAGAACGCGACGATCTCCGGCTTGCCCGACCACTTGCGGACGAACTTGAACGCGGCCTCGTTCGCCTCGGCGCCCGAGTTGCAGAAGAACACCCGATCGGCGAACGAGCGCGCCACGAGCTCCTCCGCGAGCCGCTCGCCCGCCTCCGTGCGGTACAGGTTGGAGACATGGATGAGGCCGGAGCCCAGCGCCCGCTCGATTGCTCCGCGGACGACCGCGTGGTTGTAGCCGAGCGCGTTCACGCCGATGCCGGCGACGAAGTCGAGATACCGCGTCCCGTCGTCGGCGACGAGCTCCGCGCCGTTCCCCGCCACGAACACGGGGCCGGCGCGGGAATACACTTCGAGCAGCGCCGACAGCGCCGAAGGGACCGTGGTCACGCCGGTTGCGGGGCGGGAGCGGGGGCGGGGGCGGGGGCGACGAGACGCGTGCCGGCGCCGGGGTCTTCGAGCAGGCGCACATCCCCGATGCGGACGGCGCGGGCCCCGGCGCGGAGTGCCGCCGCCGCGGCCCGGAGCTTCGCAGCCATGCCTTCGGTCGCTGCGCCGGCGTCGATCAGCGCTTCCACATCCCCCGCAGCTAGCGTAGGCCGCAGCACACCGTCCACGTGCACGCCGGCCACATCGGAGACCAGCAGCAGCTCCGCGGCATGCAGTGCGCCCGCGATCGCGGCTGCCGCGGCATCCGCGTTGACGTTGAGCGGTAGGCCACCCTCGGCTGCCGGAGCCATCGGCGCGATCACGGGGGTCAGGCCCGCGAGCAGGAGGCGCTCGAGCAGCGAAGCGCGCACCTGCGCGATCTCCCCCACCATCCCGAGCCCGCCCGCGGCAGTACAGGCGACCAGCAGCCCACCGTCCACGCCCGACAACCCGACCGCGTCGAGCCCCGCCGCGCGCAGCGCCGCGACCACCTGCCGGTTCACCGGGCCGGCCAGCACGAGCTCCACCACCTCCGCGACCTCGGGAGTCGTAACCCGCAGGCCGTCCCGCTGCTCGACGGTGAGGCCGAGCCTGCGGCACAGCCCGCTGATCGCGCGCCCGCCGCCGTGCACCACGACGACGGGACCGAGGCGCACCAACGCCCGGGCGCAGGCCGCGAGCCAGCCGGGGCGATCGAGGTCGTTTCCGCCCAGCTTGACGACGCGCGGGCTCAGCATACCAGTCCCGCCGTCTCGGGCAACCCGAGCATCACGTTCATGTTCTGAATCGCCTGTCCCGCGGCACCCTTCACGAGGTTGTCGATCGCCGCGATCACGGTGAGTCGTGGGCGGCGCACGTTGGCCACGAGCGCTACGCCGATGGCGACCCGGTTGCGGTACACCACGTCTTTGAGCGACGGCAGCGCGCCCCGCAGCACCCTCACGCACGGCTCGGCGGCGTACACGGCATCGTAGATCCCCTCGGCCGTGGCCTGGTCGACCACCCGGGTCAAGGGCACGTGGATCGTCTCGAGAATCCCCCGCTTCACGGGGAGCAGATGGGGCGTGAAGACCAGGTCGCCCGTGAAGCCGCCCTCGCGCGCCAGCGTGGCCTTCAGCTCGGGGAGGTGACGGTGGTCGTTTCCCACGCCGTAGGCCCGGAAGTCCTCGGCCACCTCGCCGAACAGCAGCTCCCGCCTGGGCGTGCGGCCCGCGCCGGTGACGCCCGAGGCGGCGTCGATCACCACCTCGCGCGACTGGTCGATCAGGCCGTGCTGTGCGAGCGGCAGCAACGCGAGCAGCGCCGCGGTCGGGTAGCAGCCCGGGTTCGCGACCAGCTCGGCGGCCGGGAGCCGGGGCCGCGTGACCTCCGTCAGGCCGTACACCGCCTCGGGCGAGAGCCGGAAATCGGACGAGAGGTCGACGGCGCGCTTTCCTGCGGCGCGTGCCTCGCGCACGTAGCGACCGGACACGCCGTGCGGCAGCGCCGACAGCACGATCTCGACGCGCGCGAGCGGGGCGTCGTCGACGCGCACCAGCGTGACGCCGTCCAGCGTCTCGCCCGCCGCCGATTGCGCGGTGGCAAACACGACCGCGGCCCCCGGATGCCGAGTCAGCAGCCGCAGCAGCTCCTGCCCGACGTAGCCGGAGGCCCCCATGACGCCCACGGGCACCGGTGAATTAATATTCATTCCTTCGGAAAAATATGCATTTGCACGGGGAGTGCAAGGGCCGTAGGCTTTTCGCGCATGATCCGGTCGCTGCTCGTCGCGCTCCTGGCGCTCGTCCCGAGCGGCCTCGGCGCGCAGGCGCCCGCCCCCGCCCCTGCGCCCCGCGCGGTGTCGGTCACGGATCTGTTCCGGCTGCGCGACGTGGCCGATCCCCAGCTCTCCCCCGACGGCGCCTGGGTCGCGTACACCGTGGCCAGGGCCGATTCGACGGAGGACAAGCAGCCGGGCGCCGTGTGGATGACGAGCTGGGACGGCACGCGCACGCTGCGTCTCACCAATTCGAAAGAGGGCGAAAGCGCGCCGCGCTGGAGCCCTGACGGACGCTGGCTCGCGTTCCTGTCGAGCCGCGAGGACGAGCACGCGCAGGTCTGGCTGCTCGATCGCTCGGGGGGCGAAGGCCGCAAGCTCACGAGTTTCGGCGGCGACGTCGAGGATTACGTGTGGGCACCCGATGGCAAACGGCTCGCCGCCGTGGTCGGGGACGCCGACACCGCCAAGGCCAAGACGCCCGCCCCTATCGTGATCGACCGCTTCCAGTTCAAGCAGGAGGAGATCGGCTATCTCGGCAAGGAGCGGCGCCATCTCTACCTGGTCGACGTCGAGACCGGGAAGGGCCCGATCCTCACGCCGGGGCCGTACGACGAGCTGCTCCCGGCGTGGTCGCCGGACGGCCGCTCGCTCGTGTTCGTGAGCAAGCGGCGTGCGGATTTCGACCGGGACAACAACTGGGACCTGTACGTAATGGACGCCGTCCCGGGGGCCGTGCCGCGTCGGCTCACGACGTTCGAGGGCCCGGACAACGATCCCGACACGGAGAGCCGCCCCGCGTGGAGCCCGGACGCTCGCTCGATCGCGTACCTGCAGGGTGGGCCTTTGAAGCTCATCTACTACGGCATACAGAAACTCGCGGTGGTCCCGGCCGCTGGCGGCGCGCCCCGCGTTCTCACTGCCGCGCTCGACCGCAGCGTGGCGAACCCGACGTGGTCGCCCGATGGGACGGCGATCCTGTTTCAGCTGGAAGACGACCGCACCGTGCAGCTGGCCCGCATTCCCGCCACCGGTGGGGCGATCGAGCGCCTGATCGCCGGACCGCGGGTCGTCACCGGCTTCACCACCGCGCCCGGTGGGAGGCTCGCGCTGGCGGTCTCCACGCCGGAGGCGCCCGCCGAGGTGTTTGCGGTGGACGGCGCGGGGACCGCGCTGCGCCCGTTGTCGCACCAGAACGACGCATGGCTGACCGAGGTGAAGCTCGCACCCACGGAGGCCATCACGTTCAAGAGCCGCGACGGCACCACGGTGAACGGCCTCGTCGTGAAGCCGCCGGACTTCCGGGCGGGAACGCGCTACCCCGCGATTCTGCGCATCCACGGCGGCCCCGTGTCGCAGTTCCAGCACGAGTTCAGCCATCTGTTCCAGGTGCTGGCGGCTCGCGGCTACCTCGTGGTGGTCGCGAACCCGCGCGGCAGCTCGGGCCGCGGCGAGAGCTATGCGACGGCGATCTACGCCGATTGGGGGAACAAGGACGCGCAGGACGTCCTGGGGGCGGTCGACTATGTGGTGGCGCAGGGGCTGGCCGATCCCGCGCGGCTCGGGGTGGGCGGGTGGAGCTACGGCGGGATTCTCACGAACTACGTGATCGCCCAGGACCGGCGCTTCAAGGCCGCCGTGAGCGGTGCCTCGGCCTCGAACATCCTGGCCGGTTATGGCACCGATCAGTACGTGCGGGAATACGAAGGGGAGCTGGGCGTCCCGTGGCAGCACGCCGACGTCTGGCTCAAGCTGTCGTTCCCGTTCCTGCACGCCGACCGGATCGTCACGCCGACCCTGTTCCTGTGCGGCGACAAGGATTTCAACGTGCCATTGCTCAACTCGGAGCAGATGTATCAGGCGCTGCGAAGCCTCGGCGTCGAGACCCAGCTCGTGATCTACCCGGGGGAGCATCACGGGATCAGCAAGCCGAGCCACCTGCGCGACCGGATGGAGCGGTACGTGGCGTGGTACGACAAGTACCTGAAGCGGTAGGGGCGCGGCATGCTGCGCCCCTACATCGTCAGTCAACCCGCTCCAGCCGCGTCAGTCAACCCGCTCCAGCCGCGGGTTGGGCCGATGGCTGCGGCCCACCTTGGCGACGGGTTTCCCCTCCACCCGCACCACGTCCGCGGTGAAATCGAAGCGGCCCTGGAACAGGCTCGACCCGACGCCGTACATGTCGACGGGGACATCCTCCTCCTCGAACTGGCGGATCTTCTCGACGGTAAATCCGCCGGACACGACGATCTTCACGAACTGGAACCCTTCCTTGTCGAGCGCGCCGCGCACGTTCCGCACCAGCTGCGGGTTGACCCCGGTCGGCTTGAACGTGCCCATCTGGGGAATGACCGATTTGTCGACCAGGGTCTCGGACGTGTCGATGCGGACGCCGTAGAGCCGCTCGCCGAGGGCACGGGCGACCTTGAGCGACGTATCCACGCAATCATTCTCGAAATCGACGAGGGTGATGAGCCGGACGCCCGGATCCATGTGCTCGGCGAACTTGCTGGAGGCGAGCACGGTGTCGCCGCCGTATGCGGCGATGAGGGCGTGGGGCACGGTGCCCACACCTTCGGAGCCCCACCACGAGGCCTGCGCGTCGGTCGAGACGCCGATTGCACCGGCGATGTGGGCGGCGTAGCCGTCGCCGGTCTGCACCAGCCAGTGGTCGTGCCGCGCGGGGAAGAACATCACCTGTTTCGGCCGCGCGGCCTCCACGACCCGCCGCGTGTTGGTGCCCACCTTGGTGCGGCGGGCGAGGACGCCCAGGTACAGCGTCTCCAGATGGGCGAAGGCGTCGTACGGCCCTTCGATGAGGAGGACCGTCTCCCACGGCGCGATCTCGTCGCCGTCGTACAGCGCGTACACCTGGAGCTCGTCCCACTCGCTGGAGCAGAGCTTGAGGATGGCGATCGCCTCGTCGATGCCACCGAGGAAGGCGTGCGCCTTACCGAACACCTGCATCGTCACGCAGGGGCGATGGCTGTCTTTGAGGAGCAGCTCCCGCGTCCGGACGAAATACTTATCTGAGTAGTACCCCTCCCGCATCCGTTCGACGGGGAGGTGGAAAATCGAGGGATGGAGGCGCGCCTTGCGGGGCATCGTTGGATAATACCGCGCTCACCGCACCGCCGGCCAGGCGAAGGTGGCCACGAGCGTGTCGCCGTCCACGAGCGCGAGGCGGCGAGCCACGTTGTCGAGGCGGCCGCAGCGCACCCGCGCGGGACCCGACGAGCCCGGAACCAGGAGCCGCAGGCACACCACGTCCGCGTCCACGGCCAGCGCGCTGTCGCGACCGGTGCGGGGAGGCTCGGGTCGCTCGAGCGTGACGTCGAAATCGAACGTCTCGCCCCCCAGCACGAAGCTGACGCGCCGGCCCGGGGCCTCGGGGACGAAGTCGACGGTGCGCTGGCTGCTCGCCGTGTCGCCGCGCACCAGACTCATGCGCACGGTCACGCGGCGGGGCGGAATCACCGCTTGGGCGTCGAAGAGGACCGCGCTGTCGACGATCGTGACTTCCTCGCTCGCCCGGGTCTCCCCGGCCGCGAACTGGCGACCGACGGTGATCTCGACCCAGAGCGGGGGCCGGGCGGATCGGGTCGGCCGCCCGGCTCCCGCCGGTCCGAACGGATACAGGCGCGCGGTGCCGCCCCACGGGAGGCGGGTCCACCGCCGGTAGCTGTCTTCCTCCCACAGCGGCAGGCCCCGGCGGGAGCGGCCCGTCGCGCGGCGACTGAAGAACAGCGCGGCAAGATTGACGGTGTCCGGCTCGGGGAGGGTGGCGAGTAACCCGCGCAGCTCGGCGCCCGGCGCGCGCAGCGAGAGCCGCAGGTTTGTTTCCGGGGGACCGGTCACGACGCCGCTTGCGAGCAGCTGCGTGTCGGCCCCGGCCGCGGCGGGTTGGACCACGCGCAGGCGATAGGTCACCCGGTAGTTCGGCGCCTGCAGGGCGGCGGCCAGCAGAGCCGCCGCGAACGGGAGGCTACTGCGCCACGAGCGTCGCACGCGTCGCCTCGAGCGGGCCCGCGCCCGGTCCACCCCAGCGCGCGTGCGCCAGCCAACCCGTCGCCGCCCCCGCCGCGAGCGCGAGCGCGACCGCGATCGCCAGCGCCCGCGCGCGGATGCGGGGGCGGGGCACGGTGCGGGCGTGGGGCTCCCCCGCCGAGCGGGCGAACGCGACGCGCATTTCGAGGTGGCTGACCCGCGCTTCGGCGCAGTGCCGGCACGTGGCGAGATGGCGCGACAGAGCGGCGCGCTCGGGCAGGCTGAGCTCCCCGTCCAGCTCCAGATCGACCTGTCGCACCCAGTCCTCGTGCATCAAGGCAGCTCCTCCCGTACGCGGTAGCGCAGCGCCCGGCGCTGCATCCAGCGGACGGCGAGTGCGTCCGCCAGCCCTCGGAACACGCGGTTCCACATGCCGTACTTGGTCTTCCCGTACCGGCGAGGGCGGTGCCGCACGGGCACTTCCCGCACGCTTCCCCCCTGCATCCGGATGAGGGTCGGGAGGAAGCGATGCATCCCGTTGAACAGCGCCAGCTCGCGCAGCGCGTCGGCGCGGAATGCCTTGAGCGAGCAGCCCGTGTCGCGGATCGTCTCCCGATTCAGCCGGTTGCGCACCCCGTTGGCGATGCGACTCTGCAGCCGCTTCCAACCGCTGTCGCGCCGGTCGACGCGGTATCCCGCGACCGCCGTGGCGCCGCTCTTGGCGAGCTCCGCCACGAGGGCCGGGATGTCGGCGGGATCGTTCTGAAGATCGGCGTCGAGCGTCACGACCACTCGGCCCCGGGCCACCCGGAATCCCGCGGCGAACGCAGCCGTCTGCCCCGCGTTCGCCGCGAACGCGACGATGTGCAGCTCGGGGTGATCGTGCTTCAGGCCCTTGAGCTCGTCGAGCGAGCCGTCGCTCGAGCCGTCGTCCACGGCCACGATCTCGTAGCGCCGCCCTGCGAGCGCGCGGCCGATCTCCTCGACCAGAATCGCCAGGCTCTCGCGCTCATTGTACACCGGCACGACCAGCGACAGCTCAACGGGGGCGGACATACGCGAGCTCGGGCGCGTCCGGATACCGGGCCACGAGCCGGGCGATCACCTGCTCCGCTTTGGCGGTGTCGTGCTGGTGTGTCCGGTAGATCTCGGCGAGCCGGATGCCGGCGAGCACGGCCCGGTGCGGCGGCGGCGGGGGATCCGCATCGAGCAGACGCTCGAGCATCTCCGTCTCGTCGTCGATGGTGATCTCGCTGCCGCCCGGCATGACGCCGCCCGTCAGCGCGTTGCCGAAGAACCGGCCGAGCGGCTCGACCACGGATTCCAGGAGCGCACCGAAGAAACTCCACGCGCCCCAGAGGGAGAGCATGAGCGCGACGAGCCGCCACTCCACGTGCCCCGCGTGGATCGACACCAGGACGAGTGCCAGGCCCACCAGCACCGTCGCGGCGCCCAGGATCCCGCGTATCACCGCACGCGGGCTCGGCGGATCTGCGAAGTCCACGGGGAGCAAGTTGACAGGGCTTGCCCGACCGCGCAACCTACGCTCGCGCTCTTCACCCGGAGTCTTCCCGTGTCCGACTCGCTGTCGCGCCGTGACTTCCTCACCTCCACCGCCGCAGGCGTGGCCGCGACTGGCGCGCTCGACATCGCCTTCCCCATGCGGCCGCCTCGTCCGCTGCCGCCCCAGGGCCGCTGGGCCGCGAAGCCGGTGGCGGTCTCGAGCGCCAACGGGCTGCGCGCTGTGCAGAAGGCGTTCGACCTGCTGCTGCAGGGAGCGGACACGCTGGACGCGGTGATAGAGGGCGTGAAGATCCAGGAGCTCGACCCCAACGACGACTCGGTCGGCTACGGCGGGCTGCCGAACGCGGACGGCGTGGTGCAGCTCGACGCGTCGTGCATGCACGGCCCCACGAAGCGCGCCGGCGCCGTGGGCGCCCTGGAAGGGATCAAGACGCCGTCCGAGGTCGCGAAGCTCGTCCTCAAGTACACGAACCATATTTTCCTGGTCGGCGAAGGCGCCAAGCATTTCGCGCTGCAGTACGGCTTCAAGGAAGAGGACCTGTTGACCGAGCACTCGCGCGAGGCATGGCTGCACTGGCGCGCCAACCTGAACCCCGACGACGACTACCTCGATGTACCGGAGACGGAGCACCTGAGCGCCCGGCCGACCGGCACGATCAACTGCAACGCGGTCACTCCCCAGGGCGACGTGTCGTCGGTCACGACCACGAGCGGGCTCGCCTTCAAGATCCCGGGGCGCGTGGGAGACAGTCCCCTCATCGGTGCCGGCCAGTACACCGACAACGACGTGGGCGCGGCCGGGTCGACCGGTCGGGGCGAATCGAACATCAAGGTGTGTGGCGGCTTCCTGACCGTGGAGTTCATGCGGCGGGGCATGAAGCCGACCGACGCCTGCCTCGAAACGCTCAAACGCGTGGTGCAGCTCACCGAGCCGCGCCTGCTCGGCCGCGACGGCAGGCCGAAGTTCAGCATCAACTTCTACGCCGTGAACAAACGCGGCGACTTCGGGGCCGCCTCGCTCTACCCCGGGCGGTACGCCGCCCACGACGGCTCCGAGGCCAAACTCCGAGACTTGGCCTATCTCTACGAGCGGCCCGCTGCGAGCCGCTAGCGCCGCGCTGGCACTGCTCGCGGCCGCGGCGCCGGCGCTCGCGGCGCAGCGCTACTGGCGCGACAATCTGTATCCCTACATCTACTACCGCGCCACCGACGGGCTGTGGGGCGCCGTGCATTACGGCCGCTACAGCCCACTCGGCTTCATCGAGCGGCCCGAGGCGCACCGCGCGTCGCTGAGTCTGGACGCGGGTGCCAGTACCGAGGGCAGCTACTCGGTCGTGCTGGACGCCCACGCGCCCGCCTGGTGGAACGGATGGCGCGTGCGCGGCACACTTGGCGCCGCCCGGGACAACCGCCTCGGCTACTACGGCCTCGGCAACGACACGCGGTACGATCCCGACAGCGTGAGCCTCCGGGGCACGTACTACTACCGGATGAGCCGCACTCGCCTGACGGCGCGCGCGACGCTCGAGCGCCGGGTGATCGGACCGCTGCGACTGCTCGTGGGCGGCGTCCTGGCGCGCACCGATTTCCGGGCCCTGCCCGGCCCCAGCGTGTTCCGTGCCGACCTGGCCGCCGGGCGGGTGGACTCGGGGACGGTACCGTTCACCGACCACGTCGTCCGGGCGGGCCTGGTGTTCGATTCACGGGAAAGCGAGGTGGATCCGCACAGCGGCGTGCTGATCGAGGTCCTGTTCGCCAGCGGGAGCGGCTACACGCGCACCACGGGCAACGGTCACGTACAGGTGCGCCCGTTTCGCAGGCTGGTGCTGGCGGGCCGCCTCGCGGCCGAGGGAATGGGCGGCAGCCCGCCGCTCGCCGTCCAGCGAGACATGGAGTCGAGCGAGCTGCCGTTCCTCGCGGTGGGCGGCTACCGATCGCTCCGGGGATATTACGAGGGCCGGTTCACGGGGCGCGGCAAGCTGCTCGGAGGCCTGGAAGTGCGCTACGCGCTGCTCGCCGTGGGCGACGCGGTAGAGCTCAAGCTCGTGACGTTCTACGACGCGGGGCGCGTGTTCGAGTCAGGCGAGGCGGTGCGCCTCACGACGGCCGGCCGACACGAGAGCGGCGGTGCCGAGCTCGCGCTGCGGCTGCTGCGCAACTCTCTCGTCGCGGTCGGCTACGGCCGCGGGAGCGAGGGGGGACGGTTCCTGTTCGGGACCAGCTGGAGCTACTGAGAATCGTCTGTCGTCGCAGCGACCGTCGACGTCTCTCGAGGCAGCAGCGCCAGAATCTCTCTCAACGTCGACTCACCCTTGTCCTTCGCGTACCAGCGCCGGATCTGCGGGTACAGCTCCTCCTTGGGCGTCGTCTTGCGCGCCTCCAGCACCCACGCCTGGAGCTCCGCCGGACGCGATCCCCAGTGCCCGACCTCACGCCACGCGTCGTCGAGCAGGATCACGATCGGGATGGCGCGCGCGCTGCCGCTCACGTAGCGGTCCATCACCTCCGGGTTTTCGTCGCGCCGCAGGACGCGCATCTCCAGGCAGTGGCCCTGGGCACCGAGCTTTGCCACGTACGGAATGGTGTTGGACGCGTCGCCGCACCAGTCCTCGGCCAGGACGAGCAGGCGAAACGTCCGTCCCTGCTCGCAGGCCTGTTCCAGGGCCCACGGCGGGATACGCGCCAGCCGGTACACCCCGGTCCACAGCGAGCAGTGCTCCCTGGACTGTTTCACGAACTCTTCATACGTCAGCGCACGATCCCACAGCGCGCGGAAGTCGAGATCACCCATAGTCGTAACGTAACCGACACACGGCCCGCCGGGGTTCCGGGCGCTACAGCTCCCGGATCTCCACGCCGCGCTTGGCGAGCTCGGCGACGTACGCGCCGAACGGCACGGCTTCATCGGGCGTGCGCACCCCCTTTGCGACGATGCGGCCGTCGACCTGCATGAGGCCCGTGATCGCGAGCGAATAACCGGTGGTCCGCATCATCGCACTGATCCCGTGCGCGGCGTCGTAGTAGTCGAGCAGCTGCCACGCGGCCCGCTTGCCATTGTTGGCGCGCACTTCGACACGCAAGGCGACCAGGTCGCGCCCGCCGGGTTTGGTGAGCTTGGGGGACACGGTCGTGATGAAGGCATCGCGCGGCACGACGTCCGTCCCGTTCACCTTGACGGGAGTCAGGTCGAGCAGCCCCAGCTCGCGAATGGGGCGCATGATCGCCACGTGCCCGGGGTAGCGCAGCGTCTTGTACTCCATCGTCCGCACCCTGCCCTCGTACGCCCACGGCATGGTGGAGATGCCCCCGCCCGTGTGGAACGCCTCGAGCTCGCCCACCGGCGGGGGGAAGGCGACGTGCTCGAGCTCCGAGAGCGCCTCCACGCGCGCCGGCCTGCCGTCGCGCAGCACCCATGAGGGCGTCGTGTAGTAGTCGAGCGCGCCGGCGAGCGAGTACACGATCTGGTAGTTGAGCGGCGGCTCGGGATGCTGCGGCAGGCCGCCGACATAGATCTTCACGACGTCGGCATCTCCCACCCGGCGGATCCCTTCCGCCGCGAGGATGTTGACCATCCCCGGCGCGAGGCCGCAGTCGGGGATGATGGACACGCCCCGTGTCTGCGCTTCCGCGTCGAGCGCCTTCTGCTGGAAGACGATCTCGGTGTTGCCGCCCAGGTCGGCGCAGGAGACGCCGGCGTCCAGCGCCGCGCGCGACACCGCGAGGTTGAAGTAGTACGGCGCCGCGTTCTGCACCGCGTCGTGACCGCCCATGGCGTCGCGCAGCGCAGCGCCGTCCTGCACGTCGAGCTTGAGGAGCGCGAGTCGTTTGCCGACGTGCGGCCGGAGCATGGCGGGGATGCGGTCCGGCTCGAGGTCGGCGATCGTGACGCGCTCCACGCCGGGCTGCTGCAGCAGATCATAGGCGCAGGCGGACCCTTGCAGGCCCGCGCCCAAGACCAACATGCGCATGGCGCGATTGCCTCCGGACGACGTGAGGGAATACGGCGTCGAAACCTAGCGAGGCCAGGGCAACGCTGGAACCCCTGGGAGGTTAGATTCGCGCCCGATGACCCAAGCCGACTTGACGCGCGAGCGCCTGGTGCGTGCGGCGCTCGAGCTGTTCACCGCGCAGGGATACCACGACACCACCACGCCCGCGATCGCGAAGAAGGCCGGGGTGGCCGAGGGCACGATCTACCGCCATTTCGCCGGCAAGCAGCAGTTCTTCAACGAGCTGTACCGCGCCTCGGCGCGCTGGGCCGACAAGCTCGTCAAGGACGCCGACGCGCTCAAGGTCGGGCCACGCGAGAAGCTGGCCGAGCTGGCCCGCGGGCTCGTCGCGGGTGCGGCGCGCGAGCCGGCCGTGGCGCGCCTCTTCTTCGTGCAGCGCTACGACCAGCTCCTGGACGAGGAGAGCCGCAAGACGGCCCGCGAGTTCCGGCTCGACCTCGAAGGCCTGATCGCGCAGGGCAAGGCCGACGGCTCCGTGAAGCCGGGGGCTGCGGAAATCTGGGCCGGCGTGTGGCTCGGCGTCGTCACGCTCGCGATCGGCAACGTGTCGGCAAAGGAGTGGCCCGAGACACACGCGGGAGTGAAGCTGGCGTTGGACGGGGCCTGGGACGCGATCGCTGCACCGCGCTCGTGAGTTCGCGACAAGATACGCAGTCGCTCCGCGAGACCCCAACCTCCTCATGAGCCATCTCCCCGTCGCAGTTCGAAAAGCTCAATCTCGGGCGGCGCGAACACGCGGATCGGCACGCCGACCACCCCGATCCCCCGGCTCACGTACAGCTGGCTCAACCCCCGCTGAAAGTGGCCCATCACGTACTTCGTGATCAGGCGCCCGGCCGACCAACCGATCAACGGCAGGTAGAACTGACCGCCGTGGATGTGCCCTGCGAGTGTGAGCGGAATGCCGCGCGGTGCGGCAGAGTCCCAGGCGCCCGGGCGGTGAGCGAGGAGCACCCGGAATGCATCCGGCGGGGCGGCGGAGAGCGCCGCGTCGACATCCCTGGCCTGCGGGTCGTCCGCCGTCCAGTTGTGCGGGTCGTCGATACCAAGCAGGGCGAGGGTGGCCCCGCCCCGCTCGATCACGTGGCAACCGTTCTGCACGAACACCTGCCCCGCCTCCCGGCACCCGCGAATCACCTCGCGCTCACCCGTGTAGCGGTCGTGGTTCCCGAGCACCGTCACCACGCCGAGCGGGGCCCGCAGGTCCCGGAACGCGCGCACGTACGCCGGAATGTAGGACGGCGAGATGTCGATCATGTCCCCCGTCTGAACGATCAGGTCGGGGCGGAGCGCGTTGGCCTGCGCCACGATCTCCTGCATCTTGTCCTCCCCGAGATGGACGCCCGCATGCAGGTCGGAGAGATGCAGCAGGGTAAGCCCGTCGAGCCCCGCGGGCAGATCGGGGAACCGCAGCGTGCGGCGTGTCAGCCGGGGAAGCCGATAGGCGCTCCAGATGCCGTAGGACGACAGGGCGACGCCGGCGCCGGCATACGTGTACGTGGCGCGGGCGAGAAAGCGGCGCCGGGACAGAGCGGGTGCGCGGTCCGCGGTGCGCGGTTGCTCCCGGTGCGCATCGGAGTTCCGGTTCGCATCGGCAGCAACCGCATACCGCGCACTGCGTACCCGCTGCACCAGCCACCATCCCACCTTGCCGAGCACGTAGACCGCGACCAGCGCGCAGAAAATCCATCCCAACAGCTGCCAGGCGATCCAGGGGCCCGTGAGCGGGAGCCGGCCGACGCTCCACATGGAACCGAACAGCGCATGTTGCGCGACGAACACCCATGGCAGGTTGAACGTCACGAACACCAGCGCCAGCACGGCGCGCACCACACGGGCCCGGCGCGGCCGACTCGGGTCGGGCAGGCGCGCGCGTAGGTACAGATACAGCAGCGCCTGCGGCGCGACGAACAGAACGAGATAAATTAGGCGCGTGACCACTCGCTCCAAGCTCCTGATGTATCTGGCCGCCATGTCGCTCGCGCCGCTCCGCGCGGCGACCGCACAGCAGCTCACCGCCCCTGAGCGCGCTCACGCCCTCGCCACGATCTGGGCCGAGGCCCGTTACAACTTCGCCTACTGGGACCGCGTGCGGGTCGACTGGGACTCGGCGCTCAGGGTGAATCTGAAGCTCGCCGCCGAGCCGCAGTCCGACCTGCTGTTCTACCGCCGCCTGCGCCGCTTCGTCGCCCTGCTGGGCGACGGGCAGGCCGCGGTGCTCGCGCCCCCGAATCTGCGGTCCCGGATCGCGCGCCCGCCGCTCCTGCTGACGAGCGCTGCGCGCAGACCCTTCATCATGGACTACGCCGAGAACGACGAGATGCGCGTCGCGCACCCCGATCGGCTGGCCGAGATCGTGGCCGTCCAAGGGGTCCCCGCGGAGGCGTGGATCCGCGACTCGGTGCTCCCGGAGACCCCCGCCGCGACGCCCGCCGACCGCTGGCAGCGGGCGGTCGCCTGGATGCTGCAGGGCGACAAAGGCACCAGCCTGCATCTGCTCATCCGGGTGCCCGGCGGCGACCCCCGAGGGGTGAGCGTGACCCGCTCCTTGTCGCTCAACGATCGCTGGCCGCTCGACCCACCGGCCTTCGCCGTGGACTCGCTTCCCGGTGGCGTCGCCGTCGTGCGGATCGGCTCCCTCGCCGACGAGGACGTCGTCCGCCAGTTCGACCGGACCTACCCGGACTTCGGCACCGTCCAGGGGCTCGTGCTGGATCTGCGCGGCGCGAGCGGCGGCCAAACCGAGTACGCCTACCAGATCGTCGCTCGCCTCACGGACCAGCCATTCTCGGCCGTGCGCTGGAGAACGCCGCAATACCGGGCGGCGTTCCACGCGTGGAACCTGCCGGACTCCGCCATGACGTGGTACGGACCGGCGGTCGGAAGCGTTGCACCGCGGCGCGAGCACCCCGCCTATGGGGGCCCGATCGCACTGCTGGCGTCGAGCGTGACCTCCGGCGCCGCGGAAGATCTCCTGGCCGCGTTCCGCGCCACCGGCCGCGGGGTCATCATCGGCGAGCCCTCAGCCGGCAGCGTGGGCGACATCGCGACGTTCGCGCTCCCCAAGAACTGGGGCGTCCAGTTCTCGGTTACGCGCCACTCGTTCGCCGACGGGACGGAGTACGCGGGGTTCGGCGTGAAGCCCGACCTGCTGGTCGTCCCGACGGTGGACGACCTCCTGGCAGGCAACGAACCGACGCTGGACCGGGCGCGGGAGTACTTGAAGGGCGGCAGCGGGCGGCAATAGGCGGCAGAGGGCCGCGCCGGAGTCTTGCCGCTCTGGGCCGCCCGTTAGTGCTCCAGGCTCTCCCCGAGAAACCGCACCACGTCCCGCCACGCGCTGTCGGCGACCTCGGGCCGCTCGCGCGTGCGCAGGAACCCGTGGCCGACGCCGGGATAGACCGTGTAGCGGTAGCTCTTGCGGTAGGTCCGGATCGCGGCATCCACGCCCGGCAGCCCCGCATCGATCCGCGCGTCGTTCTCGGCGTAGACTCCCAGACCCCGGGCGCGAATGCGCGCGACGGCGAGCGCTTCCGGGCCGGGCCCGTAGCAGACGACGAAGCCGCGGAGCGAGGGGTTGTTGGTGGCGTAGCGAAAGCTCTGGCCGCCGCCCCAGCAGAATCCGATCACGCCGATGCGGTCGGGCCGCACCGCTTTCACGCCCCGGACATACGCCACCGTGGCGTCGAGGTCCCGCGTGACAGTGTCCGGGTCGAGTCCCGCGATGAGCTTGCGGGCCGAGTCGGGGGATGGAGGCGTACCGCCCCGGCGCGACAGGAGGTCGGGGGCGATCGCCACGAAACCGTCCTTGGCGAGCTGCTCGGTGGTCTGCCGGATGAAATCCGACATTCCGAAGATCTCGTGGATAACGACCACGGCCGGGGCCCGCTCCTGGCGCTCGGGATAGGCCAGATACGCGGTGATGGTGTCGCGGCCGCTCGGCACCTTCACGTACTCCGCGTGTACGTCGCTGGAAGGACGGAACGGTGGAACCGCGGACAGCAGCATGATCGTCGCCACAGTCTTCAGATTCATGGGTCTCCCCTCGGTTGCACGACGCCGTTGCCGGCGTACACCCCCGCCAGCGCCGACGAGCCCGCCGGCATCCGGTCGCGGCTCCGCAGCGCTTCCTCGGCGGCCCGCTCCACCTCCGCCGTGATGTCCGCCTCGATGTCGGCGAGTCGTTGCGGGGCGACGCCCCGCTCCTTCAGGTATTCCTCGTAAAGCCCGATCGGATCCCGTTTGCCCCAGCTCTTGAAGAGCTCATCCGGCAGCGTCTCGCGTGCCTCGCGCTCGTCGTGGGTGGCGTGCCCGCCCATCCGGAACGTCTCCGCCACCAGCAGCGCCGGCCCCTCGCCCCGGCGACAGCGCTCGCCCGCGAGCCGGGTCGCCGCGTAGGCGTCGAGCACGTTGTTGCCGTCGAACTCCGCGCCGGGGATGCCGTAGCTGGCCGCCCACTCGCGAAACTGGCCCGGGAGGTGATGTCGGTCCAGCCGGGTTCCCAGCGCCACCTGGTTGTTCTGGAGGATGAAGATGGCGGGGAGCCGGCGCACGGCGGCGAAGTTGGTGCCCTCGTGGGCCGCCGCCGTGTTGGCGGCGCCGTCGCCCACCCACGTGAGGGCCACACGGGGCTCGCGCCTCATCCTGAAGGTGAGCGCGACGCCGCTCGTGACCGGCACCATGTCGCCGACGTGCGAGATCGGCTGCAGCACGCCGCGATCCCAGGCGCCGACGTGCAGGTCGCGGCCGCGGGAGGGCGAGTCGTCGCTGCCCAGATAGGCGCGCAACATGTCGGCGACCGGCATCCCCAGCTCGCAGCACGCGGCCGCATTGCGGATCATCGGCGCCACCACGTCCCGCCCGCGCTCCAGCGCGTGCACGGGGCCGACCGTGACGGCCTCCTCGCCCGTGCCCAGCCACGCCTTGGAGATCACCCCGGTGCGCACCCAGCGTTTGAGCTGGATGTCGTGCAGGCGGGCGCGCAGCAATCCCGCGTACAGCGCGAGGGCGGCTTCGGGCGCGAGTCGCGCCACGACGGCGGCGCGCTCGGGGTCCCGCTCGAGCGTCTCCCGGAAGCCGCGCACCAGCACGGGGTCGGGCTGCCATTCGACGTACTCCGGCGGATCGAAGGCCGGGAAGCGCTTTATTTCAGCTTCTCCTTGATCTTCGACAGCAAGCCGCCTTCGTGGAAGGTGGACAGGGCTTCGGCGAACTCGAGCGCGGTGGCGTAGCGCGCCTCGGGATTCGACTCGAGGGCGCGCCCCAGCGTCCGTTCGAGACCCTCGGGCAGGTCGGGCCGCAGCTGGCGCAGTTTCAGCGGGTGGCCGCGCAGTCGCGCGATCATCATCTCCTGCGCGTTGCGGCCGTGGAACGGCAGTTTTCCGGTGAACATCTCGAACGCGACGATCCCGAGCGCGTAGATGTCGGAGCGCGCGTCGAGCTGCTTGCCGCGGATCTGCTCCGGGCTCATGAACTCCGGCGTACCGAGGATGATGCCCGTCGCGGTGAGCTTCGCGATCGCGGGGTCGGCGCGGCGCTCTTTGGCGAGTCCGAAATCCAGGACCACCGCCCGATCGCCCGCCGGCTCCCCCATCACGAGCATGATGTTCTCGGGCTTCAAGTCCCGGTGCACGATCTGCAGCTCGTGCGCGTGGTGCAGCCCGGCGCACACCTGCCGCAGCACGGCGGTCCCCGCCGCGACGGTCATCGGGCCGCCCTTCACTTCGCGGTCCGAGAGCAGCTCGCCCTTGAGGAACGGCATCACCAGGTAGATCAGGCCGTCCTCGGACTCACCGAGGCGCAGGATGCGGCACACGTTGGGATGGTCGAGCCGCATGGCGAGGCCGGCCTCGCGCCGCAGCCGCTCGACCGAGCTCCTGTCGGTGGCGAGCTTGGGGGAGAGCACCTTGATCGCGACGTCGTGACCGGTCGCCACCTCGCGCGCGAGGTACACGTACGACATGCCGCCCTCGCCCAGCTTCTTCTGGACCTGGTAGCGCGAGTCCAGGACGTGCCCCGAGAGCGAGGCCGCGCGGTCGAGCCCGGGCTTGGGTTTGGAGGGGGTGCGCACGGCGGTGCCGCCGCCGGCCGGCGGCGTGGGCGTCGCCCCTTTCGACTGCACCTCGACCAGCATGTTGCCGTCGCGGGCGCAGAAGCGCGCGGCATCGGTGTACACCGCGCCGCACTTGGGGCAGCGTCGCTCGCTCATTGACGCACCAGGTTGCGGCCTTCGTTCTTGGCGCGGTACAGGGCCTGGTCCGCCAGGGCGACGAAGCTGTCGGCGCTGGTGACGCGGTCGTCGGGGAAGGACGCCAGGCCGATGGAGATCGTCAGGTTGAGGGGATCCTCTCCCGGGTCGGCGAAGTCGTGGTGCATGACGCGGCGCCGCAGCCGCTCGGCGAAGAGCGCGGCGCCGTGCAGCGCCGTCTCGGGCATGACCACCACGAACTCCTCCCCGCCGTACCGCGCCGCCAGGTCGACCGAGCGCGCCTCGCGGCGCAGGATCTCGCCAACTTGGCGCAGGACGGAGTCGCCCGCAATATGGCCCCGCGTGTCGTTGACGAGCTTGAAGCGGTCGATGTCGGCGAGCAGGATGGTGAGCGCGAGGTTGTAACGGCGCGCCCGATCGAGCTCCGCCTCGAGCTCTTCCGAGAGCGCACGCCGGTTCATGCAGCCGGTGAGCGCGTCGGTCGCCGCGAGTTTCTCGAGGCGCTTCTTGTCCGACACCGCCGTCTCGAAATCGTACGCCTTCTCGATGGCCGCCACCGCGGTGCGGATCACCGTCTCGGCGAACCCGGCGTCGGCGCGGGTGAGCGGCGGGTCCTCGCCCGTGGTGCGCAGAAAGAAGACGCCGAGCTGCTGGTCCTTCATGGAGAAGGGGAGCGCTACGGCGGAGCGCGTCGGCACGGAGATGCCCTCGCGCTGCCAGCGCACGCGCTCTCCCTCGTACAGCGGATCCGACGAGACGTCCTCGACCAGCACCGGTCGGCTGCCCGTCAGCGCGCGCTGGATCTCGGGATAGCGCGCCAGCTCGATCTCGAGGTTGCGGAGCATGGGGTTCTCGTACGCCGCCACCACCACGCCGAGCTGGTCCCCCGGCTTGGCGAGCACCATAGAGCACTTGGAGATCTGGAGCACGCGGGCGACTCGCCTCACCAGGATATGGTAGATCTCGTCGGGCTTGAGGGAGTCGGTGACTTCGTGCAGGATGTCGACGATCGCCGCCCGGCTCTGCGCTTCGTCGCGGGCACGGGCCAGCTCCTGCGCCGAGCGGATGTGCGCCTTCACGCGCGCCAACAGCTCGCGCACGCGGAACGGCTTGGAGATGAAGTCGGCGGCGCCGAGACCGAGCGACTTCACCGTCGCTTCCTCGGGCGGCATCGACGAGATCATCAGCACCGGGACGTCGCGGAACCGGTCGTCGGCCTTCATCTTCGCCAGCAGCTGCAGGCCGTCGACCTTGGGCATCATGATGTCGAGCAGCAGCAGGTTGGGACGCTCCTCTTCGAGCTTGCCGATGAGCCCCTCGCCGCCCGGCGCCGTCACGACGTCGTAGCCGTTCTCCTTCAGGATCCACGTGAGGGTGCGGACCAGCGACTGGTCGTCGTCGGCGACGAGGATCTTGGCGGCGGCTTCGGGGCTCACGGGCCTTCAATCCTCTAGCAGCGAGGGGTCGACGTTACCGCCGCTCACGACCAGCACGGTGGGCGGGGCGGGGCGCACCGCGCCGGAGCGGAGCGCCGCCGTCGTCGCCGCGCCGGACGGCTCCACCGCGAGGTGGCACTGCCGCCAGAGAAATTGCACCGCCTCCCGCAGCGCGTCATCCTCCACCAGCACTACCCCCGCCAGGCGGTCGCGCTGCGCGGTGAGGTGGGCGAAAGGAACCGCCCCCACGCTGAGCGTGATCAGCCCGTCCGCGAGGCTCGCCGTGCGCTCGAGCCGCACCGGCCGGCCGGCCTCGAGCGAGCGCGTGAGTTTGGGTGCGCCCGCGGGCTCCACCCCCCACACCCGCGCCTGGCTTCCCGCCGCCGCGAGACCCGTCACCACTCCCGCGATGAGCCCGCCGCCGCCCACCGGCACCACCACCGTCCGGACGTCGGGCAGCTGCTCGGCGATCTCCAAGCCCACGGTTGCCTGCCCGGCGACGATGTCCGCGTGGTCGAATGGCGGCACGATCGCGAGCCCGCGCTCGGCCGCGATGGCCTCGGCCCGCTGCTGGCGGTCCTCCGACGTACGGCCGGCAAACACCACCTCCCCACCCCAGCGCTTGACCCCGGCCACCTTGACGGCGGGCGCGGTCTCGGGCATCACGACCACGGCCCGCACTCCGACCAGCTGCGCTGCGTAGGCCACCGCCTGGCCGTGGTTCCCGCTGGAGTAGGTGATGACACCCTTGCGGCTTGCGCCTGGCGGCAGGCGTCTGATCGCATTGTAGGCACCGCGCAGCTTGAATGCCCCGATCGGCTGGAGGCTCTCGAGCTTGAGGTAGGCGTCCAACTCCTCGACGAAGCGCAGCGGCGTACGCACCGCCACGCCGGCGAGCCCCGCGGCCGCCTCGCGGACCTGCTGCGCGGTGAGCACGCTACGATTTCTTTTTCGTCTGCTTCGCCTTGGCCGCGGCGGCGGGCTTCTTGGCCTTGGCGGGCTTGCGCGGCGCGTCCTCGTCGGCCGCCTCGCCGTCGCCGTTTTCTCCCTCGTCTTCCTTCACGACCCGGGCCACGTCCACCAGCAGGTCGCCCGCGGTCAGGTTCATGACCTTCACGCCCTGCGTGTTGCGGCCCGAGATGCGGATCCCCTCGACCGGCACGCGAATCATGATCCCCTTCTTGGTGATCATCATGAGCTCGTCGTCGGGGAGCACTTCCTTGAGCGCGACGATGTCGCCGGTCTTGTCGGCGCGCTTCAGCGTGATGATGCCACGGCCGCCGCGGTGCTGCACGCGGTACTCGTCGAGCTCGGAGCGCTTGCCCATCCCCTTCTCCGTGACGGCGAGCAGCGTCGACTTGCGTCGCACCACGACCATGTCGATCACATGGTCCTTCTTGTCGAGCTCGATCCCCTTCACACCCGTCGCCGTGCGCCCCATGTCGCGCACGTCCTTCTCGTGGAACCGGATGCTCATGCCGTGGCGGGTGGCGAGCACGATGTCGTTGCGGCCATCGGTGACCTGCACGTCGATCAACTCGTCGCCTTTCTCGATGTTGATGGCCCGGATCCCCACCGAGCGCGGATTGCCGAATTCCGAGAGGACGGTCTTCTTCACGACGCCCTGCTTCGTGGCGAACAGCAGGAACTGATCCTCGGAGAACTCGCGCACCGGCACGAGTGCGGCGAGGCGTTCGTCCGGCTTCATGGCGACGCACGAGATGATCGGCTTGCCGCGCGCAGCGCGCGCCGCCTGGGGAATCTCGTGGACCTTCAACCAATAGCACTGCCCCTGCTGCGTGAAGAACATGACGTAGTCGTGGGTCGAGGCGATGAAGAGGTGCTCGACCCAGTCGTCTTCCTTGGTATGGGCGGAGATGACGCCCTTGCCGCCGCGGCGCTGACGGCGGTACGCGGACACGGGGAGCCGCTTGATGTAGCCGACATGGGACACGGTGATCACCATGTCCTCTTCGGCGATCAGATCCTCGATCGAGAACTCCCCCTGATCGGCGACGATCTCGGTGCGGCGCTCGTCGCCGAAGCCGTGCGCCAGCTCCGAGAGCTCCTCCTTGAGGATCTTGAGGCGCCGCGGCTTGGAGGCGAGGATCTCTTTGCATTCCTTGATGAACTTGCGGACTTCCTTCAGCTCCTCCTCGAGCTTGGTGATCTCGAGGGCGGTGAGCCGGGCGAGCCGCATGTTGAGGATTTCCGCCGCCTGCTTCTCGGACAGCTTGAAGCGCTTGCGCAGGGCCGCGTCGGCCGTGGGCACGTCCTTCGCCTTGCGAATGATCCTCACCACCTCGTCGATGTGGTCGACGGCGATCTTCAGGCCTTCGAGAATGTGCTCGCGGTCCTGGGCCCGCGTGAGCTCGAACTGGGTGCGGCGCGTGATGACGGTGTGGCGGTGCTCGATGAAGTGCTCGAGCAGCTCTTTCAGGGCCATCTCCTTGGGCGCGCCGTCGACCAGCGCCAGCATGATCGCGCCGAAGGTCGTCTGCATCTGGGTGTGCTTGTACAGCTGGTTCAGCACCACCGCGGGGACGGCGTCGCGCTTCAGATCGATGACGATCCGCATCCCCTCGCGGTCGGAGTAGTCCTGGATGTCGGAGATGCCGTCGAGCTTCTTGTCGTTGGCGAGCTGGGCGATCTGCGCGATGAGGTTCGCCTTGTTCACCTGATAGGGGATCTCGGTGACCACGATCTGCTGCTTCCCCGTGGACTCTTTTTCCTCGACCACGGCGCGGGCCCGCAACACCATCCGCCCGCGGCCCTTCTCATAGCATTCCTTGATCCCTTCGCGTCCGTAGATGATCGCGCCGGTCGGGAAGTCGGGGCCCTTGATGAACTTCCGGAGATCCTTGGTGGACGCGTCCGGGTGGTCCACCAGATGATTGATCGCTTCGACCGTCTCGGCGAGGTTGTGCGGCGGGATGTTCGTGGCCATGCCGACGGCGATGCCCGACGTCCCGTTCACGATCAGGTTGGGGAGCCGCGCCGGCAACACCGTCGGCTCCTGCAGCCGGTCGTCGAAGTTGGGGACGAAGTCGACGGTGTTCTTGTCGATGTCCTCGAGCATCGTCATCGCGATGCGCGTGAGGCGCGCTTCGGTGTAGCGGTACGCGGCGGGCGGGTCGCCGTCCACGGAGCCGAAGTTGCCCTGGCCGTCCACCAGCGGGTAGCGCAGCGAGAAGTCCTGCACCATCCGCACCAGCGAGTCGTAGACCGCCACGTCGCCGTGGGGGTGGTACTTGCCGAGTACGTCGCCGACCACCGTGGCGCTCTTCTTGTAGGGGCGGCCGGGGACGAGCCCCAGCTCGTTCATCGCGTACAGGATGCGGCGGTGCACGGGCTTCAGCCCATCGCGCACGTCGGGCAGCGCGCGCTGCACGATCACGCTCATCGAGTAGTCGAGGAACGACTCCCGCATCTCGTCTTCGATGAGGCGGGGCAGGATGCGTTCGCGGGCGTTCGGTGCGGTCATGAAAGCAGGTTTGGGCTCGGGGGAAGTTGCCTAAGTCGCCAAAAAATAATCACTTAGGCCGGGAAAGGCAACGCGAGCGCGGCGGTTGACGCTTGGTTGATCGAGCCTCGGTAAGATGTCGCAATCTGATGCGCGGGCTCGGCGCTGCACTGTAATGGAAGCACATGGAGCGAAGCGGCGCAGTCGAGCGGGATGTCCTTCCGACAGCGCTGCGCCGGGCCCATTGCGTGTCTCAGGAACTGATTTCGATCGCGATCTTCCCCAGCTGCTCCCCTCGTTCCAGCCGCTCGAACGCGGCACGCGCCTCGGTGAACGGAAACACGCGATCCACGATCGGACGCAGCTCACCCGCGCCCAGCAGGCGTACGATCTCGCGATACTCCGCGTCGTTCCCCATGGTCGAGCCCAGGATGCTCCACTGGTGCCAGAACACCCGGCGCAGGTCGAGCGAGACGTGGGGACCGGTCGTGGACCCGCACGTCACGAGCCGCCCGCTGCGACCGAGGGATCGCAACGACTCGTCCCACGTCGCCTCGCCCACGTCGTCGATCACGACGTCGGCGCCGCGCTTGTTGGTGAGCGCGCGAACCTCCTGGGAGATCTTCTGGGTCTTATGATTGAGCGTCAGATCCGCACCGAGGTTCTGCGCCTCATGCAACTTGGCGTCGCTGGAACTTGTAACGATCACTCTCGCCCCCTTGAGCTTGGCGATCCGCAACGCCGCGAGGCCCACGCCGCCGCCGATCCCCCAGATCAACACGGTCTCGCCGGCGACGACCCGCGCTCGGGTCACGACCATGCGCCAGGCCGTGAGGGTCACGAGTGAGAACGCCGCCGCCTCGGCCCAGGTGAGCGGTGTCGCCGATGTCGGGATGATAGCGACGTTCTGCTCGGGTACCACCACGTACTGCGCCATCGTCCCCGGGAAGTGTTCGCCTAGAATCCCGTAGCCCCGACAGAGCGATTGCTCCCCCGCTCGGCAGTACTCGCATGTGTAGTCGGCGATACCGGGGTTGATCATCACGCGGTCGCCCGGTCGCACCGACCGCACGTCGGAGCCGACGGCGTCCACCACGCCCGCGCCATCGGCTCCCATGATGTGGGGGAAGCGGTACTCGTGCGGCAGCCCGCGCACCACGAACAAGTCGAGGTGGTTGAGCGCCGCAGCCCGCGGGGCCACGCGTACTTGGCGCGGGCCCAGGGAGCGGGACCCGGAACCCGGCGGGTCGGGGACATCGCTTTGTTGCAGCTGGTCGAGGCCGCCGGTGGCGCGGATCACCAAGGCGCGCATGGCGTGGGCGCCCCGCTACGGCATGAACGCGGGAGACACCATCTGCTCGGCGCCGCTCGACGGGATTGCCACGGGCGCGCCGCCGCCGCTCGCGCCGATCGGCTGGATGTACACCCGGAACACGTTCTTTTGCACCGCCACCACGAGACCCAGCAGGTCACCAACGCCCGAGACGGCGAAGTCCGTGACCATCAGATCCGTGCCCGCGAGCGGCGCGACCTTTCCGGTCGTCAAGTCCGCCTTCATCACCTGGGTCGAGGTGCGCCCCCCCTCCTTTTGCTCCACCAAATAGGCGAGCGTGCCGTCGCGCAGGAAATGGGGTGCGCTCTCCTTGCCCTGCGGGCCTCGCGTGAAAGGACGCTGGTTCGTGCCGTCTTTCGTCATGAGCCAGATATGGTTGTTGCCGTCGCGGTTCGACACGAAGGCGATCACCTCGCCGTCGGGCGACATGGTCGGCTGCGAGTTGTCGGCCGGCTCCTGCGTGAGGGGCACCGCGACGGAGCTGGTGATCGGCTGGAGGTAGATCTGGCGATGACCGGTGCGCTGGGAGTGAAACACCACGGCCTGGCCGTCGGCGCTGAACGACGGGTCGCCGTCCAACCCCGGAGAGTTGGTGAGCCGTGCGGCGTTGGTCCCGTCGGCATCCATGACGTACACCTCGGGCTGGCCGTCGCGGGTCGAGGTGAACGCGATGCGCGAGCCGTCCGGTGAGAACGCCGGCTCGGTCGCGGTCGCCGTGTCGTCCATGATCTTGCGCAGCTGCGCCAGGTTGGCGCGCTCGGCCGCGTACAGCTGGAACCGTCCGGAGCGCGAGCTCGCCACCACGATCTCGCCCTCCACGAACACCTCGGCGACTGCGCGCCGCCCGCCCGGTGCCGTGGCGGTGATGCGTGCGTGCCCGTACCCGGCGGTCGTCACCGTCCCGTCTTCGCTGACGGTCGCGACCGACGGATTCTCCGACACCCACGACACCCCCGTGGCCGGCCCGATCACCGCGCCCGATTCGTCGGCGAAGCTCGCCCGCAGCGGCACACGTCGGGCGAGCGGGACGCCCAGGCGGGCGGCGGACAACTTGAGACCCGCCGCGATCACCCGGATCGGCCAAGTGACGCTGAGCCCGGGACCTGGTCCCTTCACCGTGAGCGTCGTCTTTCCGGCGCGCTTGCCGGTCAGGGCACCCGATGTCGGATCGAAGCTCGCGAGCGTGCTGTCGCCCACGTTCCAGTAGAACTGCGCTTCGGGTACCGGCGTCTTATCGGCCGCAAGCCCTTGCACCGTGAACTTCACAGTCCCCTGGATCGGGAGAGGCACGTCCGCCTTGTACGTGGGGCTCACGGCCAGCTGCTCCACGGTGCGATGCACCACGACTTCCACGGTCTTCGTCTGCAGCAAGCCGGTGACCGTGAGCGTGGTGCGTCCCGGCGCCACCGCCGTGACCGCGCCCGTGAGGCTGACCCGAGCCACACTCGCATCCGCCGTCGACCACTGCAGCGCGAGCGGGCTGACCAGTCGCCCCCCTTGCGTCGGCACCGCGACGTGCAGCGTATCGACGTCTCCGGGTGACATCACCACGGGCACCGGCTCTTGCACGGTGAGATCGCTCGGCTGAACCACGACGGGCGCCGTGGCGGTGAGCCCGCCCGCGCTCGTCACCTGCACGGTGCCTTGTCCCGGCGCGAGCGCGACGACCACGCCGTTCTGATCCACACTCGCGATGTCGGGCCGGAGCGATTTCCACGTCACCACGACCGGCGCAGCGGGCGTGCCGTCGTCCTTCAGGGCCCGCGGCGCGACGCGCGTGTTCTCGGAGGGCAGCAAATAAATCGTCGGGGGCTCGATCCGCAGCACCGCGGCGGGACCGGTGCCGGCCGGTTGGCCCGCGAAGGCATCCGGCCCTGTCGCCTCCCCCGTCGCGTGGGCAGGGGTCCCGGGTTGTTGCCCCGCCGGGGTCGGCGGGGGCGCGGCCGGACTGCCGACGACCTGAACCGCCGCCTGTCCCTTGCGGGCCCCGACGCGCGCCTCGATGATCGCGACGCCGCCGCCCATCCCCGTGACCGTGCCGTTGTTGTCGACCTTGGCGACCGCGACGTTGTTGGACGACCAGATCACGCGCGCATTGGGAATCACGTTCCCCACGCGATCGAACGCGGTGGCCAACAACCCGCTCTTCTCCCCGACTTTGATCGTCACCGAGGGCGGAGCGACCTGGACTTCTGTGACGGCTTGCGCGCGCGCGACACCGGGGCACGCGAGTGCGGCGCTGACCAAGAGACGGCGAGCGATCATAGCGGCGCGAACGTAATTGCTCGTAAGTGGCCTTGTCAAGCTAACTTGTCACGACCGCTCCGCGCCGGAGCCGCGCGGCGCGGCCCCGGCGCGGCGCACTTGCGTGGCCGCATTCCCGCGGTAAGCTATAGGCCACGCGCCCACCGACAACCAGCAGAGGAGAGATCGTCCGATGCTCGAGCCAACCGATTTTTCGGAGAGCAGCTGGACCGGCCCAGGGATGATGGAGCCGCTGTATCCGCCGGCACCCCCGACGCCGCCCACCCCAGCGCCGATGATGGATGAGCCGATGGGTTCGCCGCGGCGGAAGCCAGCTGCCAAGCGGAAGGCGGCGAGACCCAAGGCGAAGAAGCGGGCCGCGAAGAAGCGGCCGCGCGCCAAGGCCAAGCGCGGCGGCAAGGCGAAACGGAGGAAGACGGCGAGACGGCGTCGCCGCTAGCAGACGTCGACGGCACACCGCGGGAGCGTCTTTCGGATGGTCAGGCCCATCTCCGCGAGACGCTCCCGCGCTACGTTGCAGCCCCGGCAGCACGGAGGTGACGCGGTGCGCGGTGTGTGGTGTGTGGTGATCCTGGCGGCCTGCGCGACGCCCCCACGCGGAGACCCGCAGGGCGACATCGCGGCGCTGCTCTCCCGCAGCGCGTCCGACTGGAATCGCGGCGATCTCGCGGGCTTCATGAGCGACTATGCGCACGACTCGCTCACGAGCTACGTCTCCGCCGGTCACGTGGTGTACGGATGGCGGAAGTTGTTCGACCGCTACCAGACGACCTATTTCGCCCCCGGCAAGTCCCGTGACTCCTTGGCGTTCGAGGAGGTACGGGTGCGCCCGCTCGCACCCGATCTCGCGCTCTGCACCGCGCGCTTCAAGCTGCTGCGCCGGGATTCCGTGACGGCGAGCGGGCCGTTCACACTCGTGCTCCAGAAGCGGGACAATCGCTGGCAGATTCTCCACGACCACACATCGTCAGACCCGAAGTGACATTTCGACCGGCCCGCCTCCCGCTCGGCCTCCTGACGCTCGTCGCGCTCGCGAGCTGCAAGCCCCCGGGCGACGGTGTCATCGCGCTCGAGGGGGGGACGTTGATCGACGGCTCGGGCCGCGCTCCGGTGCAGGACGCCGTGATTCTCGTAAGGAACGGCCACATCCAGGCCGTGGCGCGGGTGAACGAGATCCCCGTGCCGCGCGGTGCCCGCACGGTGAGCCTGATCGGGAAAACCGTGATGCCGGGGCTGGTCGACGCGCACGCCCACGTGGAGCGCTGGGCGGCCGAGCGCTACCTGGCCTGGGGCGTCACCACGGTGCGCGACCTCGGCGCGTCGAGTACCGACTCGTCCATCGCCCTCAAGAACGACCTCAACCTCGGCTCGGTGCTGGGCCCGCGCATGTTCACCTCCGGGGCGATGATCGACGGCGCGCCGCCCACCTACCCTGCGGCCACCGCCGTGCGCACCCGCGCCGACGTGCGCAAAGCGGTCGACCAGCGCGCCGTCGCCGGAGCGGACCTGGTCAAGATCTACACCAAGGTCACCGCCGACCTGCTGCCGCCGCTCGTTGACGAGGCGTCGACGCTGCGGTTTCCGGTGGCGGCGCACCTCGGCAAGATCGACGCGCTGACTGCGGCGCGGGCCGGCGTCGCGTCACTCGAGCACATGGCCGGCGTCGTGCAGGCGGCGAGTCGCAACCCGGGCCCCTACCTGCGGGCCCACGACCAGTTCCTGCGCGGCTGGACCTTGGAGGAAGCGGGATGGGCGCTGCTCGACTCCGTGGCGCTCGAGCGCGTGGCCCGGGGGCTCTCCGCCACGCACGTCGCCATCGTTCCGACGCTCGTGCTGCACGAGATGCTCTCCCGGCTCGACAACCCCACCCTGCTGTCGCGCCCCGGCATGGAGGACGTGCCCTCCGCCGCGACGAGCGTGCGCGACGTCGCGGGCCTGCTGCGGCGCAGCGGCTGGCGCGAGGGCGACCTGCAGGCGTTCCGCCGGTCGCGCGCGCGCCAGAACCAGTTCGTGCGCGAGTTCAAGCGGGCGGGGGGGCTCGTCGCCGCCGGCTCCGACGCCGCAAACCAGCTGCTCGTGCCGGGGCTGTCGCTGCACGAGGAAATGAGCCTGCTGGTCGGCGCCGGCTTGACGCCGGTCGAGGCCATCACTGCCGCCACGCGCAAGGGTGCCGAGTTGCTGCGGGCCGACTCGCTGGGTGAGCTCATCCCCGGCAAGGTCGCCGATCTCGTCGTGCTCGACGCCAACCCGGGGACGGACATCGCCGCGACCCGGCGCATCGCCTTCGTCATGATACGTGGACGGATCGTCCACCCGGATTCGCTGAGGAGAACATGGGCAAGGTGAGACTGCGTTTGGTCGCCGTGCTGCTCGTCGGTGCCTGCGGGAAAGGGGAAACGGGAAACGGGAAAGGTGCCTACGACCTCATCATGAAGAACGGGTGGATCGTGGACGGTACTGGGAATCCGCGGTACCGCGGCGACGTCGCCGTGCGGGGCGACCGCATCGCCGCCGTGGGGTTCCTGGGCGGGGCCCAGGCGCGCGAGACGCTCGACGTGCGAGGGCTGGTCGTCTCGCCGGGCTTCATCGACATGATGGGTCAGTCCGAGATCAACGCGCTCATCGACAACCGCGTGTTCTCGAAGATCACGCAGGGCGTCACGACGGAGGTGACGGGCGAGGGGGGGTCGGTGGCTCCGCTGACCGATCAGCTCGTCCTGGACGACTCCGATGCCATGAAGAAGTGGCATTATCGTGAAGACTGGCGCGATCTCGACGGCTACTTCGCCCAGCTCGCCAAACAAGGCGCGGCCCTGAACATCGCCACGTTCGTGGGCGCCACCCAGGTGCGCCTCGCGGTGGTGGGGAAAGCGAACCGCGCGCCCACGGCGGCGGAGCTCGAGCGCATGACGGCTCTCGTGGATACGCTCATGGAACAGGGGGCGCTGGGGGTGTGGACGGCGCTCGAGTACGCGCCGGCGAGCTACTCCAAGACCGACGAGCTGATCGCCCTGGCCAAGGCCGCGCGCCGGCATGGGGGCATCTACGCGTCGCACATGCGGAACGAGGGAGTGCGTATCGACGACGCGCTGAACGAGCTGTTCGAGATCGCCCGGGAGGCCGACATCCCGGCCGAGGTTTCCCATTTGAAGGTCTCCGGCCGGAAGAGCTGGGGCCAGATGCCCCGCATCATCGCGCGGATCGATTCGGCTCGGGGCGCGGGGCTCGACGTCACGGCCGATCAGTACCCCTACACGCGCGCGGCCACGGCGCTCGACGCGTCGATTCCGTCGTGGGCCGAGAGCGGCGGTTGGGACTCGCTGCTCGCGCGGCTGCGCGAGCCGGCGACCCGTGCCCGGCTCCGCGACGAGATGGTCAAGCCCAAGGGGACGGAGAGCTTCTATTATGAGGCGGGCGGCGGCGACGGCGTGCTGATCACGGGGACGTTCCAGGATTCGTTGCGATACTTGCAGGGAAAGACGGTCGGCGAGATCGCCGCCCAACGTCGCCGCGATCCGGTCGAGACCCTGTTCGACATCGTGCTCGCCGAGACCGGACATCGTACCGATGCCGTGTACGCGGTGATGAGTGAGCCCGACGTCCAGACGGCCCTGAAGACGTGGTGGGTGGCGGTGAACACGGACTTCGGCGGCGTGGCGCCCGATGGGCCGTTCGGCACGCAATCGGCTCACCCCCGTGCCTACGGCACGTTCGCCCGGATCCTGGGCCACTACTCGCGCGACCTGAAGCTCTTCCCGCTCGAGTTCGCGGTGCGCAAGATGACCGCGCTCGCGGCGCAACGCGTCGGGCTCTCGGATCGCGGTCTTCTGAAGGCGGGCATGGCGGCGGACATCACCGTGTTCGACCCAGCCAGCGTGGCCGACAAGGCGACGTTCGAGCAGCCGCACCAGGCGTCCGTGGGATTCGCCTATGTGTTCGTGAACGGCCAGAAGGTGCTCGACCACGGCAAGCTCACCGCGGCCCGACCGGGGCGTGGCTTGCGCGGCCCTGGGTACGTGCCGCCGGGGCAGCGCGCCAAGCAGTGACGCTCACGCGGCTCTTTTTCGCGTGGCTCCCGGTCGCGGCATGGTTCGTCGTAGCGCCGCCGATCGGAGAGCGCGTGGACTTGTCGGTCGGCCGACGGTATTTCGTTTGGGGTTACAGCCGCTGGGCTCTCACGGGGCGGCTGCTCGAGGCGCTGGTGGTCACGCTCCTGGCGTCGCTGTGGTTCGACTCGCTGGGAAGCGGGGGATGGTGGCTGCTGTTCCTCCTGTTCGGCGTGCTCGCCGCGTATCCGGTTCGGTGGCAGCTGCTCGCCACCTCCGCGGCCGAGCGAAAACGGGAGCTCGTGGTCGGCCTCATGGACACGGCGCGTTACATGGTGGCCGGCGCGATTCTCGCCTGGAGACTGGGATAGCGTATCTTCGGTAGACCCTATGCCTGCCATTTCCGTGGCCGCCATCCGGCTGACGCGCTACTCGCACGGCGCTGGCTGAGCCTGCAAACTCGGCCCCGCCGAGTTGGCGCAGGTCTTGCGCCACGTGCCGGTCGCGACGGATCCCCGGATCCTGGTCGACGCCTCGAGCCGCGACGACGCCGCCGTCTTCCAGATGGCGCCCGATCGCGCCATCGTGGCGACGGTGGACTTCTTCACGCCCCTGGTCGACGACCCTTACGACTTCGGGCGCATCGCCGCGACCAACGCGTTCTCGGACGTGTATGCGATGGGCGCCACGCCGCTGCTCGCGCTCAACCTCGTGGGCTGGCCGCGCGAGGGGCTGCCGTTCGAGCTGTTGGGCGAGGTGCTGCGCGGCGGCGCCGAGGTGGCGCGCGCCGCCGGCGCGTTCGTGCTCGGCGGCCATTCGGTCGACGACCCCGAGCCGAAGTACGGCATGGTGGCGATCGGAGAAGTGCATCCCGATCGGATCGTGAGGAACAGCGGCGCCAAGCCGGGCGACGTGCTGCTGCTCACGAAGCCGCTCGGCACCGGGGTGCTCACTACCGCCCTGAAGCGCGATCTCCTGACGGAGCAGGACGTGGCGCCAGCCGTCGCGGCGATGACGACGCTGAACGCGGGAGCGGCCCGCGCCATGCTGGCCATGGGCACGAGCGTGCACGCCGCGACCGATGTCACCGGCTTCGGCCTGCTCGGCCACCTGCGCACGCTGCTCGAAGCGAGCGGGGTTGCCGCCGAAGTCACCGCGGCTGCCGTGCCGCTGTTGCCGCGGGCGCGCGAGGCGGCTGAGCGCGGCGCGATCCCCGGGGGCACGACGCGCAATGTCGAGGGCGTCGCCGACGCCGTCACATTCGCGGACGGGGTGGATCGCACGACTCGCCTGCTGCTCGCGGACGCCCAGACGTCGGGGGGATTGCTGATCGCCGTGGCCCCGGAGCGGGCCGATACGCTCGTGGCCGCGCTCGGCCGCGAGGGCACGCTCGCGGCCGCGGTCATCGGCCGAGTGGTCGCCGGCAGAGCCGGCCGGATCGCGGTGCGATGATGCGGCGACCGGGGACGAGCACGATTCCCGAGTACACGAGCCTCACGCCCGACGCACTCGATGCGCTCGAGCGGGCGGTGCGGGAGCGGCGGCGCGTGGCGCTGCGACGGCGCGGCACGGAATACGTCGTCGTGGCCGAGCGGCTCGAGACGGTGGCGCGCGATGAGGCGCTCCAGGGCAGGCTGCCGATGACGGGCGAGTTGTTGGCGTTCCCGCTGCACGACCTCGAGTCGTTCGCGGTGCTGCCGTAGCCGTGTTCACGCGCCTGCTGGTGGGTCTGGACGGCAGCCCGCGCGCCGACGCGGCGTTCGAGCAGGCGGTGCTGCTGGGAGAGCGGTTCCGCAGCACGCTGATCGTGGCGTACGTGCGCGAGGGCAAGCACGGGGTGGACGGCGCCGCCATGCTCGATCGGGCGCGGGAGCGCGTCCTCGCGGCGGGGTTGAAGGTCGAAACCGCGGCCATCGAGGGCGACGCGGACGTCGAGCTGGCCGCGCTCGCCAAGACCGCCGACGCCGTGCTGGTCGGGCGTCGCGGCGTCACGACCAAGGGGTCCGCCCTGGGGCCCACCGTGATCTCGTTGATCCGCATCGCGGAGCGGTGCGTCATCGTGTGCGGCGGCGTTCCGTCGTCGATGCGGTCCATCGCGGTCGCGTTCGATGGCCGTGAAACGAGTCAGCGAGCACTGGAGCTCGCCATCCAATTCGCCACGGTGGTGGAGAGCACCATCCACGTCATCCACGCGAGCGACGACCGCGAAGCCGGCCTCCAGGTGGTGGGCGCGGCCGAAGCGGCGCTGTCCATGCAGCGCGTGGCATTCGTCACACACGTCGAGCCCGGAAAGCCGGGCGAGGTCGTCGCTCAGGTCATCAAGCGGACACAGTGCGACTCCCTGTTCGCCGGCGCCCATATGAGCCACGTCGACGGCCGGCCCAGCGCCGTCGTCGTGTCCCACGCGGAGGAGATCCTGCGGCACACCGACATCCCGGTGGTCATCCAACCCTGACATGACCGGTGCACCCGCGACCCGCGTCCTGGTGCACGCGGACGAGAGCTGCCTCGGCAACGGAACGGAGCCCCCCAACCCGGGGGGGAACGCCGCGCTCGTCGAGGCTCCGGCGGGCGACAGCGTGGCGCGCTGGGACCTGTACGAGTGCTCTCCCGACACGACCAACCAGAAGATGGCGCTCGCCGGCGCGATCGCGACGCTCGAGTGGCTGCACCGCCAGTGGAAGCGCGCCCGTGTCGTCTACGTGTCGGACTCGGAGTACCTGATCAAGGGAATGACGGAGTGGGTACCGGGATGGATCGCCCGCGGCTGGCGCCGCAAGGGCGGCGCGATCGAGAACCTCCCGCTGTGGCAGAAGCTGGTGCAGGCCGCGGCCGGCCACACCATCGAGTGGCGCTGGGTGCGCGGTCATGCCGGTCACGCCAAGAACGAATACGCCAACGCGCTCGCGATGCGCGCCGCGGAGCGCCAGGAGCGGTCCAACGGCCTGGTGCCGTCGGAGTTCGACTCCTGGCTGGCGCACGAGCGGGCGCGCGGGCGGTACTCGGCCTACGACCCCGACGAGGAGCTGCATGAGCGTCGCTAGAGACGGCGTGGCCGCGAACACGCACACTCTCAACCTCCTGCCGAACGGAGCGGCCGTGCCGCCGGTCGACCGGATCCCCCTGTACGAGGTGTACATGCGCATGGCCGAGGAGCTGGCCAAGCGCTCCACCTGCGTGCGGCTCCAGGTGGGGACGGTGGTGACCGATCAGCAGCTCGAGAACGTGCTCGCAATCGGGTACAACGGCAACGCCCGGGGCTTGCCGAACAAGTGCGACTCCGCCGTGCCGGGGAGCTGCGGCTGCATTCACTCCGAGATGAACGCACTGGTCAAGGCGCCGGGGAGCGTGCGCGACAAGGTCGTGTTCGTCAGCGCTTCGCCCTGCGTCATGTGCGCCAAGCTCATCATCAACTCGGGCGTGACGCACGTGTTCTATCGGAAGGCGTACCGCGATCCGTCCGGGATCGAGGTGCTGGCGCAGGGAAAGGTGACGCCCGTGCTGTACGACAAGTGGGTTCAGGAATGGCGCTAGACAATTGCGGATTTCGGATTGCGGATTGCGGATTGGAAGGCCGCACGTCTCACTTCATGGAGGCCCTGTGACAAGGCATGCCTGGTTCGCTGTGCTCACCCTGGTGGTTGTTGCGCCGCTCGGCGCGCAGTCCCTCCTGTATCGCCCGCCGAACCTGGGCGGCACGTGGGTTCCGGACGCCGGGGTCGTGCAGTTCAACTTCCTCCATCGCTTCTACGTGTTCCCAGGCCCGTCACACTTCGTAGAGAATCACCCCACCTTCACCCTCGCCGCTGGGTTCGGTCACAATGTGACCCTGGGCGGACGATTGGCAACGAAGTCGATCGTCGGGACGGGAGCGGCGGCCCAATCGAGCAACGAGACCGAGCTCTACGCCCGGTGGCGCGTCTACGGTGCCGAAGGACGCCCCGGTCTCGCCGTCGCCGTCACGCCGGCGTACAACTTCCTGGCGAAGAGCGTCGACGGCGAGCTCGGCATTGATTGGACGCAGGGTCCGGTCACATTCCACGGTGCCGCGCGCGCAGTGTCGCGCCGCCTTGGGGAATCCGGGACCGGGGCCGCGGCGTTCGCCGGCGGCTTCGACGTCCGTGTGACGCCGTATATCGCGCTCAACGCCGATCTCGGATCGTTCGTGAGTCCCGCCGGGCGCGCCGCGTGGAGCGCCGCGATCGATTTCCTGATCCCGGGATCCCCGCACACCTTCTCGCTGCAAGCCAGCAACGCCCAAAGCGCGACGATTCAAGGAGCGTCCGTCGGATACGCCGCGCTCGGCCCCGGCCACGTGCTGTACGGCTTCGAGTTCACGATCCCGCTCCACCTGAAGCGCTTCAGCCCGTGGTTCCATGGCTCGCCCAAGCCGGTCGCGCGCGGAGCAGCCGGAGAGACGGTCGCGGCGGAGGTCGACATGGCCGCACTGAAGTACGGCAAGGACGCGGTCACCATCTCGGCGGGACAGGCCGTGCGTTGGACGAATCGCGACCCCGTGGAGCACACGGTGACCTTCGACGGCGCGGAGCCCGGATCGCCGGTGATTCCGGCGCACGGCTCGTACGTCCATCGTTTCGACAAGGCCGGCACGTACACCTATCACTGCACCCCGCATCCGTTCATGAAGGGGGTCGTAATCGTGAAATGACGGCAAACGGGAAAGGGAAACGGGGCACGTGGCTGACGATCTGGATCGGCTGTTCGAGCGGCTGGTGAGCGTACTGGCGGACGACGCGCCGGGTCGGCTGGCGGTGCCGTTCCCAGCGGCAGAGGTCTACGAGCGGCTCGTCCCATACCGCTCGAATCGCTCGACCCTGAAGGTCGCCACGCACCAGGACTACGAGATGGCGGTGCTGCGCCTGCTCGCGGGCGAGCGGGGGTACGCCTCGCTCGAGCCGGCGGAGGTCCGGGAGGCGCTCGAGCGCGAGGCGGGGGAGAAGAACCCCGACACCGCATTGTTTCGGCAGTTCCCCGACGCGCTGCTGAGCCTCAACCGACTGGCGGCGGAGCGATTTCTCCGGGGCGATCGCGCGTACGCTCCCCCCCCGCCCGCCCCGCCCCCCCCGCCCCTCAGCCCCGAGTCCGCCGAGGCCACCGAGCGGGAGGACGAGGGTGATGAAGGAGAGACCGGAGGGGAGAGAGCGCCCCTCGCGGGCGCGGCGTTCGAGCTGGCGGAGCAGAGCGAGTCGCCCCGCCAGTGCCCCTACTGCGGCGAGACGCTCCCCGGGAGCCGCAAGGTGAACTTCTGTCCCCAGTGCGGGCAGCCGCCCTCGGGGGACCTGCGCTGCCCCGCTTGCGGCGGCGAGGTGGACGTGGGCTGGCGCTACTGCGTGAGCTGCGGCCGGGCGACGGGCTTCGAGTGACACACGACCATCGGGTCGCCGTGATCGCGGGAGACGGCATCGGCCCCGAGGTGATCGAGGCGGCGCTCGGACCGATCGAACGGGCCGCCGCCAAGCACGGCGTCGGGCTCGATCTCGAGCGCCTCCCCTACGGCGCCGATCATTACCTCGCGACGCGGGAGACGCTCCCCGAGCCGGCGTTCCGCCACCTGCGCGACGACGTGGACGCGATCCTGCTCGGCGCGATCGGCGATCCCAGAGTTCCGGCGAACGAGCATGCCCGCGACATCCTGCTGGGCCTGCGCTTCAAGCTCGACCTGTACGTCAATTTCCGCCCCGTGCGCCTGCTCCATCCCGATCTCACGCCGCTGCGCGGCCCACTCTCCGGTAAGGACAGGCGCATCGACTTCGTCATTTTTCGTGAGAACACCGAAGGCGTCTACCTCGGGCGCGGCCGCATCGCCGGGACCGACTACGTAGCCGAAGAGGTCAACACGGCGGCGGGGGTCGAGCGCATCATCCGCGCGGCGTTCGAGTGGGCCAAGGCGCACGGCAAAACCCGCGTCACGATGAGCGACAAGGCCAACGCCGTACCGGCGCACCGCATCTGGCAGGAGACGTTCCGACGCGTCGCCGCCGAGTTCTCCGGGATAGAGGCGGAGCACCGCTACGTGGACGCGTTGGCGATGGAGCTGGTGCGCGAGCCGGAGCGCTTCCAGGTGATCGTCACGAACAATCTGTTCGGCGACATTCTCTCCGACCTGGGCGCCGGACTGGTGGGCGGGCTGGGCCTCGCGGCCAGCGCCAATCTCCACCCCGGCCGGGCCGGCCTGTTCGAGCCGGTGCACGGGTCGGCACCCGCGCTCGCGGGCAAGGGGATCGCGAACCCGATGGCGGCGGTGCTCACGGGGGCGTTGCTGTTCGAGCAGCTGGGGCATCCCGAGGCGGCGCGCGACCTCGAGCGTGCGGTCACCGAGACGCTCGCGGCGGGCGTGCGGACGCCGGATATCGGCGGGACGGCGACCACCGCGGATGTGGCCCAAGCGATTGGGCGCGCGCTGTAGCGTCCGCCGGCGGCGGCGGTGGCTGGGCGCCGCGGCCGCGCTTGCGACGGGCGCTGCCGCGCCGGCCGTGGCCCAGTCTCCCCGTGCAGCGAACCCCGAGCGCCCCACCTTCGCTACCCACGCCTATGCGGTGGCCCCCGGCTACGCCGAGCTCGAGCAGGGCCTCGCGGCGCGCGGCACCGGCTCGCTGCGCGACGCGACGAGCTGGGACGTCAACTTCAAGGTCGGCCTCTCGCGCCACGTGCAGCTCGGACTGTTCGGGCCCTTGTATGCTCGCGCGTCCGCGGGCTCGGGGGTGGGAGACCTGGGCGCCGCGCTCAAAGTGCGCACAGACCTGTCACCCCGTGCGGCGGTGGCGCTGGTGCCGTCGGTGACGGCACCCACGGGCAGCGAGGCCCGCGGGCTGGGAGCGGGACGAGCCCTCGGCGGCCTCGTCGCGCTGGTCAGCGCCGATTTGCCGGGTGTGCACGTCGACGTGAACGCCGGACCGCAGGGCGTCGGCGCGGGCGCGCCCCAATGGTTCGTGTCGCTGGGCGGCTCGCGGACGTTCGGTCATGTCGGGCTCGCCGTCGAGCTGTTCGAATTCACGCCAGGCGGGGCGGGCTCGCGGCTCGCGGGAGTGCTGGGCGCGGTGACGATCCGCCTGGCGGAGTGGGCGGTGGTCGACGCCGGGGGAGCGGCGGGCGCAACCGACGGGACGCCGGACCAGGTGTTCGTGGGCATCACGACCAACCTGGGGCGGCTGTTTTGACCCGGCTCCCGCCGTGACCGCCCCGCGGGAGCTCGCCCGCGTCCTCACGCTGCGGGACCTGGTCCTCATCGTCGTCGGCACGACGATCGGGTCGGGGATCTTCACGGTCCCGGGATCGGTGCTGCGGCAGTCGGGAGGCGACCTGGGAGTCGCGCTCGTCGTGTGGGTCGTGGGAAGCGTGCTCGCTCTGCTGGGCGCGCTCACGTTCGGGGAGCTCGGAGGCATGCTACCGGATGCGGGCGGAAGTTACACCTATGTGCGCGAAGCGTTCGGTCCCCTTCCCGCCTTCCTGCTCGGCTGGACCCTGTTCCTCGCGATCAACACCGGCTCGGCTGCGACCCTGGCGGTGGCGTTCGCGAACTATTTGGGCGAATTGGTGCCGCTCACGCCGCTCGCCCACAACCTCGCCGGCGTCGCCATGATCGCCGCCGTAGCGGCGGTTAATATCCGGGGCGTGCGGTACGCGGCCTCCGTCCAGAACTGGAGCACCGCCCTCAAGGTGGGCGCGATCCTCGCGCTCGCGGTGGCCGGCCTCGTGCTGGGCACCGGCTTCCATCACTCGGGCACCCGCGTGTTCGCGACCCCCGTGTCGCCCGCGTCGCTCTCGGCAGCCGGCGTGGCGCTGCTCGGCGTCCTGTGGGCGTACGAGGGCTGGCAGGACGTCACCAACTCCGCCGGCGAGGCCGCCGATCCCCAGCGCACCTTCGCGCGCGGGATCGGTCTCGGGACGGCGGCGCTGGTGGCGATCTACCTCACGGCGAACGCGGGCTACGTGGGGGCGGTCGGCGCACCCGGGGTTGCCGCCTCCGACCGTGTCGCCGCCGATGCGGTGCACGCGCTGTTCGGCCCCGCGGCAGCCAAGCTCGTGACCCTCGTAATCCTCGTGTCGATCTTCAGCGCGGCCAACGGGCTCGCGCTCACGGGCCCGCGCATGTACTTCGCGATGGCGCGGGACGGCCTCTTCTTCCGCTCGTTGTCGCAGGTCCATCCCCGCTTCGGCACCCCGGCCCTCGCGGTCGCCGCGGGCACCGTGTGGGCGACGCTGCTCGCGCTCAGCGGCACGTTCGAGCAGCTCTTCACCTACGTCGTGTTCGCGAGCTGGATGTTCGCCGCACTCGCGGCGGCGAGCATATTCGTGCTGCGGCGCCGCCGCCCGGATGCGCCGCGGCCGTTCCGCGTGCCCGGGTACCCCGTCACGCCGGCGCTGTTTATCGCCGCCGCCGTGGCGATCGTCGTGAACACCATCTGGGCCCGGCCGGTGCAGGCGGTGATCGGCCTCGGCATCGTCGCGACCGGGATCCCGGCGTATCTCGTGTGGACATGGCGTCACCGTCGCGGGCGCGAGTGAACTCGCGGCTCGGCGTCTGCCCGTAAACGGGCCTGACCGGGCCGCTTGAGCGGCAGGGCCGAGCCGCGGCTTCAGCCGCGACTCCCACAGGATCGGGACCCCGCGCCCTACCGCCCCCCCGCGATCGGGCCGATATTCCCCTCGTCTCACGCGGAGCATTCCCCCATGAAGACCCAGGGTTCCAATACGGACGTCGTCTTCCTGTCCGGCGTGCGCACCGGCTTCGGCGGCTTCGGCGGCACGCTTAAAGACCTGTCGGCGACCGAGCTCGGCGCCGTGGTGGCGAAGCACGCCCTCGAGCGCTCGGGCGTTCCCGTCGGCGACGTCGGCCATACGGTGTTCGGCAACGCTCTGCAGACGTCGGCGGACGCGATCTACTGCGCCCGTCACGTGGGGCTCAAGGCAGGCCTGCCGATCGAAGTCCCCGCCGTCACGGTGAACCGGCTGTGCGGCTCGGGGTTCGAGGCGATCACCCAGGGCGCCCAGCTCATCATCCTGGGCGAGGCGCAGTCCGTGCTCGCCGGCGGCACCGAATCGATGAGCCAGGCGCCCCACGTGGTCCGGGGCGCACGCTGGGGCTTGCGGCTGGGGCCGGCGCCGCTCGAGGATCTCCTGTGGGAAGCGCTCAAGGACCCGCAATGCGGCCTCTCCATGGCCGAGACAGCGGAGGGCCTCGCCGAGCAGTACAAGCTGACCCGGAAGGAAGTGGACGAGGTCGCCCTCGGGTCGCAGCAGCGCGCCAAGCAGGCCTGGGACGCATGCGTGTTCCAGGACGAGGTCGTACCGGTGACGGTGAAGGGCAAGAAGGGAGAGCCGACCGAGTACCGCGCCGACGAGCACATGCGGCCGGCTACGACGCTCGAGGGGTTGCTCGGCCTCAAGCCGTACTTCAAGAAGGATGGGCTCGTCACCGCCGGCAACGCCTCCGGGATCGTGGACGGCGCGGCGGCCACCGTGATCGCGGCCGACGCGTACGCCAAGGCGCGCGGGTTGAAGCCGCTGGGCCGGCTCGTGGCCTGGGCCGTGGCGGGGGTCGAGCCCAAGTACATGGGGATCGGGCCGGCCCCCGCGGCGCGCAAGGCACTGCAGAAGGCGGGCATGAAGCTCGAGCAGATGGACCTGGTGGAGGTGAACGAGGCGTTCGCGCCGCAGTATCTCGCCGTGGAGAAGGAGCTGGGGCTGGACCGCGCCAAGACGAACGTGCACGGCGGCGCCATCGCCATCGGCCACCCGCTCGCCGCGACCGGCACGCGCGTCACGATCCATTTGCTCCACGCGCTGCGACGGGCCAAGCAGCGCTTCGGACTCGGCTCCGCCTGCATCGGCGGCGGTCAGGGCGCGGCGGTGATCGTCGAAGCCTTTCCCGCCTGAAGGAGAATCCCCGTGGATATCGTGATCACCGCCGTGCTCGGCGTCCTGGCCCTGTATCTCTTCGGTGGCCTCAAAGTGCTGCGGGAGTACGAGCGGGCCGTGTACTTCTTCCTCGGGCGCTCGTGGGGCGCCAAGGGTCCGGGCCTGATCTACGTGCCGCCGCTCTTCGCCAAGACACAGACGGTGTCGCTCCGCGTGGTGGCGATGGACATCCCGCCCCAGGACGTCATCACCCGCGACAACATCTCGATCAAGGTGAACGCCGTTCTCTACATGCTGGTGAAGGATCCGGTCAAGGCGGTGATCGGCGTCGAGAACTACCTGTACGCCACGAGCCAGCTGGCGCAGACCACGCTGCGGTCCGTTTTGGGCGAGACCGAGCTCGACGAGCTCCTGATGAACCGCGAGAAGATCAACAACATCCTCAAGAACATCATCGACAAGCGCACCGAGAACTGGGGGATCGAGGTTGCGGCGGTCGAGGTGAAGGACGTGGACCTGCCGCCCGAGATGAAGCGCGCGATGGCGCGGCAGGCGGAAGCCGAGCGGGAGCGCCGCGCCAAGGTCATCAACGCCGAGGGCGAGCTCCAGGCGTCGGAGAAGCTGGCCCAGGCCGCGCACATCATCGGCACCGAGCCGGCGGCCATCCAGCTGCGGTACCTGCAGACGGTCACGGAGATCGCCTCCGAGAACAACTCCACGACGATCTTCCCGCTGCCGCTCGACCTGTTCCGCGGATTTTTCGACAGTGTGACCAAGCGGGCGGCCGCGCCGGCGCTGCCGGAGAGGGCATCGGGCGAGGGGCTCCCGGCGCCGCCGCGCAAGACGGAAGCCGGCGCTTAGCGATGGCGGGCGAGCTCATCGGTCGCGAGGCACTCGAGCGCATCATTCAGCGCGCGGCCGAGCTGCAGGCGGGGGAGCACGACATCGGCGAGGGCCTCACCGAAACCGAACTGCTCTCGCTGGGCCAGGACGTTGGCATTCCGACGCGTCACCTGCGGCAGGCGCTGCTCGAGGAGCGGACCCGCAGCCTCGTGCCCGCGCCGCGCGGCCTGATCGCGTGGCTGGCCGGGCCGGAGCGCCTCTCGGCCCAGCGCGTCGTGCCCGGCGACGCCGGCAGCGTCGAGCGCTCCCTGGGGGCGTGGATGGAGCAGTACGAGCTGCTGCAGATGAAGCGGCGATACCCGGACCGCATTTCGTGGGATCCGAAGGTCGGCGCCTTTGCGTCGCTCCAGCGCGCACTCGGCGCTGGGGGGCGTCGCTTCGCGCTCGCGCGCGCGGCCGAGGTCACCGGCCAGGTGACGCCGCTCGAGACCGGCTTCTGCCACGTGCAGCTCCTGGCGGACGTCTCCAATCTGCGGCGGCAGCGCCTCGGCATCGCCGGCGCGCTGTTGGGCATGGGCGCCGCCGCAACGGGGACGTTCCTGGCGATGGCCGTACTCACACCGTTCGCCTGGGCGCCGGCAGCAGCCCTCGGGGCGGCGGCGGTCGCGGCGCTCCGGGCCCATCGGGGCCAATACGAGCAGGTGCAGATCGGGCTGGAGCAGGTGCTCGACCGGCTGGAGCGCGGGGAGATCCGCCCCGAGCACGCCCTCCCCGGGTCGCGCGTGAACGCGTTCGTCCGCCTCGCCGACGAGATCCGCTCGTTGATGAGCCCCGGGGCGCCGCCCCGAGGGTAGCAGGCTACACCCTAGTCCGGAGCGTCATGAGTGACATCAAGCGGGTGGGGGTATTGGGGTCCGGCCTCATGGGCAGCGGCATTGCGCAAGTGGCCGCCACCGCCGGATACGACACCCTCGTGCGCGACGTGTCGCAGCAGATCTGGGACAAAGCGCGCGGCGGCATCGAAAAATCGCTCGCCAAGTTCGTGGAGAAGGGCAAGCTCCCAGCGGCCGACCGCGACGCGGGCCTCAAGCGCCTGCGGTTCACCACGACGACCGCGGACCTGAAGGGATGCGACATCGTCTTGGAGGCGGTCACGGAAGACCTGGAGCTCAAAAACGCCCTGTGGAAAGAGCTCGACGGACTGTGCCCTCCGGCCACGATCTTCGCCTCCAACACATCGAGTCTCACCATCGCGGCCATGGCGGCGGCCACCCGGCGGGCCGACCGGTTCGTCGGCCTGCACTTCTTCAATCCGGTGCCGCTGATGCCGCTCGTCGAGGTCGTCCGGACCGTGACCACATCGGCGGACACATTCCAGCGTGCCTTCGCGTTCGCCAAGTCCCTCGGGAAGGAGCCCGTGGCGGCGAAGGACAACTCCGGGTTCATCGTGAACCTGCTGCTCGTCCCCTATCTGCTCGACGCCATCCGCGCGGTGGAGCGCGGCGTGGGCAGCGTGCCGGACATCGACAAGGCGATGCAGCTCGGCTGCGGCTACCCGATGGGCCCGCTCACCCTGCTCGATTTCGTGGGGCTCGACACGACGTACAAGATCGCCGAGATCATGTTCACCGAGTACCGCGAGCAGCGCTACGCGCCGCCGCCGCTCCTGAAGCGCATGGTGCTGGCGGGCATGAACGGCCGCAAGACCGGGAAGGGCTTCTACGACTACGCGGTCGATCCGCCCAGGGTCGTCGACCTGGGCCTCTGACCCGTCACTCGTCCTCCGTCCCCCTACACCAGAGGACCCGAATGCTCGGCTACGACTGGCCCCGCTTTCACGCGGCCGTGAACGACCTGCCGGCCGCACTGCTCTTCGTGACCGTGCTGTTCGACCTTGGCGCCTGGCTCTCGAAGCGCGAATCGCTCAAGGCCGCGGCGCTGTGGACCCTGTGGGCCGGTGTGATCGGCGGCTGGGTAGCGGTGCTCGCGGGCCTCGAGGCCGAAGACGCGATCGCGCACGGCGAGGCGATCCATGAGCTGATGGAGACGCACGAGACGCTCGCGCTCACCACCATGGGCATCTTCACCGTCGTACTCGTGTGGAAGCTGTTCCGCCGCGCGCGGCTCACCGCTCCCGAAGAAGCGGGCCTGCGGCTGCTCGGCGTGGCGGGGCTCGTGACGGTGATGTGGACCGGAGTGATCGGGGGGAAGCTGGTGTTCGAGCATGCGGCGGGCGTCCCCACGGAGATGATGAAGGCCGAGATCGAGAACCGCGCCGCCGGGCACCATCACGAGGTGGGGGAAGCGGAGGAGCATGAGCATCCGGACTCGGGGAAGGCGCACCAACACTAAATGCGGAACGCGGAACGCGGAACGCGGAACAGAAGGGTCGGCGTCGTTGCGAGCGATGTTACCCTGCTGTTCCGCGTTCCGACTTCCGCGTTCCGCGTTTGTTTGTTGCTCGCCGCCTGCACGCCCGTCACCACGCGACCCGACTTCAAGCCCGACCCGCGCGCTCTGGTCGTGGTACTCAATGCCCGGCCGGAGCGCGTGACGCTGGAGCTCGAGACCCTGCTGCCGGCGGAGAGCCTGGAAGTGGAACGGGTCAACCTGCGCGACGGCTACGTGGAGAGCTCCTGGTACGACCCAACCCGGCGCCGCTCCTACCACCACGAGCGCGACGTCGCCGATCTGCCGGCGACGGTCAAGATCCGCTGTTGGGCCGACCCCTGGGTCCCCGGACAGACACGGCTCACCGTGGAGCCCGTGTACCGTCCGCGCGTCGATCCGTCGCGCCCCGAGCGGGATCTCGAAGTGATCGCCCCCCCGGAGCACGCCGGCTACAAGGTGGCGCAGGACCTGATCGAGAAGGCGAAGCAGAAGCTCGGCACGCCGCAGTCGGCGCGGTAGCAGGCGCTACGACCCGACCCAGCTCTTGACCCACCGCTCCATCATGTCCAGGTCGAGCATGGCGTCCCGGCAGGGTCCGTTGGGGAGGCGCATGGTCAGGCCGAGCACGGGGAGCTTGCCGGCCACGTCGCGCAGCCCGGTCGTCATGTCGCGCTCGCACGCCACGGCCACCACCGCCCGGGGCCGCCGCTCGCGGATCACGCGCCGCGCCAACTGTCCCCGGGTGGCGACGAACACCGGCACCTCGTAGCGCCCGGCGATCGTCAGCACGCCGTCCAGCGCCTGCTTGGACAGGCAGCGCGGGATGAGCACCAGCAGCTCACCCTTCCCCACCGTCCGAGTCCGCCGCTCGGCCAGGGCATTGTACACGTCGATGCCGGCGTGCTCCACCCAGTCCCGCTTCCCGAAGGCCCGGGCGACGTACGACGTGACGCTCATCAGGATGAGATACGGCCCCCGCTCGAGCCAGGCCTCCGGCAGGAGCCGGGCCCTTCCATAAAAGGAGAACAGCAGCAGGCCGAACCACAGCCACGAGATGACGGCCGCCCCGGCGAGCGCCAGCCAGAGCACGAAGGGCAACCCTGCCCACACGTCGGCGAGGCGGGGAGCGAGCAGGAAAATCACGGCCGCGGCGACCGCCACGGTCGCGGCGAGGGTCAGCGCCGCGAACCGGAAGAAGAGATCGGGCTCGGCCGAGAAATCGCCGTTTCCGGGAAGCGGCTTGCCATCCCACTCGTCCCACTCGTGGCCGAGTCGCCGGTCGGTCTCGATGCGGATGAGCTGGGCGCGCGAAGGCGCCGCGTCGACAGTCATGCGGGTCAAGCATGGCGCCGGGGCTCCGCCGGTGTCAAGCGTGAACCGTGCGCGGTGCGCCGTACGCGGTAGCTTTCGGGAACAACCGCGCACCGCGTACCCCGCACGCTCTTGGAACCGAAGCCCCACCTGCTCACCGATCTGCGCACCCGCGCCGCCTACTCCGAAGGCGCCGGAATCCACCGCATCGTGCCCGCGGCGGTCGCCGTCCCGCGCGGCGTGGATGCGCTGCAACGGTTGGTGCGCTGGGCGGCCGAGACCGGCACGCGCCTCGTGCCACGCGGAGCGGGGAGCGGCATGGCCGGCGGGAGCGTGGGGCGAGACGTCGTCGTGGACTTGAGTCAAGGATTCCGTTGGACGGCGCCCGATTGGTCGCGACGGACGCTCTGGGCGGGCGCCTCCGTCACCTGGGCGGACGTGACGGACGCGGCGCGGGCGTTCGGCCTGCGGCTGCCGCCCGACCCCTCCTCCGGGGCGTTCGCGACGTCGGGCGGGATGGTCGCCACCAACGCCGCCGGCCCGCGCTCGGTGCGGTGCGGGAGCGTGCGGCGCTGGGTCGAAGCGATCGAGATCATCGATGCAGCGGGCGAGGCCCGCCGCATTGTCCGCGGAGAAGGGAGTGGGGAGCGGTTCGTCCTATCACCCGACCAGCGGCGGCTCGTCGCGGCCCGCTTCCCCAAGACTCGCAAGAACTCGGCCGGATACGCTTTGAATCACTTCGCCGACTCCGGGGACGAGCTGGACTTGCTGATCGGGTCGGAGGGAACGCTCGCATTCGTCACCGCGGTCGAGTGGCGGCTCGAGCCAATCCCGCCAGACGTGGCCGGCGTGGCGCTCGGGTTCCGGACACTGGAGCAACTGACGGAGGCGGTGCCGTTCCTCGTGGCGCTCAACCCCTCGGCGGTCGAGCTGCTCGATCGTACGCTGCTCGATTGCGTTCGTCCGGCCGGTGTCGACCTGCCGGAGGGCCTGGAGATAGAGAGCCTGCTGCTCGTCGAATTCGAGCGCGAGACCCAGGCGGCGGCACGGGGCGTGGTGGGCGATGCGGTCCGCGGCCTCGCGGCGAGCACGGCGCACGTGGCCACCGCGGTGGACCGGGCGGCGCTGGAGCGGCTGTGGGCGGTGCGGCGGCTCGCGAGCCCCGCTCTGGCCCGGCTCCCCGAGACGCAGCGCTCGCTCCAGGTGGTGGAGGATGGCTGCGTGCCCCTGGAGCGGCTGGGCGCATACGTCGGGGGGATCAGGGCCGCGGCCGAGCGGCACGGCATCCCGGTCGCCGTCTTCGGCCACGCCGGCGATGGCCACGTGCACGTGAACGCGCTCCCGGACGTGACCCGCCCCGGCTGGAGCGACGGGCTGGGGGCGCTGTACCGGGACGCCGTCGAGCTGCTGCTCGCTCTGGGCGGCACACCGAGCGGCGAGCACGGCGTGGGCCGGTTGCGGGCCGGACTGCTGGAGCGGTTCTACGGGCCCGAGGTCGCGGCGCTGTTCCGGGGAGTCAAGCGAGCCTACGATGAGCGCTCGCTCTTCAATCCCGGTGTTATTATCCCCTCGGCCGACTGGGCGCCGCTCGCGGACCTGAAGGTGGGGCCGGGGGCGGCGTCGATTCCCGACGACATCGCCGCGCGCTTGCGCGAGATCGAGCGGACCGCCGCGTGGGCCACGCCGAAGCTCGAGCTGGCGCGATCCCCTGACCCCGACTCCCGAGCCCCGAGCCCCTAGCCCTATGGAGATCTTCCGAGCCCCCCTCATCACTCTCATCGCCCGCCCGGAGTTCCTCGAGCCTGCGCACCTGCGGGTGCAATGGCAGGGGGATGCCTCGTCCGGCGAGCGGCTCGCCGAGTTCGCGGGCCGCGTCTGCTACATGAGCCAACACAACCCGGCGAGCCGGTCCACGGCCGAGTACCTCGAGAACATCAAGAAGCAGGGACATGGCTCCGTGCTGGAGCACGCCGTCTACGTGCTCCTGATCGAGGGGATCTCGCGCTCCTGCTCGCACGAGCTGGTCCGGCACCGGGCCGGGTTCGGGTATTCCCAGCTGTCGCAGCGCTACGTGGACGAATCGCACGCGGCATTCGTGATGCCGCCGGCGATCCTGGGCGACGCGAAGCTCGAAGCGGAGTGGCAGGCGCAGGTCGCGGACGCGCAGGCCGCGTACGTGCGCGCCGTCGAGGCGCTCATGCAACGCTACGAGTGGGTCAGCGACAAAGTGCACCGTCGCAAGATGGCGCGCGAGGCGGCACGGAGCGTGCTGCCGAACGCCACCGAAGTGAAGATCGTCGTGTCGGGCAACGCCCGCGCGTGGCGCACGATGCTCGAGCTGCGCGCGGGCGAGGGCGCGGAGCTCGAGATCCGACGCATGGCGGTCGCGTGTTTGCAGGTCCTGCAGCGCGAAGCGCCCGCGCTCTTCTCGGACTTCGAGATCTACGTTGCCGACGATCGACAGGAGGCGGCGCGCGTCGCGTACCACAAGGTGTGACGCGCGTCATCCGAAAAAAAATTCCGAATTGCCTATTGCGCATCGCTCCGGCTTTTCTTATTCTCTATTCGAGAACTCGTTTGTCGACTCACAGACCGCACCCGCGGCCTTTTTTGTAGGAGGTCACCCGAGACCACATGCGAATCGGTCTCGCATACAACGAAAAACCGGAGCCCGCGTCCACCGAGGATCCCGACGGCGCCAACGACGCGTACGCCGAGTGGGACGACCCCGCCACCATCACCGCGGTGGAGCAGGCTCTCGGTCTCTTCGGCGCCGTCATCCGCCTCGAAGCCGATCAGTTCTTACCACAGAAGCTCGCGCTCTCCCGTCCCGATCTGGTGTTCAACATGGCCGAAGGATTCCGCGGCCAGAGTCGCGAGGCGCTCGTCCCGGCGATCTGCGAGTACCTGAGCATCCCCTACACCGGCTCCGATCCGCTCACGCTCGCGCTCTCGCTCCACAAGGGGCGCACCAAGGAGACCCTCGCCTTCCGTGGCGTTCCCACCGCGCCGTTCGCGTGCCTCGAGACGCCGGACGACGTGGACCGGATGGCGCTGCCGTTCCCGGTCTTCGTGAAGCCGGTGGCCGAGGGATCGGGCAAGGGCGTGTTCAGCAACAACCTGTGCGACGGCCCGGCGGCGCTGCGGGAGCGCGTCCGGTTCCTGGTCGAGCGATACGCAGAGCCGGTGCTGGTCGAGACGTACCTGCCGGGCCCGGAATTCACCGTCGCGATTCTCGGGAACGGCCCCGAGGCGTACTGCCTGCCGGTGATCGGGTTCGACTTCTCGACACTGCCCCAGGGCGCGCCGCCCGTATACGGCTACGAAGCCAAGTGGGTGTGGGACCGGCCGGAGGCGCCGTTGGCGATCTTCCAATGCCCGGCACGCGTGCCGGCGGGGCTGAATCGTGAGATTGAGCGCACGGCGCTCGAAGCCTACCACGCCCTCGGCTGCCGCGACTGGTGCCGCGTCGACGTCCGGGTCGACCGGTTCGGCGTCCCCAACATCCTCGAGCTCAACCCGCTCCCGGGCATCATCCCCGACCCGGCGATGAATTCCTGCTTCCCCAAGGCGGCTCGCGCCGCGGGCTTCGGCTACGACGAGCTGATCCAGGAAGTGGTACGCGTCGCCTGGCAGCGGCTCACGGGGCGCGACGTGCTCACCGCAGGGCGCGCGCGCCCGGTGGGAGGGGCGCAGCATGCTGCGCCCCTGCATGCGGCGGCGGCGTCCGCGTGAAGATCGTCATCCTCTACGACCCCGGCGCCGAGGACTGGACGCCCGAGGATGTCCGCGGCGTGATGAAAGCCGTGGACGAGATCGGCGCGATCTTCGGCGCCATGGGCGCCGGCCACGAGATCCGCAAGGTCCCCGTGCGACACGACATGCGCTGGTTCCAGGTGGCGCGCCGCGCCGACCTGGTCTTCAACCTCTGCGAAGGCGTCCAGGGCCGAAGCGAATGGGAAGAGCACGTCGTGGGGACGCTCGAGTTCGCCGGCATCCCGCTGACGGGCGCGAGCCTCTGGACCATCGCCTCCTGCCGTCGCAAACCGATCGTCAACGCGCTGCTCGCGCAGGCGGGCCTCCCGATCCCGCGCTGGACCGTCGCACAAGGCAAGATCGAGGACGACTTTCCCCTCCCCGCGATCGTCAAGCCGGCCGCGGAGGACGCGAGCGCGGGGCTGGATCGCGGCTCGGTGGTGAGCGACCGCAAAGGCCTGCGCGCCCGCGTGGCCGCGATGACGGAGCAGTTCGACGAGGTCCTGGTCCAGGAATACGTCGCCGGGCGCGAGTTCAACGTCGGGTTCGTCGGGAGCCGGGTGCTGCCGATTTCAGAAATTGACTTCAGCCGCATGCCCGAGGGGGCGTGGCCGATCCTCACCTACGCGGGGAAGTGGGAAGCCGGCTCGCCCGACGACCTGGGGAGCGTGCCCGTCTGCCCGGCGAACATCCCCCAGAAGCTCGCCGACCGGCTGGTGCGCGTCGCCGAGGCGGCGTGGCGCGTGATGCAGGGGAAGGGGTACGGCCGCGTGGACCTGCGGCTCGACGACCAGGGCCGCGTCTGGATCCTCGAGGTCAACCCCAACCCCGACTTGAACGACGATGCCGGCTTGTCGCGCATGGCCAAGGCCGCGGGATGGGACTACGCCGAGCTGGTGCGCCGCATCGCCGAGGTGGCGTTGCGCGACGCGCAGGGGGCCAAGGCGGCGCGTGAGCTGCTCGCTCCGTCCCGTCGGCCGCGCCCAACGCGCACGGCTTGAGCGGCTCACCGCGGCCACCGGCGTGTTCCGGCCGGACGAGGTCGCGATCGCGGTGGAGCTGCTCGACGACGCCCTCGCCGGCGACGAGGAATACCGTTTCCTCGGAGCGTTCTCCGGCGAAGAGCTCGTGGGCTACGCCTGCTGGGGCCCCACGTCGGGGACCACCGGGACCTACGACCTCTATTGGATCGTCGTCGACCCGGCTCGCCAGGGTCAGGGAGTCGGCACGCAGCTGCTCCGCGCGGTGGAGCGCGAGCTGACGGCCGGCGACGGACGCCTGGTGATCGTCGAGACGTCATCCCGCGCCGACTACGGGCCCACGCGCGCCTTCTACGAGCGTCGCGGCTACGCCCGGGTGGCGCAGATCCCGGGCTATTACGCGGCCGGCGACGATCTGGTGATCTACCTCAAGGACCTGACGCATGCAGTCCTGGCAAGAGCTACTGCGTAAGAAGAGCCTCGCCTCGCTGGACGCGCTCGTCGCCAAGTTCGGCCCGGAGCAGTTCCCGGACCTCGAGCGCTTGCGGCAGGCCGCGCTCAACTTCGAGTTCCGCATCTCGCCGGCCATGGTCGACCTGATCAAGTCCCCCGGCGACCCGATCTGGCGGCAATACGTGCCCGATCTGCAGGAGCTCGAGGTGGGCGACGGATTGGTCGACTCGCTCGCCGAGGACGCCCATTCGCCCGTCCCGAATATCACCCACCGCTATCCCGATCGGGCCCTGTTCCTCGTGTCGCCGGTGTGCGCATCGTATTGCCGGTTCTGCACCCGGCGCCGCAAGGTGGGCGATCCCGAGAAGATCTCGATGCGCGAGCTCGAGTCGGCGTTCCGCTACCTCGAAGCGCACTCCGAGATCCGCGACGTGATCATGTCGGGCGGCGACCCATTACTCCTCTCCGACCGTCGCATCGACGAGCTGTGCCGCCGCCTGCGCGCGATTCCGCATCTCGAGATCATCCGCATCGGGAGCCGCGTGCCGTGCCATCTCCCGGAGCGCGTCACCCCGGAGCTGTGCGGCATCCTGCGGCGGTACCATCCCCTCTACATCAACACGCACTTCAACCATCCGGACGAGCTCACGCCCGCCGCGGTCGAGGCCCTCGGCAGGCTCGCCGACGCCGGCATCCCGCTCGGCTGTCAAACCGTCCTCCTGAAAGGCGTGAACGACGACGTCGCGGTCATGAAGCTCCTGATGCAGAAACTGCTCGCCGCCCGCGTCCGGCCCTATTACATCTACATGTGCGACCAAGTCGCCGGCGCGGAGCACTTTCGGACGACCGTTGAAAAGGGCCTCGAGATCATCCGCGCGCTGCGGGGCTGGACCTCGGGGCTCGCCGTGCCCCACTTCGTGATCGACGCCCCCGGCGGCGGCGGCAAGATCCCGCTCCTCCCCGAGTACGTCGAGTCGCTCACCGATGACGCGGTCGTGCTGCGGAACTACGCCGGCCGGCGCTACGTGTACCGGCAGCCGGCCCGCCAGGAGCCGATTCTGGTCGGATAGCCCGTCACGTCTGTCGCGGGGACGCGACAGTCGGCGCCTGGCCACGAGGCTGGCAGCGGCGCCACATTTCTTGCTCCGACCAGCGCCGGAGCCCGCGTGACGTCCTTCTCCTGCCGTTTCGCCGTCGCCGCGCTGCTGTGCCCCTGCGGCCTGATGACGCTGGCGAGCGCCCAGCGACTGGACACGGCGACGCCACTCCCACCGGCCATTGGCGCGGGTGCCGCGGCCGAGCGCTACGAACCGGTGTTCGAGGCGCTGCGCAAGCTGGCGCCACGTGGCGACAGCGTCGCCACCGTCCGCAACCTCACGCTCCAACGTGATGCCATCCAGTTCCGTTTCGCCGAGGGCCGGCTCTACCTCCTGACCCCGGTCGCGGGCCGCACGGTGGGCGCGGTGTTCGTGGGTCGCGGCGCGGTTTCGTTCGTGCCGCCGCTGGCGGTCGAGCGCGCCCAGCTCAGCCACGTGCTCGGCGACTCGGTCTTGAATACGGAGATCTCCGCCGCCGTCCTGGTGTTCACCGATTCCACGCTATGGGAGCTCACGCGCCAGCTCAGCTTCGGCCCCGCGGCGGTCGGCGGCGACGCGACGGGTCCCGTGGGCGACGCGCTCGATCGCCTGCTGGAGGGACGGTCGCACGAGTCGGAGAGCTCCACCCTGATGAGCGGGCTCCTGAACGGGTATGCGAACGGCTTCTTCTACGGTCATGTCAAGCGGGCGCGCGGTGAAGACCTGATGTTCCAGGTGGATCCCGAGCAGCCGGAGCAGATCGAGCTGCTCCGGGGCGGCAAGCTCAACGGCCAGAAGGTCCAGATCGTCTCGCAGTTTCCGCGCGTCGAAGATCTCCAGGACAGCGTGGTCGTGGGCGTCGAGCGCCCAGATCCGTTGAAGCTCGAGCGCTACCAAGTCGAAACGACCCTCGGGAAGGAGCTGGATTTCTCGGCGAAGGCCTCGATCCGCGTGACCGCGCGGCGCGACGGCGTTCGCTGGGCGCCGTTCCTCCTATACGAGGAGCTCAAGGTCGACTCCGTGCTCGACGAGACGGGGTCGGTGGACAGCTTCTTCCGGGCCAAGCGCAGCCCGGAGCTGTGGGTGCGCTTCGCGACCCCGCTCGCTGCCGGCGAGACGCGTTCGCTGCGCGTCGCCTACCATGGCGACCTCATCAGATACGGCTCGCTCATGGAGCAGATCGAGCGGATGTGGACCGACTCGCTCCCCCGCCGGTGGCGCGACTCGCTGCGGCGGGCGATGCCCCCGGCCATGGATCGCTGGTTCTTCCTGAAGTCCGCCAGTCTCTGGTTCCCGCGTTACGGCGCCCCGATGTACGGCTCGGGGCAGGCGGCGGACATGGATCTGACCTTCCACGCGCCGGCCAAATACCTGCTGGCGAGCAGCGGTCGTCTGACCGAATCCCGGGTCGAGGGCGACGTGCGGACGACGCACTGGGTCACGGAGCGTCCGGCGTTCGTGGCGTCGTTCAACGTGGGGCCCTTCAGCGAGTTCCAAATCACCGATCCCCGCATCCCGCCGGTGACCGTCCATCTCAACCGCGAGGCCCACATCCATCTGCGCAGCCTGCTCTTGGGACAGCGCGATCCCGAGCAGGTCGTGGGCGGCGACGTGGCCAACAGTCTGGCGTTCTTCACCCGCGTGTTCGGTCCGCCCCTGTTCCAGCGCTACTATGCGACCGAGATCCCCTACGGACACGGACAGGCGTTCCCGGGGCTCATCCACCTCTCCTGGTGGACCTTCCAGTCGTTCGAGGAAAACGGCATCCAGGAGATATTCCGGGCGCACGAGATGGCGCACCAGTGGTGGGGCATCGGGGTCGAGCCCGCCACCTATCGAGACGCGTGGCTCTCGGAAGGGTTCGCGGACTTCGCCGGACTCTGGTACATGCAGCTGGTGCTCAACGACAACGACAAGTTCTTCAAACACCTGAAGGATTGGCGCCGCGACATCCGGGCCATGCGGGGCGACGTGCTGCCGACCGGGCTGGGCGGGCGCGTGGCGGAGATCCATCCCCGCGACTACCAGGTGATGGTCTACGAGAAGGGTGCGTGGGTGATCCAGATGCTGCGCAACCTCATGCTCGATTTCCGCACCATGAAAGAGGACGCCTTCTCGGCCATGATGCAGGACTTCTACCAGGAGTACCGTGGCCGCCGGGCGACCACGCGCGATTTCCAGCGCGTCGTGGAGCGGCATATCGATCTGCCGATGGACTGGTTCTTCGACGAGTGGGTGAACGGGACGGCGATTCCGACCTACGTCTTGTCGTGGCACGCCGACCCGACGCCCGAGCACCAGTATGCGTTGCGCATCCGGATCCGCCAGGAGGACGTGCCCAGGGACTTCGTGATGCCGGTACCGCTCCGCATCGAGCTCGCCGGTGGCGGCCACGCCTACGTGCGGGTGAACGTGCGCGGACCGCTGACCGAGGCAACGCTCCAGCTGCCGGCGCAGCCGATGGAGCTGGAGCTCAACCCCCTGGAGTCGGTGCTCGCGGAGGTGAAGACGGAAGGTTGGGAGTGACGGGCCCCGCGGGCTCGACGAGCAGCCCCGTACGCAGCGCAAACCGCACCAGCTCCGGCCGGCGCGTCAGTCCGAGGCGATCCTTCAGACGCGCACGGTACTCGTCCACCGTTTTCGGGCTGAGAGACAGTTTCTGGCCGATTTCCTTGGAGCTGTGTCCCAGGGCGAGCAAGGCGAGGACTTCGCGCTCGCGACGGCTCAGCCGTTCCGCCGCCGCTTTTTCGTCGTCGATCTGGCCCGTCTTGCGATAGCGCTGCAGCACCACCAGACGGGCCGCGTCCTCGTCGAGAAAGAGCCGGTCGCCCGCTACGGTGCGGATCGCGCGCGACAGCTCTTCCACCGACGCGTCCTTCCGCAAGAACCCGCTGGCGCCCGCTTCGAGCGCGTCGCACAACTGCTGCTCCTGGGGCAGCGCGGTGATCACCAGGACCTTGGTCCCCAAGCCGAGCATGGTGATGCGACGCGTGGCGTCGATGCCGCCTTCCCCGGGCATGGCGAGATCCATCAGGACCACGTGGGGACGCACTGAGGCGGTCAGGGCGACCGCCTCGCCGCCAGTCTGGGCCTCGCCCACCACGACGAAGCCCGGCTGCTTCTCTAGCAGCGCCCGGAGTCCGGCGCGCACGACGGCGTGATCGTCTGCCATGACGATTCGGATTTCTTGCCGACCGCTGCCGCCGACGTCGAACACCGGACACCTCACCTCGAGAACGCGGCTCTGCAGTGAGTGATAGCAAGATTTACACCTCGCGGGAAGGGTGGCGCCCACTGGACCGCATCGCCGTCCTGTTGCGCCCACGCGACACGAAGACGGGTGCGTGAGTCGGCGGCTAGGGCAGCTGCCAAATCTCTACGCGATTCCCCGACAGTACCGGAATCAGCAGGCGATTCCGCTTCGCGTCGTAGCCGATATCGGCGGGGCTCGGGATGCCGCCGACCAGTCGCACCTCCTGCCCCGTTTCGTAGCTCGACACGCTGGAATCGGCCCAGCTCGACACCATGATCCGGCCCCCCGCGACGACGACCCCATCGAATCCGCCCGGGCCCTTCGCGACCACGCTCGGCGCTTTGTCCCCGGGCTTCCAGGCGAGCACGTATCGTCCCCCGAACTCGACGATGATGAAGCGCTTGCCCACGGGATCCACGGCGATCCCGTTGGGGCGACCCAGGGTGTCGCCGCGGATGGCCTGGGTCACTGCCCGGTCCGGTCCCACGCGGAAGATGCGATCCGGCCCCGGGTGCAACACGTTGCCCACGTCGTCGAACCGGATCCCGGTGTCGGTGATGTACAGCGCGCCGGTGAGGCCGACCGCGATGTCATTCAAGAACACCGCCCCGAGCTTGCTCAAACTCACGGTGTCGATGGGAGCGCCCGTCTTCGCGTCGAACGCCCGTAGCGCATCGATATCAGCGACCCATAGCGTGTCGCCCTCGAGGGCCAGCCCCTTCGGGGCGTTGAGGGTGACGCCGCTGCGCCCGCCCTCGATGAACTTGAGGTTCTCGACCGCCCCGTCCGGCCGTACCCGGCTGATGAAGCCGTTGTTGTCCCTCGCCATGGGGCTGCCGTTGATGTTGGAGACGAAGTAGATGTCCTGCGCGCTGTCGTGCAACACCGATTCCGGCGCGAGGAAGCCCTGCACCGTGGCGACCTTCGTGGCGGTCGGCGTCGGCGGCGTCGGCGCTGGTGCCGGAGCCGGTGGCGTCGCCGCTGGCGCGACTGCGGCTGTGGACTCCGGGCGCGTGGCGGTCGTGTCAGATGTTGCAGGCACCTTATCGGGCCGCACGCAGCCCGTGGCCGCGAGGGCGACACACAGGCACGAGATTCTCATGCCTTCGCCTCCTCCAGCTCTTTTTTGCGCACCTCCGCGACCTTCTGCGCCGCATCGGGCGGGACTTCCTGGTAGACGTGGAACTTCGAGCGATACGTCCCGCGGCCGTGCGTGATCGAGTGCAGCGTCGTGGCGTAGCGGTCGAGCTCGGCTTCGGGGACCAGCGCCTTGATCTTCACCTGCCGCCCGTCCGGCTCGGTGCCGAGAATCTGACCGCGCCGCGACGAGAGATCGCCCATCACCGCTCCCTGATACTCGTCCGGCGTCCACACCTCGAGCTCCAGGATCGGCTCGAGCAGCACCGGTTTGCAGTTCGGGCTCACGTTCCGGAACGCCAGGATGCCGGCCATCTTGAACGACATTTCGTTCGAATCGACGTCGTGGTAGGAGCCGTCGTACAGCTCGACCTTGAAGTCCACCACCGGATAGCCGGCCACCGGCCCCCGCACCGCCGCCTCCTGGACGCCGCGCTCCACGGCGGGAATGTACTGGCGCGGGATCACCCCGCCCACGATCTGGTCCACGAACTGGAAGCCCGACCCGCGCGGCAGCGGCGCGATGCGGATCCAGCAGTCCCCGTACTGGCCGCGCCCGCCGGTCTGCTTCTTGTGCTTCCCCTGGCCTTCGGCCCTGGCGCGGAAGGTCTCGCGGTAGGCGATCTTGGGCCGCCCGATCAGCGCGTGCACGCCGAATTTGCGCGCCAGCCGCCCCACGATGATCTCCAGGTGCCGCTCCCCCAGCCCGCGGATCAGCGTTTGCCCCAGCTCGCCCGAGTACTCGTGCTGGAACGTCGGGTCCTCCTCATGGAGCTTGTGCAGGCCGTTCGAGAGCTTTTCCTCCTCCCCTCGCTGCTTCACGTCGATGGCTTCGGTGATCACCGGCTCGGGGAACGGGATCTTGGGCAGCACGATCGCATGGTCCTTGGTGGACAGCGTGTCGTTGGTATGCGTGTCGCGCAGCTTCGCGACCGCGCCGATGTCGCCCGCGTGCAGCTCGGGGATCTCGAAGCGGTCCTTGCCGACCGTGACGCACAGGTGGTTGAGCTTCTCCACCGCCTCCCGGGGGGCGTTGTAGACGTCCTGGCCGTTCTTCACGGTCCCGGAATACACCCGGAAGAACGTCACGTCGCCCACGTGCGGCTCGGAGATCGTCTTGAACACCTGTGCCACGAACGGCCCTCCGTCCTCGGCCCGGAGCGTCACACGCTCCGCGCTCCCCCACTGCTGTGCGTCGACGGGCGGCCGCTCGTGCGGCCCGGGGAGCAGCTCCACCATCTTCGCGAGCAGCGCGCGCATGCCGTACGTGAGCTCGGCGGCCCCGCAGAACAGGGGGAACAGCTCGCCCTTCGCCATACCGGCCTTCATGGCGGCGATCGCCTCGTCCCGGCCGATCTCCTCACCCCCGAGGTAACGCTCCAGCAGGGTGTCGTCCGTCTCGGCGATGCGCTCGATCAGCTCCTTGGAGTAGCGCTCGAACCGCGCCTGATACTCCGGTGGTACGTCCACTTCCTCGTACTCGCCGGCCTTCGTCCCCTTCCTGTACATGTGGCACTTCTTCGAGAAGAGGTTGATGATCCCGTGGAAGTCGGGGCCTTCGCCCACGGGGATCTCCACCGGGATCACCTTCGGCGTCAGCCGCTCCTTGACCTGAGCGTAGACCCGCTCGAAGTCGGCGTGCTCCTTGTCCATCAGGGACACGAAGAACAGCCGCGGGATGCCGCGCGTCTCGCAGTAGTCCCACACCTTTTCCGTGCCCACCTCCACGCCGCCGGTGGCGGAGAGCACGACCACGGCTCCGTCGGCGGCGTGGACGCCCGCCAGCGCCTCGCCCGTGAAATCGAGGTAGCCCGGCGTGTCGATGAGGTTGAGCTTGGTGTCGAGCCACTCCGCCACGGCGAGGGCGAGGTTGATCGAGTACTTGCGTTCGATTTCGTCGGGCGTGTAATCGGTGAGGGCGGTTCCGTCTTTCACGGACCCGTGACGCTTGTTCGTGCCGGCCACGAACGCGAGGGCATCGACGAGGGAGGTCTTGCCGCTCGCGCCGTGGCCGACGACCGCGACGTTGCGGATCTCCGGCGTCTTGTACACGCGCATAGGCGCATGCTACTCCTGCAGGGGGTCAGGAGAATATGAGGCGGGAGACAGGAGCTAGGCTAGGCATGGGCTAGACGCGCAGACGCACAGGGGAGAACAGTAGGAGGTGAACTGGAAACCCTGTTCACTCAACCTGTTCACCGCTGTGCGTCTGTGCGTCTAGGTGTTGATGGCCTGCGCCCTTGCCACGCGGTCCTGTTCGCTCTTCGGCACCCGCAGCGTGACGAAGCCTCCCAGCGCCATCACCGCTCCCGCCACCAGGAACGCCGCCGGGTGCGACACGTCGTACACTGCTCCCATCACGAGCGGCCCGAGCAGGCGACCCAGGGCCGCCAGGGCCTGCGCGGCGCCGAGCACGGTCCCCTGCTCCGTGGGATCGGCGAACACGGAGACCAGCCCGGTCGCGGCGGGCCCGAAGATGCTGTTCGAGAACGCCAGCGCCGCTGTCCAGGCGTACAGCGCAGCGCTGGAGTGCAGCGCCGGAACCAGCGCGATGGTCGCCGCCATACCGAACCCGCCCACGATCAGGAGCCGGCGATCGCCGAACCGGAGCGCGAGCTTGCCGAACGCGTATCCCTGCACGATCGCGGCCGTCACCCCGATGACCGTGAAGAACCACCCGAGTTGCTGCTCGCGCCAACCGAAGGTCACGCCCGCCCATAAGGGAATCGCGACCGTGTAGCCGGAGAACGCGAAGGGCGCGAGCGCCCACGCCATCATGAGGGGCGCGAGCCGCGGGTGCCGGATCGCGTCGCCGATGTGCGAGAGGTCCCAGAGCTCCCGCTCGGCGCGGTGCTCCGCCTTGAGCGATTCGGGGAGCACCAAGTACGCGGACGCGAAGTTGGCGAGCGACAGGGCTGCCGCCACGAGTCCGGGCGCCGCCGGCCCGAGGTAGTGCGCCGACAGTCCGCCGAGCGCGGGACCGATGATGAAGCCGAGTCCGAAGGCGGCGCCGATCATGCCCATCCCGCGCGACCGCTCCGCCGGCGTCGTGATGTCGGCCATGTAGGCCTGCGCCGCCGAGATGTTGCCGCCCGCGAATCCCGAGACGACGCGCGCGATGAACAGCACCGCGTAGGAGTGCGCGGCCGCGAACAGCACGTAGCCGAGGGCGTTGACCAGCATGGTCGTGAGGAGGATCGGGCGGCGTCCCACGCGGTCCGACGTGCGACCCAGGAACGCCGTCGCCACGAACTGCATGGCCGAGAACACCCCGAGCAGCGCACCCAGCCCAAAACCGCTCGCCCCCAACCGCTGCGCGTAGTAGGGGAGGATCGGAATGATGATCCCGAAGCCGATGAGATCGATCAAGACCGTGAAGAAAATGACGGCGACGTGCGCGCGAGCGGCGGGCATAGGGGCTGGAATCTACACGGCCTCCAACGGAGCAACTTGCCCAAGTTCAAGCAACGCTCGCGTGTACCGTGTGATCGGCATCACGTTGTTAACGCTTGGCCCGATGCCCGGGTCTTATTTCCGACCTTAACCGGGACCACCTGTATGCGACGTCTATTCGCCGTCTTCGCCGTGCTGGCGCTCGCCGTGAGCGCCCCTCGAGTGCTCTCCGCCCAGGACTCGGGCGCGGTGAAGCAGGACCGCAAGGAAGTCCGCCACGACCGCCGCGAGCTGCGCGGCGACCGCAAGGACATCCGCCACGACACCAGAGACATCCGCCAGGATCGCCGGGACGTGCGGCAGGACCTGAGGCACGGCGACACGACCGACGCGCGGCGCGACGCGCGGGATCTGCGGCAGGATCGTCGCGATCGGCGCCACGACGCGCGCGACGCACGCCGGGATCGCAGGGACTTGAGGCAGGACCGCAAGGACGTGCATCAGGACCAGAAGAAAGACAGCACGAAAGACTAGACGCCGAGACGCACAGACGCCTAGCGGCGCTGAGGTATGAGCGGTCAGGAGAGTCCTGACCCCTTAACGCTGACACCCGCTAGGCGTCTCGGCGTCTAGGCGTCTACCCCGGCGTCTCGGCGTCTAGCCCATCGCGTCCAGATGACGGTCCCTCCGCCGCGCCAGCCAGTACAGCGGGATACCCAGCAGCAGCGTCACCCCGCTCCCCGCCCACGCCGCGCCGATGGATCGCGTCCGCGCCACCCAGCCCCACGCCGTCTGTCCCAGCACGCCGCCGCTGCTCGCGAACATCGAGTCGAGCGAGATGATCGTCGCCCGCTGGGCCGACGGGATGTGCGCGTTCAGATAGGCCTGCTTCACGGGCAGGGCGAGCCCGACGGCCACGCCGTACAGCAGATACAGCGATACGACGGCGAAGAAGTTCGTGAGCAGGCCACAGGCCACCGCGAGCACGGCCTGGGCCCCGGTCGAGAGCATGAGCACTCCGGTCCGCGTCCGGACGACGCGGGAGACCGGCGCGACGAGCGCGTTGCCCACGATGAGGCTCAGTCCGACCAGCGCGCTGATCACCCCGTCCACCCATACGAGGTCGCGCCCCAGCAGATCGAGGAAGTAGCGCTGCCAGCTGTAGAAACCGAAGATCATGAAGCTCATGGCGACGAGCGACGCCAGCATCACGGGCCGGATGACGGGGTTGCGCAGTCCGTACCTCAAGCCCTCCACCAAGACGCGCCGCAGCTCGGGCCCCACGCGGCGGAGCTCCAGTGCCCGTGGCGTGAATCCCAGCTCCGGCATGCGGAACCACGCCAGCAGGAAGAGCGGCACGACGAGACCGGCCCGCACCAGGTACGGGATGTAAAGACGGATGTCGCCCAGCAAGCCGCCGCCGATCGTGCCGACCAGCATCGCGGCCCCGAAGTACATCTGGCCCCGGGCGAACACGGGCTCCAGCGGGCCCGTAAAGCCCGTGGACTTGAGGGCGTCCACGAGCCAGGCATCCACGGCGCCCGTGTAGAACGTGTACCCCAGCCCGAGCAGCACCGAGATCCACATGAACCCCCCGAACCCCCACCCGCGCCATGCGCAGGCGACGTACAACAATGTCGTGGCGAACAGCGTGACGAGACACAACAGCAGCGACACGCGTCGCCCCACGGTGTCCGCTACGACGCCCGTCGGAATCTCGAACACCATCGAGCCGAGCGTGAACGCGGCGTTGGTCAAGAGCACCTGCTGAATGTCGAGCCCGGCGCCCAGCTTGAACAGCGTATCGATCCCCCAGATGAGCGACATCGCCAGGTTGAACAGTCCCGTGATGGCGAAATAGGTGCGGATGATCCGGTCGCTCACGCGGTCACCACCGCCGTGTCGCGCCACGACTTGAGCGCCGTCGCCGTCAGGATGACGGCGCCCCCGATCGCTGCCAGTGGCCCCGGCGTCTCACCGTGCGCGAGCCAGGCCCACACGGGGCTCAGCACCGGCTCGACCAGCAGGAACAGCGAGGCCTCGAGCGCGGGCACTCGCGTGATGGCGCGCGACAGGAACACGTAGGCGAGGCCGAGCTGGAACACGCCGAGGTAGATCACGATCAGCCAGTCGGTGCCCCGACCGGCCGCGAGAGGCAAGGCTCCGGGCAGGCACAGCAGGAACACGATCAGGTTGCCGCACGCGGCGGCGGCCGCGATCGGGCCGTGGCCGCCGCCCTGACGCGCGAGCCAGCGGTAGCCCGTGACCGTGAACGCCCACGCCACCGCGCTCCCCGCGGCCAGCACGTTGCCGACAAAGGGGTCGGGCGCCGTAGCAAAGTGTCGGTGTCCGCCCACGAACAGCAGCGCCAGGCCCACCGCGAGCACTCCCATGAACGCCAGGTCCGCCGCTCGCACGCGCTCCTTCAGGAGCCACGGCGCCAGCGCGACCACGAAGAGCGGGTTCGTCGCCAGGAGGAATACCGTACTGGCGGCGGTCGTCAGCTTGTTCGCGAACACGAACAGCAGACCCGCGGCCGCGTAGGCGACGCCCACGAGCCCGACGCGCCAGCTCCATCGGTGGCGGGCCTCGGGGATCAGCACGAGCATCGCGAGCATCGCCACCAGAGCGCGGAACGCGGCGATCTGCGACGCGCCGAACGCGCACCACTTGATGGCCGCGCCCGCGGTCGAGAAGCAGAGCGCGGCGAGCACCAGCTGCAGGCGCGCCTTCACGGCAGGTTGGTCTTCAGCCAGTCGCGCGCGATGGTCGCGATGTCCTCGTGCGCCACGTCCGCGCGGGCGTTGAGCCGCCGCATCTCGGCATCGGAGATGCGGCCCGCGAGCTGCGCGAGGGCCGCGCCGACGCCCGAATGCCGCGCCACCGTCGCCTGTCGGATCACCGGCGCGGCTTCGTACGGCGGGAAATAGTGGCGGTCGTCTTCCAGCACCATGAGGTCGAGCGCCTGAATCTGGCCGTCGGTGGAGTTCCCGGCGATCACGTCGACCTTCCCCTGCGCCAGCGCGCGATACGTGAGCCCCAAGTCCATCGCAATCGGCGGGGACGCGAACCGCAGCCCGTACGTGGCCGCGAGCCCCCGGAAGCCGTCGGCCCGCTCGAGGAACTCGTAGCCGAATCCCGCCTTCCAACGGGGCGCCAGGCGCGGCAGGTCGGAGATGCGCTTCAGACCATAGCGTGTGGCGTCGCGGCGCCGCACGGTGATGGCGAACGTGTTGTTGAACCCGAGCGGTTCGCCCCAGACGAGCCCGAAGCGCTGCAGGTAGTCACGCACCACGGAGCGATAGACGCTGTCGGGAACGGCCACCGGTGCGTGCTTCAGGACGGCGGTGTACGCCGTCCCCGTGTACTCCACGTAGAGATCGATCTGGCCCGCCGTGATGGCCTGATGGCACACGAACGTGCCGCCCAGGTGGAAGCGGCGCTGGACCGGCAGCCCCGTACGGCGCTCGATCTGCTGCGCCACGATTTCGCCCAGCAGGTCGGACTCGGTGAAGTTCTTGGAGCCGACCACGATCCGGTCGCGGTGGGCGCACCCCCCGAGCAGCAGGGCGACCAGGCCGAGGGACCAGCGCGGCCAGCCCGCCGTTCCCCCTCTCCCAACGGGAGAGGGGGACAGGGGGTGAGGACTCATTTCGCCCGCCACGCGAACCGTCGCTCGGCCAGGCCCAGCAGGCCGTCCGCCGCGAGGGCCATCAGCGCCGCGGGCAGGGCGCCGGCCAGAATCAGGGTGTCGTCCACCACCGCAACGCCGCGGAAGATGTACACGCCGAGCCCGCCTGCGCCGATGGCGGCCGCGATCGTCGCCGTCCCCACGCTCACCACCGTGGCCACGCGCACGCCCGCCAGGATCACACCCAAGCCCAGCGGCAGCTCGACCTGGGTGAGGAGCTGCCAGTCGGTCATCCCCATCCCCCGTCCGGCCTCACGCACCGCCGGGTCCACGCCGGCGATCCCCGTGTAGGTGTTCCGGACGATCGGGAGCAGCGCGTAGACGACCAGCGCGACGATCGCCGTCGTCGCCCCGATCCCGCCAATGAAGGGAAGCGGGATGAGAAACCCGAACAGGGCGAGGCTCGGGATCGTCTGGAACACGTTGGCGAGTCCCAGCACCGGCGCCCGCCAGGCGGGCCGCCGCGTGAGCACGATGCCGACCGGCACCCCCAGGACGATCGCGATGGCGGTGGAGCTCACGACCAGCGACACATGCTGTCCCACGAGTCCCAGGACTTCCCCGGAATTGCGGGCGTAGAAGCTCCAGAGACTCACGCCGCCGCCATGAACGCTTTGGATTCCGGATGGTCGCTCTGGCGGAACTCCTGCGGCGTTCCCAGGAACACGAGCCCTCCCTGCTGCATGAGACCGATCCGGGTCGCGAGCATCAGCCCTTCGCGCACGTCGTGCGTGACGAACACCATCGCCTGGCCGAGGCGCTGCTTCAGGGCTTGAAACTCGCGCTGCAGCTCCACGCGCGTAATCGGGTCCAGCGCGCCGAACGGCTCGTCCAGCAGGAGCAGGGGCGGGTCGGCTGCGAGGGCGCGTGCCACACCCACGCGCTGGCGCTGCCCGCCCGAGAGCTGATGCGGATAGCGCAAGGCGAAGGTGTCGGGGTCCAGGCCCACGACCGCCAGGAGCTCGCGCACCCGTTCCGCGATGCGCCGCGGCTCCCATCCCTCGAGCCGCGGCACCAGCCCCACGTTCCGTGCCACCGTGAAGTGCGGGAACAACCCCACCTCCTGGATGACGTACCCGATGCGGCGTCGCAAACGCGTCGCCGCCAGATCGCGTGCGCGCGCTCCAGCGATGCGCACCTCGCCGGCGGACGGCTCGAGCAGACGATTGATGAGCTTCAGGGTCGTGGTCTTGCCGGAGCCGCTGCGCCCGAGCAGCACGAGCGTCTCGCCTGCGCCCACGGTGAAGGAGACATCGTGCACCAGGAAGCGTCCCCTTCTCATTTCCCCTGTCCCCTTTCCCGGCAGCTCATAGCCGAGCCCCTGCACCTCGAGGGGCGTCGTCACGCGGGGGAAGCGAGCGCCATGAGGAACCGCTGGTCGTCGCTCGCAGCCTGCCAGCGCACGGCGAGCCCCGCGTCGGAGAGAATCCGCAGGAGGGTGTCGGCGGCGTACTTGTACGAGTGATTCATCTCGAGCCGCTCTCCGCGGCCGATGCGCACCGCTTCGCCGCCCCCCCCCATCCGGGCCTCCACGGCGCGGGTCGCGCTGAAGTGCTTCGCGATGAGGTGCAGGCCGGGCAGCCGCGGATCGTCTCTGGCCTCGAAGACGAGCGCGCCGTCCGCGTCGCCGATCCCGACCGAGTGGAGCGGCGCCCATGCGAACCGGCGGTTGAGCGGGTTGTCGTAGCCCGCGACGGTGGCGTCGCCGGCGTACAGCTCGCCGTCCACGAGAAGCGCGTCGTCGGCACGCAGCAGCTGCCGCAGCTGGCGGGCGGCGGCGATGGGATCGAACGCGCCGAGGGTGTTTCCGAGCAGCAGGACGAGGCGCGGCGGCGCTTCCGGCTCCGCGGCAAGCGAGAGGAGCTGCTCGGGCCTGGTAAAGTCGGCCTTGATCCCCTGGGCCGCGATGCCGGCGCGCAGCGCGCCGCCGCACGCCATTTCGAGCAGCGCCTGACTGGTGTCCACCGGAATGTACGCGCTGCGCGCGCCCTGCTCGCGCAGCGCCTCGAGCAGCAGCAGATCCTTGTCGCCCTGTCCCGCGCCGAGGCTCAGGACCTCGAGGGGCGCCGCCGGGTAGAGTCGGGCCAGCTCGGGAGCCGTGCGCGCGATCAACGAGCGCGAGCGCACGAAATTGCGATAGGCGCCGTCCGAGCACAGGGCGAGCCACGCCCGCACCGACAGCGGCAGCCAGTAGAAGAATTTCTCGGGCAGGCTCCGCGCCTCGAAGGCTGCGACGAACTCGGCCGCGAGCTGGTTCTCGGTGAGCAGCACGTGAATCGCGATCATAGGCGCGTTGAGAATTACCGGTTGACGGGTGTGGCGGCAACCCATAGGATTCATCGACTAGCTGTTTTGCCTGGCTCATCCGTAAGGAGGAAGCGATGCAGATCGTCGAAATGCAGGAACTCGTGCCCAGCTGTCATCGTCCCGAGATCGTCGAGACGGCCGAGCTGGTACCCACCTGCCACTCCTGAGGGAGCGGCTCTGATGCGCCCGGGGGCCCGGCCTGACGTCGGGCCCCCTCCGCGTTTCCGGACCTCCGAGCCACGCCTCGGGTTCGGAGCCTGGGCGGTAGGGGGCGCGGCCTGGGGCGCCGCCACCGACGAGCGCGACCGCTTCGCAGCCGTGGCGCGGGCCGTGGAGCGCGGCGTCACGTGTTTCGATACGGCCCCGGCCTACGGCGACGGCGCTTCGGAGGCGCTGCTCGGGCGGGCACTCCGCGCGGATCGTGACCGCGTCGCCATCGCCACCAAGGTCGGACCGCGCGATGACCCGCGCACCTCGCTCGAAGCGTCGCTGCGCCGTCTGCGAACCGACTACGTAGACCTCGTGCAGCTGCACGAGGCGATCGAGCGCTGGGAGTGGCGCCTCGACGAGCTGTACCGGCTGCAGGAGGCGGGCAAGGCGCTCGCGATCGGGCTGTGCAACGCCACGCACCTCCAGCTCGCCCGTGCGCTCGAGCTCGTGCCCCTCGTCGCGTACCAGGGACCCTACAACCTGTTCGATCGCGACGTGGAGCAACGCGAGCTCCCGCTGTGCCGCGAACGCGGGCTGGCCTTCCTCGCCTATCGGCCACTCGCCGCCGGCCTGCTGACGGGCAAGTACACGGCACCCCCGCAGTTTCCGGCGGGCGACCACCGCGCTGGACTTTACTGGTTCAAGGGCCGCGAGTTCGCCCGGCGCCGCGCCGCGATCGAGCGGCTCGAGCCCCTCGCCCGTCGCCGCGCCACGTCGCTCGCCGCCCTGGCCCTGGCGTGGGTATTGCAGCGCCCGGGGGTCTCGATCGTGCTCGCGGGAGCGCGGACCGCGGCTCAGGTGGACCAGAACCTCGCAGCGGCCGACCTCGGGCTCACGCCCGACGAAGCTGCCGCCGTCGACGCCGTGGTGGGCGACGTGTTCCGTCCGCCGCGCGCCACCGAGCGCGCCCGCGCCCTCGCTGCGGGCTGGGGCGTTCGGGAGCGCCATGTCGTCGACCAGCTGGACGGCGCCAAGAGCTACGAAGCGATCGCCGCCGAGTGGACGGACCACGGCGGGCCGCCGATGATCGCGGCGCAGGTCAAGGTATTGTGTGACCAACTCGCCGAGCAGGGGTTACTGGCAGCCGACGACGGATGACGAACCGGTTGATGGTGGGCGCGTTCTACAACCCGCACCTGGGGGCGGAGCTGGCGCAGGCGGAGGGGATCGACCATCTGGCGATGGCGGATCCGCCGGCGGCGACGGACCCGTGGTGGCCGGCGATCCGCGAGCGCTACACGCTGCTGCTCCACGACTACCTGGGCCAGCTGTCCGAGCCACTCGACGAGCGGTCGATCGCGCGGGCGCGAGCGCTGGCGGAGCTGTACCGCTCGCCCTGGGTGGCGGAGCACTTCCAGTGTCTCCACACCGCGGACGGCGCGTACAATCTCAACTATGTCTTCCCGCCGCTCTACACCGAAGAGTTCCTCGACCGGTTCGTGCGTAACGCGACCGCGCTCAAGGCTCGCCTGGACCAGCCACTCGTCATGGAGAACATTCCCGGCTTCTTCGACGTAGCGGCGAGCCAGCTGCCGGAGCCGCTCTGGCTGCGGCGCTTCTTCGAGGCGACCGGGGCGGGCTTCCTGCTCGACCTGCCGCACGTCTGGCTCGAGGCCCACTATCACGACCGCAACCCGGAGGCCTGGCTCGCCGAATTCCCGCTCGACCACGTGGTGGAGCTGCACGTCGCCGGCGTGGAAGAGGACCGCGACCTGCGCGGGCCCTGGATCGCGCCGGCGGAGCCGTCGGATGCGATGCTCGACTTCCTGGCACATGCCGTGCGCCGCTGTCCTCGGGCCCGCGCCGTCACGTTCGACGCATTCTCGCCGTCGCTCACACCGGATGCGCTGTTTCGCAGTGTCGAGCGAATCAGGAAGGTCGTGTGAGGGCGACCGTGACGCTGCTGCTGGCGCTCGTGGGCGGCGACGTGTTGATCGCCGCAGGCACGCGCATTCCGATCCGCTTTCTCGAGTCGATCACCAGTGGCCGTGATACGGTGGGGACGCCGGTGCTGGTGCAGACCATGGGGGCTCTGGCCCTGGACTCGTGCGTGGTGGTACCGCCCTACCTGCGCGCCAAGGGGCGGGTGGTCGTCTCGAAAGGAGGCGGGCGCTTCGGCCGCCACGGTAAGCTGGGGCTCGCGTTCGACTCTCTGGAGGTGCGCCCTGGGCACTGGCTCGCCATGAGCGGCGTCCTCGACACGCTCGAATACGCCAAGCCCAACGCAGTCAGCGATTCCGGGCTGGTGTCGAGCGGCAGGACGTCCGTCGTGGGCGTCGGGAAGAAACTGGTGCCGGCGGGCGTGGCGGCGGCGGCCGACCTCGCCGCCATTCCGGTCGCCCTGCTCGGCGGCTATTCGCTGGTCCGCCGGGGGCCACCGGTGCGGATCCTGGCGGGCGAGATCGGCGGCATCCGGCTGACGGAGTCGCTCGCCGTGCCGCAGGACCCGTTCTGCGATCCCGTAGCCCAACGCCGCGAGCTGGTCGAGCTCCCGGCGCTGCCGGTGTTCGTGCCGCGCACCGAGAATCGCGCCGGCACGGTGCTGGGCGATCCCCTGAACGTGCTGCTGCTCGGCACGGCGACAGAGATCGACAGCGCGTTCCGGAGCGCGGGCTGGGTGCGGGCCCAGAAGCCGTCGCTGGTCGCCATCACCAAGGAGGTGACGGCGGCCATCGCGAGCCGGCCGGCGATCAGCGCGCCGGTGAGCACGCAATACTTCGCGGGTCGCCCGCAGGATCTGGCGTACGAGCTGCCGGGGCCCAACGTGCGCATCCGCCATCACATCCGGATGTGGCTGCTCGACAGCCTGTCGCTCCTGTGGGTCGGGGCGGCGAACAAGGACGTCGGCGTGATTTTCAAGCCCTGGGAGCCGCAGGCTACCCATCGCATCGATCCCCACATCGACCGCGAGCGTGATCGCATCGTGCGCGACCTGGAGGCGAGCGGCTGCGGCGATCTGGTGGACTATCTCGCGCTCCCCGGCGCGGTCACCGCCGCGCGCAATGTCTCGGGTCAGAAGATCGTGACCGATGGCCGTACAGCCGTGGTTCGGCTGCGACCATGCGGCTCCGTCGCCACCCCGTGACGCGGGCTACCGGCGACCGCGCCGTGCATGATCGGGTGATCCGCGCCCTCGCGGACGCCCGCTACCGCGCGTCGCCGGCGTGGCAGACGTACCATCTGGCCGATCCCGACCGCGTCGAGCGCTATGCGCGCTTCCTGGCGCGCCACTTCTACTACGAGCGCATCGTCCAGTTCTTCAAGTATTCCCGCGCGCTGGCGCGCATCACCGGGCGGCCTCCCGAGGCGGTCCTCAGAGGGGATGCGTTCGACCTCCTGCTCCCGAGCGTCGTGCTCGGCAGCCGGGAGACGGCGCAGGCGGTCGCCCGGCTGGTCGTGGGACACGTCGGCGCGGCGCGCGCCCCGATTCCATACCTCGCGGATCTGCTCCGATACGAAGAAGCGATGATGCTGGTCGAGGCAGGCCCCCGCATCTGGCGGGACGACACGCGGACGGAGGGAACGGGGAGCCGGGAGCGGCACGCTCCCGAGAAGGTGAAGGGAACGGTGCTGCTGGAGCTGGCTTTCGATCTGCCCGCCGTCCTGCCCAGGCTGCTCCAGCCCTGGACGGAGGTCCCGCTGGCGGCCGTGCGGCCCACGCAGTTGCTCGTCGCGCGATCACCGCACGGGCGCGTGGCGGTGGCGCGAAGCGACGCCGGCATCGCAGCCGTCATGCAGCTGGCCGACGGGAAGCGGACGCTCGAGCAGCTCGCCGCGGCAGCGGGGCTCGCCGTCGGGGACCTCGAGGCGACGCTGGAGGGGCTCGTGGAGCTGGGCGCCGTGCGATTCCCGAACGGCAGCTAGGTGGAAGTCCAGATGTTCGGTGTCCGGAAGAGCGCCGACACCCGCGCGGCGCTGCGCTTCTTCGCCGACCGCCGGGTCAAGACCCACTTTGTCGAGCTGAGCGTGGGCCCGGCCGAGGAGACATGGCGGGCCTGGGTCGCCGCCGGAAAGCAGTCCGCGTAGCTTCCGAACAACCGTCCATCACCGGAGCCGCCTGTGACCACCACGTACGAAAGCGCCGATCTGCTGCTCAAGCTCTACGACCTGCGCCGGGAGGCGGTGATGCGCAAGGCCCGCGCCTGGTTCCGTGCGGACTTCCATCCCGCCAGCGCCGCCGAGGTGCTCACCATCTATCGCGGCAAGAACAGCGCGCCGTACCGCATGGTCACGACGTACTGGAACATGGCCGCGGCGCTGGTGCTCCACGGCGCGATCGACGAGCAGATGTTCGCCGACACCAACGGGGAGCACGTCATGGTGTACGCGCGTCTCGAGCCCCACCTCGCCGAGCTGCGCGCCGCGCTCAAGAACCCCGGCTACCTGGACCAGCTGGAGAAGCTGATCCTGCGGATGCCCGACGCCCAGGCAAGGCTCGCTCGAGTGCGCGGCACCGCCGCGCCGGCCGGGAAGCCCGGTGGCGCAAAGCGGCCCCGGAGGGTCGCGTGACTCCCGCGGTCATCCCCCGCCCTGCAGCCGCGGAATACGCTTCGTACTACGCCAGGTACATCGACAAGGTACCCGAGGGCGACCTGCTGCGGACGCTCGAGAACCAGGCCCGCGAGACCCAAGCGTTACTCGCCGGTTTGTCCGACGCCAAGGCACTGCACCGCTACGCCCCGGGAAAATGGAGCATCAAGGAGGTGATCGGGCACGTGACCGACACCGAGCGCGTGTTCTCCTACCGCGCGCTGCGCTTCGCCCGCGCCGATGCCACCGCGCTCCCCGGCTTCGATGAGAACGCCTGGGTGCCGCCCGGGAAGTTCGACGCACGTTCCCTCAAAGACCTGGCCGCCGAGCTCGACGCCGTGCGGCGCGCCACCATCGCCCTGTTCCGCGGACTCGACGCCGCCGCCCTCGCACGCCGCGGGACGGCGAACGACAACGCGGTCTCGGTGGGCGCGATCGCCTGGATCATCGCGGGCCACGAGCGCCACCACGTGGCGCTGCTGCACGAGCGCTACAAAGTATGAGTCCGGCGCTCTTCCTGCTCCTCGCAGCGGTGGCACAGGGAGACACCGGCAGCTTCGTCATCAGGAACTTCCGGTTCGCGAGCGGGGAGACGCTGTCCGAGCTGCGGCTCCACTACCGCACCCTCGGCCGCCCGCACCGCAACGCCGTCCTCATCCTCCACGGGACGGGCGGATCGGGGAGCCAGTTCCTCACGCCCGTGTTCGCGGGCGAGCTGTACGGCGCCGGTCAGCCGCTCGACACGACCTCGCACTACCTCATTCTGCCGGACAACATCGGCCACGGCCGCTCGTCCAAGCCGAGCGACGGGCTGCGTGCCCGCTTCCCCCACTACGCCTACGAGGACATGGTGGCGGCGCAGTACCGGCTCGTGACCGAAGGCCTGCACGTGAATCACCTGCTGCTCGTGATGGGCACGTCGATGGGGTGCATGCACAGCTGGCTTTGGGGCGAGCGCCATCCCGAGTTCATGGACGGTCTCGTGCCGCTCGCCTGCCTGCCGACCCAGATTGCGGGGCGGAACCGGATGTGGCGCAAGCTGATCATCGACGACATCTCGGGTGATCCCGACTGGAAGAACGGCGACTACGCCACCCAACCGCGCGGGCTGCGCGCCGCACTGCAGCTGCTGTTCATCGCCGGGAGCGCACCGCTCGTGCAACAGCGCCTCGGGCCCACGCGCGACTCCGCCGACGCCTACATCTCCCGCTGGATCGACGCGCGGTTCGCCGAAACCGACGCCAACGACCTGCTCTACCAGGTCGCGGCCTCGCGCGACTACGACCCCAGCCCCGCGCTCGGTCGCATCACCGTTCCGGTACTGACCATCAATTCGGCGGATGACTTCATCAACCCACCCGAGCTGGGGCTCGTGGAACGGCTCGTTGCAACGGTGAAAGGCGCCCGGTACGTCCTCATTCCCACGAGCGAGCGGACGCGAGGGCACGGGACCCACACGGCGGCCGCCGTGTGGAAGCAGTACTTCGCGCCGTTCGTCGCCTCGCTCGAGCGCCGCTAGACCCGCAGTCTGCGCAGAAACGCCGCGGGATCGTTGAGGAAGGCACGGGTCAGCGCCACGTGCTCGAGGTCCTCGTATCGGACCGCGGAAATCGGCACGCGATCGAAGCTGTAGATCGCCGCGTCGGGAAATGCCAGCAGCATGGGTGAGTGCGTGGCGATGATGAATTGCGCGTCGCGACCCGCCCACGCGAGCAGCAGCGCGAGCAGCCCGAGCTGGTTCTGGGGGGACAGCGGCGCCTCGGGCTCGTCGAGCAGGTACAGGCCTTCGGGCGCGAACCGGCCCTGGAACAGATTGAGGAACGCCTGCCCGTGCGACCGGGCGTCCGGGTCGCGCCCGTAGCGACGCTCCATATCGCCGAGCGACGCACGCACCGGACCGGCGGCGAGGCCTTTCGCATAGAGCGACCGGTCACCGTACGCGACGTCGATCTCCGCGAGTCGCTCCTCGAGCTCCCGCCGCTCGGCGGCGACGCGGCGCTGAAAGCCGAAGAAGTCCTCGGCGCGCAGGAAGAACCCGCGATGGGTCCGCTTCGCCCACGTGAGCTGGAGCCGGGCGGCGAGGCGTCGCGGCGCCTCGAGCGTGCCGTCCCGCCCGATCTCGGCCGCCCCGACCGTGGGAAGGTTGGCGGCTGCGGCGAGCCCCTCGAGCAGGGTGGATTTCCCCGAGCCGTTCTCACCCACGAAAAACGTGACGCGCGCCGACAAGTCCAGCGGCGGCAGGGTCCGGATGGCCGGGATGGAGAAGGGGAAGTCGGCTTCGGCGGCGGCCCGCGCCCGCTTCAAGCCGACGCGCAGCAGCTGTGGCTTCCGCGTCACCGATAGCCCGCCGCCTGCAGGCTGAACAGCTCGGCGTACAGGCCCCCGCGCGCGACCAGCTCTTCATGCGTCCCCTGGTCGATCAGCTCGCCACCCTGCAACACGAGGATCCGGTCCGCCATCCGCACCGTCGAGAAGCGGTGGGAGATGAGCACCGCCATCCTCCCCTTCGTCAGCTCCGCGAACCGCAGGAACACCTCGTACTCGGCGCGCGCGTCCAGCGACGCGGTCGGCTCGTCCAGGATCAGAACCTGGGCATCGCGCATGTAAGCGCGCCCCAACGCGACCTTCTGCCACTCGCCTCCCGACAGCTCCACGCCGCCGTCGAACCGCCGGCCCAGCATCTGGTCGTAGCCCTTCTCGAGGCGTGTGGCGACGGAGTCCGCCAGGCTGCGGCGCGCCGCCTCCCGCACGCGCACCTCGTCGCCGAGTGCCTCGACCTGGCTCACTGCGATGTTCTCCTTGAGCACGAAGTCGTAGCGCACGAAGTCCTGGAAAATCACGCCGATGTTGCGCCGCAGGCTGGCGAGATCGTAGTCCCGCAAGTCCACGCCGTCGAGCAGCACGCGACCCTCGTCCGGGTCGTACAGCCGGGCCAGGAGCTTCACGAGCGTCGTCTTCCCCGCGCCGTTCTCGCCGACGAGCGCGACGCGCTCTTCCGGCGCGAACGTGAACGTGAGATGGCGCACCGCCCAGCGGTCCGAGCCCGGATAGCGGAACCCCACGTCCTGGAAGTCGAATCCCCGCCGGATCGGCACCGGCACGGGCCGCGCTCCGGGCCTGGACGTCACGCGCGGCTCCACGTCGAAGAACGTGAACAGGTCGGAGAGATACAGGCTCTGTTCGAACACCTGCGACAGCGACAGCAGGATACGCTGGATCAGATCGCGGCTCTGTCGAAACGAGCCCGCCAGGAAGGTCAGCGCGCCGATCGTGAAACGGCCCAGCACGGTGAGATAGATCGTCACGGCGTAGGCGCCGTAATACCCCAGCGTGCCGACCGTGACGAACACGGTGGACACGACGTTCCGCCTGATGGCGAGGCGCTTGTTCGCGTCGTAGAACTCGTCGGACAGCTTGGCGTACCGGTCCACCAGGAACTTTGACAGGTTGAACAGCTTCACCTCTTTCGCCATCTCGTCGGAGGCGCCGGCATAGCGGAGATAGTCGAGCAGCCGCCGTTCCGGCGTCCACGAGAACAGCAGCGAATAGCCCAGCGCCGCGTAGTGTGTTTCTCCCAGAAACGACGGTACGACCGCCACGGCGAGCAAGAGCAGCAGCCACGGGAGCTGCAGCAGCAGCACGGCGGCGAGCGACGCCAGCGTCACGAGGTCCTGGGCCGTGGAGAGCAGCAGCGCGACCAGGCCGATCCGGCCCACCGTCTGGCGGCGCGCCCGCTCGAGGTGGTCGTACGTCTCCGCATCCTCATATTGCGCGATGTCGAGCGTGGCCGCGTGCTCCATCAGCCGCACGCTGATCCGGTTCGAGAACAGGTCGCCCAGCAGGCTCTCGAGCAGCGAGGAGAGACGGGCCAGCCCTTCCCCCGCTACCGCGATCCCCAGCTCGAGGCCGACGAGCCCGCCCAAGTACCACCAATCCACGATCGCCCCCGCCGCCCGCATCCCCATGGCGGCGATGACGCCGTCGATGATCAGTTTCCCGATCCACAAGACGGCCAGCGGTACGAACGAGCGGACCGTACGCAGCGCCAGGATGGCGATGGTGTAGCCGCGATGTGTCTCGTAGACGAGCTTCAGAAGGGGCGGGACGTACTTCAGGGCGTCGAGCCGCTCGGACCAGCTCGGCGGCTTGCCGTCGGGACCGGCGCGTGCGCTCCTGGGGCGCGGCAGGATGCCGTGCGGGATGAAACGGGGCGGAGGCGTGGGCGGGGGCGGGGACGCCGTCACAACCTTAACTTCTCCACAGGGCGGTGCGTCAATATAACCGCATGAAAACCCGCGTCGTTCGTTTCCTCACGATCGTGGTGGCGTGGCCGCCGGCAGTGGGGGCTCAGCACGCAGCGCCGTCCACGCCGCGGGACTCCGCCTTGCACGCCCTCAACCGCCTCGCCTACGGACCCCGGCCCGGCGAGATCGAGCGTGTCGCCGCGGGCGGCGTGCTCCGCTGGATCGACGCTCAGCTCGCGCCCGACAAGATCGACGATGAGACCGTGGCGAAACGGGCGCGCGAGTTCGACGTCCTGAAGTACGATCGGGGAGACCTCGCCAGGCTGTACGCCGAGGTGCAGCGTGCGCGGCAGCAGCGCAAGCGCATGGGGGACACCGCGGCCGACAAGCCCGACGACAGCCCCATCGCGATGAGAGGCCGCCGCTTCGCGGCCCAGGTGCAGCAGCTCGCCGTGGTACGCGCCGCGCTCTCCGAGCGCCAACTCTACGAGGTGATGGTCGACTTCTGGACCAACCACTTCAACGTCTACTTCGCCAAGGGCGCGGACCGCTTTCTCACGCCCGACTACATCGAGCACACCATCCGCCCCCACGCGATGGGAAGGTTCGAGGACCTCCTGATCGCGACCGCGAAGAGCCCCGCCATGCTCTTCTACCTGGACAATTGGCAGAGCATTGCACCCGGAGCCTTCCCACGGTCCCCCCTCTCCGCTCTGCGGAGAGAGGACCAGGAGGTGAGGCGAGCGCCGAAAGGCATCAACGAGAACTACGCCCGCGAATTGCTCGAGCTCCATACGCTGGGCGTGGACGGCGGCTATAGCCAGCACGACGTGATCGACGTGGCACGCATTTTCACGGGCTGGAGCATCAGGCGGCCGCAGCAGGGCGCGGATTTCGAGTTTCACGACTGGGCGCACGACACCGGAGACAAGCAGGTCCTGGGCATCGAGTTCGAGCGCGGACACGGAATGGACGAAGCCATCCGCCTCCTCAAGCTGCTCGCCGACCATCCGGCCACCATGCATCACGTCAGTCGCAAGCTGTGCCAACGGTTCGTGAACGACGATCCGCCGGACGGCTGCGTGGACGACGCCGTCGCGGCATGGCAGCGCTCGCACGGCGACATCCGCGACGTGCTGCGCGCCATCTTTCACGGTCCCGACTTCTGGGCCGCGGCGAACATCCGGGCCAAGGTCAAGACACCGCTCGAATTTGTCGTGAGCGCGGCGCGGGCGGTCGACGCGGAGCCCGACACGACCCCCCGCCTGGCACAGGTAGTGGCGCGCCTCGGCGAGCCGCTCTACCTCCACGTCGCCCCCGACGGCTATCCTGAAAGAGAAGACGCGTGGGTGAACAGCGGGGCTGTCCTCGATCGCATGAACGCCGCGGTGGCGCTCGCGGCGGGGAGACTCCCGGGTGCCGTTGCCACCCTGGATTCCGTCGCTCCCGTCACCGCGAACCCGGTACAGCTCATCGCCGGTATCGATGGCGGGATTCTGGGCGGGACGATGTCGGAGAACACGAAACGGGTCATCGCCGAGCAGGTGTCGGACATCACGGACCCGGTGCAGGCGCGCGCCCTGGCGGTCGGGCTCGCGATCGGGGGACCGGAGTTTCAAAGACAATAGGGCGGAGGAGAGACCGATGTCCATCTCGAGACGTGTCTTCGTGAAGTCGGGAGGAGTGGCCCTGTTCAGCCTCGGCATGGACCCGCTGTTCCTGGCCCGGGCCGCCCTTGGCTCGTACAAACCCTTGCCGCCCGTTGCCGCCTGTTGCCGCCCCGTCTTGGTTTGCCTCTTCCAGCGCGGCGCCGTGGACGGGCTCAACATGATCGTGCCGCACGGCGACCCGTTGTACTACCGCGAGCGGCCGCGCATCGCCGTGCCCCAATCGGACGTCGTCGATCTCGACGGCTATTTCGGCCTGCACCCGCGCCTCGCGGCCCTCAAGCCGCTGTGGGACTCGAAGCGTCTCGCCGCGATCCACGCGATCGGCTCCCCCGACGCGACGCGCAGCCACTTCGACGCGCAGGACTATATGGAGTCCGGCACGCCCGGCGTGAAGGCGACCCCGGACGGCTGGCTCAACCGCTATTGCCAGCACGACCGCGAGCACCAGGACACGCCGTTCCGCGCCGTGGCGTTCGGACCCGAGCTGCCCCGCATCCTCGCGGGCACGGCGCCGAGCCTCGCCATCGCCGATCTCCAGGCGTTCGGCCTGCGGGCGCCACAGGCCGCCGCCCGCGACCGCCTCACCCGCGCGTTCGAGGAGCTGTACGCAGGCTCGGCGACGGGACTGCTGTCGGCATCTTCCCAGGAGGCATTCGAGGCCGTGCAGACGCTGAAACGGGTCGACCCGACACAGTATCAACCGGCGAACGGCGCCGACTACCCCCGCGGCAAGCTCGGCAAGGCGATGCTCGAGATCGCCCAGCTGATCAAAGCCGACGTCGGCCTGCAGGTAGCGTTCGCGGACGTCACCGGGTGGGACACCCACGTGAACCAGGGGGCGACCGAAGGACAGCTCGCCGCGCGGCTCGCCGAGTTGGGACAGACGCTGACGGCGTTCGCGCAGGATCTGGGGGAGAAGCTGGACGACGTGGTGGTGCTCACCATGTCGGAGTTCGGCCGTACGGTGCGTGAGAACGGCAACTCGGGAACCGACCACGGTCATGCGACCGCGATGCTCCTCCTGGGCGGACCGGTGAACGGCGGGCGGGTGCTGGGGGCTTGGCCCGGGCTCGATCCGGCCAGCCGGTTCGAGGGCCGCGACGTTGCGGTGACCACGGACTTTCGCGATCTGTTCGCGGAAGTCCTGGCGCGCCACCTCGGCGCACGCGACCTGTCGGCCATCTTCCCGGGGTTCACCCCCGACCCGGCGCGCTTCCCCGGGGCGATCCGCGGGTAAACCCGCGACTCGGCCCTACGGCTGAAGCCGCTTCAGCGGCCGGGCCGAGCCGCGGCTTCAGCCGCGGTTCGCTCGAGCGCCGCGACCAGGGCCTCGAGCTCCCATGACCCGTCGTGGCGCACCCCGTTGATAAAGAAGGTCGGCGTCCCGTTCACCCCGCTCGTGACCCCGCTGCGGAAATCCTCCCGCACGCGCGGCGCGTGGCTCCCGGCGTCGAGCTCCCGCCGCAAGCGGGGCGCGTCGAGGCCCAGGTCACCGGCGTACTCGATCAGGTCGTCGTCGTCCAGCGCGAACTGGCGCTCGAACAGGCGGTCGTGCATCTCCCAGAACTTGCCCTGCGCGCCCGCGGCTTCGGCCGCCTCGGCCGCGTGCTGGGCGTGCGGATGGCTCTCGCGCAACGGGAAGTTGCGGAACACGAAGCGCAGGCTCCGGCCCAGACGCTGCCGTATCTGCTTGACGATCGGGTAGGCGCGCCCGCAATGGGGACATTCGTAGTCGCCGTACTCGACCAACGTGACCGGCGCGTCCCCGGGCCCCTGCGCGTGGTCCCGCTCGCCCACCGGGAGCGTGAGCGCTGCCGTCGCGGCACGCCTGCTCATGCGGGCGTGCTGGCCCCCGTGAGCGCCTCGAGCGCGCGCAGAATGCCGTCAGCGCCCGGGTTCACGTCGATTGGCGACACGTAGCTCCACCGAATGATCCCCTCCCCGTCGATCACGAACAACGCCCGCTCGCTGAACCCGTCGCCCGGGCGGTACGCGCCGTAGCGGCGCGACACCGCTCCCTTGGGCTCGAAGTCCGCCAACAGCGGAAAGTGGAGCTTTCGGTCGCGGGCGAATGCGGTGTGGCACCACACGCTGTCCACCGAGACCCCGAGAAGCTGGGCGTGGTAGCGCTCGAACTCCGGCAGGACTTCGTTGTAGAGGGCCATCTGGTCGCCGCACACCGGGCTCCAGTCCGCGGGATAGAAGGCCAGGATCACGGGCCGGCCGCGGAAATCCGCCAGCGACACGGTCTGACCGGGGGCGCTCGAGAGCGCGAAGTCGGGTGCCGGCGTTCCGGCGGGGAGCGGCGTTGCCATGTCGGTTCCTTTCAGGAGATGCGGACGATGTAGCGCGCGGCGGAGCGCGCGACCGCCTCGCGAGCGTCGGCCAGAATGTTGCGACCCCACCAGGCGCCGAAGATCTGGTCGTAGCGGTACGGCTCCAGCGCGGCGACGATGCGGCGCACCGCCTGGGCCCCGAGCGGAATGTAGTTGGGGTAGCTGTACATGAAGCTCACATGGCGGCGATCCTGCGCCACTTGGAGCACGTCGCCCGTAAGGAGCGACCCCCGCCCGCCCGATCCGCCGGCCCAGTGCAGCACCGTCGCACCGTCGAAGTGCCCGCCGCAGCGAACCAGCGTCACGCCCGGTGCGAGCTCCAGCGTGTCGCCCTGCCACAGCCGAATCGCCGGATCGGGGCGCATGATCCAGCGCTGGTCGGTCGCATGCAGGTGCACCGGGACGCCACCCAGGGCCTCGCTCCACTCGATCATGCCGCTGTAATAATGCGGGTGGGAGATGGCGATCGCCTGCACGCCGCCGAGGGCGCGCACCGCCTCCACCACGGGCTCGTCGACGAGCGGGATACAGTCCCACATGATGTTGCCCCCGGCGGTCCGCACCAGCAGCGCCCGCTGGCCGATCGCGAACGGCGGCTCCATGCCGATCCCCTCGAGGCCGGGCGCTTCCCGCTTCCAGGCGACCCGATGCGTGGTACGCAATGCGTCGAGCGTCGTCCACACCTGCCCTTCCCACCCGACGAACTGGCGTTCGTCCTCACAAATGGGACAGCGGCCGGGGGGAGCGGCCGATTCCGCGAACTCCGTCCCGCAGGTGGCGCAGACGTAGTGCGGCATCAGGACGGCGGCGACTCGACGCTGGTGATCGGCAGCTCCAGACGCTCCGCGCCGCGCAGCACGACCACGCTGGTCGCGACGCCGATGCGGTCGGCCGTGAGCAGCCGGTGCAGGTCGTCGATCCCGGTGACCGCGCTCCCGTCGAACTCCACGATGACGTCCCCGGAGGCGAGCCGCGCGCGCGCCGCCGGGCTGTCCGGCTCGACCCCGGTCACCAGCACGCCGCTCTTCGCGTCGATCCCGAGCGCCCGCTGCGCCAGCCGCAGCAGGGGGGTGGTTTGACCCGCGACGCCGATCCGGCCGCGGCGGATCTTGCCGTGCCGGATGAGCTGGCCCGTCACGAACTTCGCGGTGTTGATGCCGACGGCGAAGCAGATCCCCTGCGCGGGCAGGATGACCGCGGTGTTGACGCCCACCACTCGACCGCGTGAGTCCACGAGCGGACCGCCCGAGTTCCCGGGGTTGAGCGCGGCGTCCGTCTGAATCACGTCGTCGATCAGTCGCCCGCCCACCGAGCGGAACGAGCGGCCCAGCGCGCTCACCACACCGGCGGTGACGGTGCTCTGGAAGCCCAGCGGGTTGCCGATCGCGACCACGAGCTGGCCGACGCGCAGCGTCCCCGAGTCGCCCAGCTCGGCGACGGTGAGAGAGACGGGCGGGACCCGGAGCACGGCAAGGTCCGTCTCGGGGTCGTCTCCCACCAGCTCGGCCCGCACCCGGCGGCCGTCGGGGAACGCGGCCTCGAGCCGAGTGGCCCCATGAACGACATGACTGTTGGTGAGCACGAACCCGTCAGGCGTGAACACGAACCCCGAGCCGTTCCCGGGCACCTCGCGCGCCGGCCGCCCCCGCCGCTCCACCTTGTGGCGAACCTCCACGCTCACCACGGCGGGACCGACCTGCTCGGCGGCTCCCGTCACCGCCCGGGAGTAGGCGTCGAGCAGCTCCCCGTCCGTCGCGCGAGCCCCGGCGCTCGCCGCGGGGGGGGAAAGCGTATCGTCCGAAATCGGACGCAGTGTAGCGGTCATCGGAGAGTCTCCTTCTTATCTCTGAACAACGCCGTATGGTTCCCGCTCCCGGCGTATATTTGCTCCGGATATGGACCTTACAGGCTCGCTCGCGGTCGTGACCGGCGCGACCGCAGGTATCGGTCGCGCCACGGCCTTCGCCCTGGGCCGCGCGGGGGCCCGCGTCGCCATCTGCGCCCGCACGGAGGCGAACGTGCACGCCGCCGTGCGCGAGCTCAAGGCGGCCGGGATCGACGCCCTCGGCATGGCGTGCGACGTCTCCGACCCGGCCTGCGTGGAAGCGTTCGCGGCCTTCGTGACCCGGGAGCGGGGCGCTCCCCGCCTCCTCGTGAACAATGCGGGCATAGGACGGTTCAAGCCGCTCGCCGAGCTGTCGCTCGCGGACTGGGACGAGACGATGGGTGTGAACGTGCGCTCCTTGTATCTCGTCAGCCGATCGTTCCTGAAAGGAATGGTGGACGCGGGCGGTGGCACCATCGTCAACGTCGCCTCGCTCGCGGGCAAGAACGGCGTCGAGGGCGGCACCGCCTACTGCGCGTCGAAGCACGCCGTGCTGGGGTTCTCGAAGGCACTCATGCTGGAGGTGCGGCGGCACAACGTGCGGGTCGTGACGATCTGCCCGGGCTCGGTCGACACCGGTTTCCGAGAAAGCCGTGCCAACCGGACGCGGGTCCTCACCGCGGACGACGTGGCCCACGCCGTCCTCGCCACCCTGACGGTGTCGGATCGGGCGATGATCAGCGAGCTGGACATCCGCCCAACAAACCCGTAGGCTCGACGCCTCTGCGCGACGCCTTCGCGTGACGCCTCCTCTCGACGTAGTTTTTCCGTCATGTTAGACCCGATCCGCAAGCTGTTGACCGAAGCCGGCAAAGCCAAACAGGTCCGAGGCTTCTGGGATGCCACCGCCGCTATCCTGAACGAGTGGACCGGCGGCGCGCGGGTCGAGCTCAGCTACAAGGGTCTGCGCGAGACTGGTAGCGCCCAGGCGGGGACCGCCGGGAAGCCGGGCGAGCCCTTCCTTGCGGACTATCACGACGCCGAGGGACGGCACGTCAGCGCGCGGTTCGAGGGGCTTCCGGCGGGATTCGCGGCGGACGCGCTGCGTTCCGCGCTTGAAATCGCGACTCACCTCGCCGTGATGGTGGCACGGCGCGCCAGCCTCGAGCGCGAGCGGCGGCTCGGCACGTTTCTGGTGGAGCTGTCGCGCTGGCTGCTGGCGGCGCCGGAGCGCGAACTGCTGTTGCGCTACACGCTCCAGAGCGTGACCAGCCTGGTCGACGCCCAGGGCGCCTACGTCGCGCTGCGCAACGCGGGCGCGGACGTTCTGCGCGTGGCGGCGACGGTGGGACAGTGCGCCGAGCTCGACGGGGTCGAGATCGCGATCGGCGCGAGCGTCACGGGCAGAGTCGTGCGGACCGGGGAGGCGCTGCTCACCGACAACATCTTGGACGAGGCGGAAGCGCAGCGGGCGCTGTCGCCTTCCGGGACGGCGCGCGCGGCCATGATCGCTCCGCTGCGCACGTCGAGCGGCGTGGCGGGCGCGGTGGGCGTGGTGCGCTACCTCCGACCCGGCGGCGAGGAGCCGCCGCCGTTCCAGCTCGTGGAGCTGCAGTATCTCACGGCGGTGGCCGCCTACATCGCCGGCGGGCTGGAGCTGTCCGAGGCGGTGAGCGGCGCGCGCGCCGCGGCCGAGCGCGCCCACGCCATGGTGGATGGGAGCCCGCTCCCGATGGCCCTGGTGAGCCGGAGTGGTCGCGTACTGCAGCTCAACCAGGCGGGTTGCCGCCTGTTCGGCATCCCGTCGGAAGCACAGGCGCTCGAGACGCACCTCGAGGCGCTCGGCCTCTCGCCCAGCGAGATCTCACTCCACCTCGTGCTGGCGCGGGCGCGCGACGGTGCGCCGTGGCACGGCCGGGTCCTCGTCACGCGAGCGTCCGGGGACCGGCGCTTGTGCGATTGCACCGTCACGGGCCTGTCCGGCGCCGGCCCCGACAGCCTGCTGGTCGCGCTGTACGACCGCACCGACGAGCTGCGCGCGCAGCGCGACCTCATCGCCCGCGAGAAGCTTGCCACGGTGGGCGAAATCGCCAGCGGTGTCGCCCACGAGGTGAACAACCCGCTCGCTGCCATCCGCATGGAGGCGGAGCTGCTCGGTCGCGCCAGCAAGGACCCCGAGACGAGCACCACGGCGGCCACGATCACCCGCGAGGTGGACCGCGCCGCCCGCATCGTGCGCAGCCTGCTGCGACTCGCCCGCCGGGCCGACACCGCTCCCACCCGTGTGCAGATGAACGACTTGGTGCACGATGTCGCCGAGATCCGCAAGCGCGTGATGCGCACCGAGAGCGTGGAGTTTCGGACCGCGCTCGACAACGCCGCGCCGCCCGTCCTCGGCCTGGGTCAGGAGCTGCAGCAGGTCGTGATCAACCTGGTGACCAACGCCGAGCACGTCGTGCGTGGCCGCAGCCCGGCCATCATCCGGCTCACGACCCAGTCACGCGAGGGCTGGGTTCGGCTCACGGTGGAAGACTCGGGACCGGGTGTGCCACGGGAGATCCGCGGGCGCATTTTCGACCCGTTCTTCACGACCAAGGGCCCCGACGAGGGCACCGGCCTCGGGCTGGCGATCTGCCAGCGCGTGGTCACGGAAGTGGGAGGGAAGATCTGGCTCGAGGACTCCGAGCTGGGCGGCGCCAAGTTCGTGGTCGAGGTGCCGGCTGCCCCCGAGCACGTCGAGGCGGGCACGATCGGCTGAGGCGGCGCGTGCGCCGCTCAGTGCTCCAGAATGCGGGTGCGGTACAACGCGAGGGTGATCAGACCGTACGCGCCGAGCGCGACGAGCAGCGCGGTGAGGCGCCAGTCGAAGCCGAAGCGGGTCGCGCCCAACGCCGCCGCCGCCAGCCAGGCCGCGCTGGCGGCGAAGCCGAGCACGACGACTTCCTTGCGTGCCATCAGGATCCCGAACACGTAGCCCCAGCTGAACCCGGCGATCGCGAGGAACAGCACGCCGTGCGGAATCTTCACCGGATCGATCAGGTTGAGCGCACCGGCGAAGCAGCAAAACAGACCCAGCACGGTGTAGGCCGCCAGGTGCAACGCGAGCGGCAGCGGGACGGTGCCCATCTTGTTGAAGGTCATGATACAAAACATAGACGCCTAGACGCCCAGACGCCAAGACGACGAGGGGAAGACGTGCAAGCGACGCGGACGTATCTCGAGCTCAGAAAACCGGGGCAGTTCCGGCCCGCGTTCGGCGACTTCCCGGACGTCGTGATCGAGCGTGTTGGGCGCCCCACGCCCGCGCTTTATCGTCAGTGCTATCGCACGGTGGGCGAGGCATACCACTGGCGCGACCGCTGGGACTGGACCGACGCCCAGATCGGCGCCCACCTCGCGCAGCCCGAGATCACGCTGCATGTCGCCCGCCGGCAGGGCGCGCTCGTCGGGTGGTACGAGCTGCGCCGCGTGCCGGAAGACGGCTCGGTGGAGATCGCGTATTTCGGGCTCGCCCCGGCGGCGATCGGCCGGGGCCTCGGCAAGCACCTGCTCTCCTGCGCGGTGCGCGACGCCTGGGCGCTCGCGCCCTCGCGCGTCTGGCTCCACACCTGCACCCTCGATCATCCCGCGGCGCTGCCGAACTACGAGAAGCGGGGCTTCGCGCGGTACAAGACCGAGACGTACGAGGTTAACTTCCCTCCGTGAACTTCACGCTCTCGCGCGCGCAGAAGCTGATCATCGCCGCCGTGCTGATCGTGCCGGTTCTGCTGTTCGCTCTCTACACCTGGTCTACCCTGACGTGGAGCTACTCGAGCGGGGAGCGGGCCGGGTACGTGCAGAAGTTCTCCAAGAAGGGCTGGATCTGTAAGACCTGGGAAGGCGAGCTCGCCATCGTCTCCATCCCGGGGACGATGTCGGAGAAGTTCTACTTCACCGTGCGGGACGACGCGGTCGCCGCGCGGGTGAACCAGACCATGGGCAAGCGCGTCGCGGTCGTGTACCACCAGCACGTGGGGATTCCGACGAGCTGCTTCGGAGAGACCGAATACTTCGTGGTGGACGTGAAGAGCGTGGAATGACGACGCGCGACAGCTTCGGCAGCCGGGCCCGCCTCACCGTGGGCGGCCGGACCTTCGAGATCTTCCGCCTCGCGGCGCTCGACCAGCGCGGCCTGGCGGTTTCCCGCCTCCCCTATTCTCTCCGCATCCTGCTCGAGAACCTGCTGCGCCGCGAGGACGGCCAGGCGGTGCGCGCCGAAGAGATCGAGAAGCTGGCGCGCTGGGATCCCAAGAAGACCCCCGACGACGAGATCGCGTTCATGCCGGCCCGCGTCCTCATGCAGGACTTCACGGGCGTCCCCGCCGTCGTGGACCTCGCCGCCATGCGCGACGCGATGCAGGGCATGGGCGGTGACCCGAAGACCGTCAATCCCCTGCTCCCCGCCGAGCTCGTGATCGACCACTCCGTGATCGTGGACGAGTTCGGCACAGCTACGGCCTTCCAGGCGAATGCCGACCTCGAGTTCCAGCGCAACCGCGAGCGCTACGCACTGCTGCGCTGGGCGCAGCAGACGTTCCGGGGCTTCCGCGTGGTCCCGCCCGACACCGGCATCGTCCACCAGGTGAATCTCGAGTATCTGGCACGAGTTGTCTTCACAAGTGAGAACACCGTGCCGCAAGCGTATCCCGATACGCTGGTCGGCACCGACTCGCACACCACCATGATCAACGGCCTCGGCGTGCTGGGATGGGGCGTGGGCGGCATCGAAGCCGAGGCCGCCATGCTGGGCCAAGCGGTGTCGATGCTGATTCCACAGGTCGTCGGGTTCCGGCTGACGGGCAAGCTGGCCGAAGGCGCGACCGCGACCGACCTGGTGCTCACCGTAACGGAGCTGCTCCGCAAGAAGGGCGTGGTGGGGAAGTTCGTGGAGTTCTACGGCCCGGGGATCGCGACGCTGCCGGTCGCAGACCGGGCGACCATCGGCAACATGGCGCCCGAGTACGGCGCCACCGTCGGCATCTTCCCCGTCGACCAGGAGACGCTCCGCTACCTCGAGTTCACGGGCCGCCCCAAGGAGCAGGTGCAGCTGGTCGAGGCATACATGAAAGAGCAGGGCCTGTTCCACTCGGCCGCGAGCCCGGAGCCCGTGTATTCCGACACCCTCGCCCTCGACCTCGCGACCGTCGAGCCCAGCCTCGCAGGGCCCCGGCGCCCGCAGGATCGGGTCTCGCTGCGCGACGTGCCGCGCAACTTCCAGCTGGTGCTGCCGACCCTGGTCAAACCCACGTCGCCGATCGCCCCGCCTACCGACGTGCGCAACCACTGGGAGGCCGAGGGGGGCCAGCCGTTCGGCGGGGGCACGGCCGTGGCCGCGCCGCCCCACCGCACCCACGTCGACCTGACGATCGACGGCACCGCCTGCAAGCTGCGTCACGGCTCGGTCGTGATCGCCGCGATCACGAGCTGCACCAACACGTCCAATCCATCGGTAATGATTGCCGCAGGTCTGGTCGCGAAGAAGGCCGTCGAGCGGGGCCTCACGTCGCAACCCTGGGTCAAGACCAGCCTCGCTCCCGGCTCGAAGGTCGTGACGGATTATCTCCAGCAGGCCGGGCTGATGCGGTACCTCGAGCAGCTGCGGTTCCACCTCGTGGGCTACGGCTGCACCACCTGCATCGGCAACTCGGGCCCGCTGCCCGAACCCGTGTCCGCCGCCGTGGCGGAGGGCGAGCTCGTGGTCTGCGCCGTGCTCTCGGGCAACCGCAACTTCGAAGGCCGCATCCAGCAGGAGGTGCGGGCGAACTACCTGGCGTCACCACCGCTCGTGGTCGCCTACGCCCTCGCGGGGCGGATCGATCTGGATCTCCAGACCGACCCACTCGGGACGGGCAAGGACGGAAAGCCGGTGTACCTGCGCGACGTCTGGCCGTCGGCCAAGGAAGTCGACGACCTGGTCCGCTCGTCCATCAAGTCGGCGATGTTCCACAAGGAGTACGGCGAGGTGTTCGCCGGGGACGAGCGCTGGCGCGGCCTGCCGGTCCCGGCGGGCGATCGCTTCGTGTGGGAGCCCGACTCGACCTACATCCGCCGGGCGCCGTATTTCGACGGCATGCCCAAGACGCCGGGGCCCATCACGGACATCCGCGGTGCGCGGGTCCTGTGCCTGCTGGGCGATAGCATCACCACGGATCACATCTCCCCCGCGGGCTCGATCCGCAAGACGAGCCCCGCCGGGAAGTATCTCGTCGGGCGCGGCGTGGAGCCGAAGGACTTCAACTCCTACGGCTCGCGCCGGGGCAACCATGAAGTGATGGTGCGCGGCACGTTCGCCAACGTGCGCCTCAAGAACCTGCTCGCGCCGGGGACCGAAGGGCCGGTAACCGCGCATTTCCCGGATGGCGAGCAGATGACGATCTACGACGCCTCGGCGAAATATCAGGCCGAGGGCGTACCGCTGCTCGTGATCGCGGGCAAGGAGTACGGCGCTGGTTCGTCACGCGACTGGGCCGCGAAGGGCCCCCGGCTCCTGGGCGTCCGGGCCGTGATCGCGCAGAGCTACGAGCGCATCCACCGCTCGAACCTCGTCGGCATGGGCATCCTGCCGCTGCAGTTCCTGCCCGGCGAGACACCGGAGACGCTCGGCCTGACGGGGAAGGAAACGGTCGATCTCACCGGTCTCGCGGCCCTGCTGACGGACGGGTTCCCGCGCGGCAAGGAGCTGACGGTCGCGGCGCGGCGCTCCGAGGGCGCGAGCATCCAATTCCGCACGCTGGTGCGGATCGATACGCCCCAGGAGCTGCAGTACTACCGGCACGGCGGGATTCTTGAATACGTGCTCAGGCAACTGCTGCTGGGGAAAGCCTAGGGTCCGTTTCTACAGGCTCACCTGCACCCGCCCGTAGTAGAATCCGCCATTCATCCCGAACTGCGTCACCCGCCGGCTGTAGACGAACCGGCCGGCGCTGATATTCGCCGGGTGTACTTGGCGATCGGGGTAGGTGTTGAAGATGTTCTCCGCGCCGACCGCCAGCCGAACACCACGGCCCACTTCGTAAGACAGGTCGAGGTCGAACAGCGTCTTGGCGCCGAATCGCTCGTCGTTGGCCGGGACCGTGGGATGACGGTACACGATCGCGCCATAATAGGTCGACCGAGCGAGCCCGGCGAAGCGTCCCCGGGCGTACCGCGCCGAGAGCCCGCCCTTCACGCGCGGCAGGGCGTCTTCCAGCCGATTCCGGTCCTCCCGGTTCAGGAGGATGTTGCGGACGGCCGGGAGGTTTCCCGTGGTGAACGTGTCCGCCATCGCTTGCGGGACGTTGACGCGCTCGACCTCGGTCTTCGTGAAGTTCGCCGATCCGGTCAGCGACAGCGTGCCTCTCCCGACCGAGCGGTTGTGGGTCACGACGACGTCGAGCCCGATGGTGCGCGTGTCCACGGCGTTGGTGAAGAACTGCGCGGTCGTCACTCCCAGCCGCTGGAACGGTGCGAGCAGGCGCTGGACCACCGTGCCGACGGCCGGGTCGGAGCTCTGGAACTGGCTCGAGATCACGATGCGGTCGGCGATGGTGATGCGATAGGCGTCGGCCGTGAGCGACCAGCTGCTCGCCGGCTGCGCGACCAGGCCCACGCTCAGGTTGACGGACGTCTCCTGCTTGAGAGGCGGCACACCGAAGGTCTGCGTCACACGGCTCTCGTTGTTGCTCGTGAGAATGCGATTGGGAACCAGATTGCCGCTCGCGTCGATCCCGAACTGGTTGCTGACGTTGTTGAACCACACCTGGCCGAGCGAGGGAGCGCGGAAGCCCGTGCTCGCAGCCGCCCGCAGGCCGAGCGCGCGGACGACCTGGAACCGTGTGGCCACCTTCCCGTTGACCGTGCCGCCGAAGTCGCTGTAGTGCTCCAGTCGGCCACCGACGTCGAGCAGGATCCGCTCGCTCACCTGGCTTTCCAGGCCCCCGTACACGCCGAGGCTGTTGCGCGTGCGGTCGACTTGATTGGACGGCTGGAAGCCCGGGAACACCTGCGCGCCGGACTCCTTCGGCGCACCGGTCGAGGTCGTATCGAAATCGATGCCCCGCCGCGTGCCGCCGTTGCCGAGCTGCCAAGAGGCTTCCTCTCCCGCGTCGATCCGATACTCCTCGCGGCGAAACTCGCCGCCCGCCACGAAGGAGACAGAGCGCAACCCTCCCAGGCCACCGAGCGGCCGGACCAGGTCGAGGTTGCCGACCGTCTGGTTGAAGGACAGGCGCCCGGCGTCGAATGTCGTGGGGCTCGCCGCTCCCATCGAGGCGTTGTCCGAGTGGTCCACGAGGAAGTGAAACGCGTTGCTGCCATGCGTGACGCTGAAGTCCACGTCCCAGGCGTCGATGCTGCCGCGCACACCGGCCGCGGCCGACTGGTCGTCGATGATCGTATGGATGTCGGGGAGGAAGCCGAAGGGATACAGCTGGGGCACCACCCGCCCTTCCTGACTCGGCAGGCGGAAGAAGCCGGCCGAGAGCCCGTCGCGGTGCCCGAGACCACCGAAGCTGTAGAACTCGGCGTTGTCGCCGAGCGGCACGACCGCATTGTAGAACGCCATGCCCTCGGTCGCCGCGCTCTGCCCCACGCGCATCGTGAAGTTCTGGCGCGTGAGGTTGTTGGCGCGCAGGGCGGAATCGGTGCCGGCCTGTGTAGTGATCCCGGAGAAGATATCGTTGCCCGAATACGGGGCCGCGCGATTGGTCGCTCCGCGATCGAGATACTGTGCGGTGACGTTGAAGAAGCCCCGGTCGCCTATCGGGAAGCCGTAGTTGGCGTCCGCCTTGACCTGATCGCCGTCGTGCTGGCTGGGAAGGTCGGAGACGCCGCCGCCGCCCGGCGTCGTACCCGCGGTGCTGCTCGCGTCTACATGCTCGGTCTGTCGCTTCAGCACGATGTTGATCACACCGGCGATCGCGTCCGAGCCGTACTGGGCCGAGGCGCCGTCTCGCAGCACCTCGATGCGCTCGATCGCCGCCGCGGGGATCGCGTTGAGATCGACCCCTACCGTGCCGCGGCCGAAGGTGCCGTTCACGTGCACGAGCGCGCTCGAGTAGCGCCGCTTGCCGTTGACCAGCACCAGGACCTGGTCGGGGCCGAGGCCGCGAAGACTGGCGGGATTCACATGGTCCGACCCGTCGGCGATCGTCTGCTGCGAGGCATTGAAGGAGGGCTCCAGCGTCGCGAGCATCTGGTTCACCTCGGTCACGCCCGTCTCGGTCATTTCCTGCGCCGTAATCACGTCCACCGGCACCGGCGTTTCAGTGGCGGTGCGCGACGTGCGGGCGCCCACCACCACGACCTCGTTGAGCGACAGGGGTGTCGAGGTAAGCTTGAAATCGGCGGTGACTGTCTGGCCTGCGGCCACCGTCACGCGCTGCTCCGCGGCCTCGTAGCCGATCAGCCGCGCACGCACGGCATGCGTGCCGGCCGGGACGCTCAGCCGATACTCCCCCTTCTCGTTGGTGAGAACGCTGCGCGCCGTCCCGACGATCACCACGCTCACACCGGGGAGCCGGGTCCCCGACTCGGCCGCCACGACGGTCCCCGAAACGGTCCCGGCCTGCTGTGCGGCCAGCGGGGCGATGACGAGGGTTGCAGCGACGACGAGAACGAGGCACACTCTCACTGGCCACCTCCTGGGTGACGGGCAATTGCAGGTCCAGGTGTGGCTACTTATATCGCCCGATGGGCGGGTCCGCTACCTCGCGGTCGGGCCAGCAGTTGGTCGATGTGCTGACTGATCAGCCGAAACGTCTCCCGAAACGCCGCCCGACTCGTGGCCTCGTCGCCCTCGACCGCCGCAGGATCGGCCATGCTCCAGTGCATCTGCGTCGGCCGGGCCGGCCCCAGAAAGATCGGGCATGACTCCTTGGCGGCGTCGCACACCGTGATGACGAAGTCCCAGGCCTGCCGGTCCAAACCATCTGTGCCGCGCGGGGTGTGACCCGACCACGGGATGTGGTGCTCACGCAGCGTCTCGATGGCAAGCGGATTCACCCGGTCGGCCGGGCGTGAGCCGGCGCTCTCAGCGTGGAACCGGCCTTTCCCCTTCCAGTTGAGCAACGCCTCCGCCATCTGGCTCCGGGCGGAATTCCCGGTGCAGAGGAAGAGCACGCGGAGCGGTCGTCCCGTCACACCGGTTTTCTGGCGCGCACGAATGCCCCCATGATCCGGCCGCCGACCTCGCGCGCCAGCACGTCGGCGTCTAGGCCGGCGCCCGACAGCACGGCCCGGGCATCTGCGAACTCGTAGATGCGCGTCGGCTCGATCCCGACGTCCACGAAGCCGACACCGGCGAGGAGTCCCCTGTACTCTTCCTCCTCGAGCGCTCCTGCGATGCACCCCACCCATAGCTCCATGCTGCGCCGCACCGCGGCCGGGATCTCGCCCCGCACCACCACGTCCGAAACGGCAAAGCGGCCACCCGGCTTGAGCACGCGGAACGCCTCACCCAGCACCCGGCGCTTGTCGGCCGACAGATTGATCACGCAATTCGAGATGATGACGTCGACGGAGGCGTCCGGTAGCGGGATGCTCTCGATCTCGCCCTTGAGGAATTCGACGTTCGCGACGCCGGCCTTGCGCTGGTTCTCGCGCGCGAGCGCCAACATCTCGTCGGTCATGTCGAGGCCGTACGCCTTGCCGGTCAGACCCACGCGCTTGGCAGACAACAAGACATCGATCCCGCCGCCGGACCCCAGGTCGAGCACGACTTCGCCCTCGTGCAGCTCGGCCAACGCGGTGGGATTGCCGCAGCCGAGCGAGGCGAGCACCGCCCCTTCGGGGAGTGCGGTCGTCTCGGCGGCGTCGTAGAGGCTCGAGCTGACCGGATCGCAGCCGCACGTCCCGCCTGCGCCGCCGAGCACCCGGATGGCCGCCTGCCCGTACTTGGCCTTGACCGTCTCCTTAATCGGATCGATCGGGCGGATCGGCTCGCCGCTCATGAGCAACAAGCCTGGGCGCAGCTGCCCGCGTGCTTGCCAGGCTTCACCGCGACAGCGAACCCGGCGATCTCGTCGAGCGCGTCGCGGTTCAACGCGTAATACACCCACCGGCCCTCCCGCCGGTCGCTCACCACCCCTGCATCCTTCAGCGTCTTCAAATGGAAGGACAAACGCGATTGCGCGGCGTCGAGCGCACCCTGCAGCTCGCACACGCAACGCTCGCCGTGCGACAGCAGCCGCACGATCTCGAGCCTGGTCTCGTCGGAGAGGGCGTGGAACACCCTTGCCGCATTGCCGATCTCGGGAAACGTCGTGGCTGCCATGACCAAGTAATATATCAATGAATATTGATGTGTCAAGCGACGCGATCCGATCGAGCGGGGTATAACGCCGACCATGCCCCGCCGCTTCGTACCGGTCGCCTTAGCCGCGCTCGTCTGGGCCGCATGCCGTGGCAGGGAGCCGCGCCAGTCTGCCCTCGGTGCGCCGAGCGCGACGCCGGCGTCGGCGTCGCAGGATACCACCTTCGCCGGCACAACGGCTCCCGTGCAGCGGCTCAGGCCCACGCGGGCCGGCGTCCCGGCCGCCATGCTCCGCTCGGTGACCGCTGCGTCAGCGCGCGGGTACGACCGCGTCGCATTCGAGCTCTCGACCGATAGCGCGCCCGGCTATCGGGTGGAATACGCGGCGGGTCCGGTAAGGAGTTGCGGGTCGGGGGATGTGGTGTCGGTGGCAGGCAGCGAGCGTCTCGTCGTCCATCTCGAGCCCGCCTCGGCGCACGACGACCACGGCAACCCGGTCCCCCGGCAGCGCGACCTCGTGCCCGGCTTGCCCGCCGTCCGGGAAGTGAAGCTGGTGTGTGATTTCGAAGGCCAGGTGGAGTGGGTCCTGGGCCTCCCCACGAAGGAGCCGTATCGCGTGACCGAGCTCGCGGGACCCGCGCGTCTGCTGCTCGATGTGAAGCAGGGACCATGAGCAAGGCGGCGCCGGCGCTGCTCGTCCTGTTCGCCGCCTGTCGTCATGCGCCGGTGGAGCCGTGCCCCGCCAGCCAGCTGGTCGCCGACGTCGCGCCGCCCGCCTCCCGACCGTCGCCATTCGACTCCGCGTTCCGGGCGGCTGGGGCCGAGTTCCACGTGCCGCCGGCATTGCTCGCGGGGCTCGGCTGGGTGGAGACCCGCTGGCAGATGGTAGAAGGGGCGGAAGAATTCCCCGGGCGGGCTCCGGCGTTCGGGGTCATGGCGTTGCGAGGCGCGACGCTCGAGCGGGGAGCCGCACTCGCAGGGGTATCCGTCGAGGCGGCGCGCCACGAGCCCGTCGCGAACATCCGTGCCGCGGCCGCGCTCCTCGACCTGTACGCGCGCGAGGCCGGCATCGACCGGACGCGCATCGAGGCATGGTCCACCGTCGTGTCCCGCTACAGCGACATCGGGCTCCACGAAGGCCGTGCGGCGTACGCGCGTGAGGTGGACCGTGCGCTCGCGCGCACCGGAGCTGGGCCGAGCCTTGCGCCCCCGGCGGCACCGGGCGCCTGCCCCCCGCCTCCGGCAACCGGAGCGCCGGACTACGCACCTGCGGTGTGGCGACCGTCGCCCAACTTCGACCAGCGGGCCGCCGATTCGACCGGGGCGATCCACCTGGTGATCATCCACACCTGCGAGAGCAACTACACGAGTTGCTGGAGCTGGCTCGAGAATCCCGTCTCGCAGGCCAGCGCCCATTACGTGGTGAACGAGGACGGCAGCGCCATCTCCCAGCTCGTGCTCGAGCAGAACCGCGCGTGGCACATCGCGGCGCTGTACGACTGCACGCTGAACCGGCGCCACGACTGCTGGCTCAACGGGGTGCAGAGCAACCACTTCACGGTGGGGATCGAGCATGCCGGCTTCGCGTCACAGGACTCCTTCCCCCGCGCGCAGCTCGATGCGTCGGCGGCGCTGGTGTGCGACGTCACGCGCGATCACGGGATCCCGCGCGACTGGCAGCACATCGTGGGGCACGGGCAGCTGCAGCCGGCGAACCGCACCGATCCGGGACCGCACTGGCCCTGGGTCGCGTACCTGCACCGGGTGCAGGCGCGGTGCGGGGAGCTGGTGGTGGACGATTCGGCGGAGTTCAACGACCTGGGCGTCGCGACGGCGGCGGTGCCGGCGGCGTGGCCGGCCTCGGATACTACGCCCGACTTCTACGGCGGCGGATATCGCTGGGCGCCCACTCAACCGGACGCGGCGGACAGTGCGGTGTTCTCGTTCCTGGTGGCGACAGCGGGCCCCCGCACGGTCGACGCCCGCTGGACGAGCGGGTCGAACCGGTCACCGCTGGCCGCTTACGCAGTGGTCACGGCCGCGGGCAACACCGTCGCGACCCTGACCGTCGATCAGCGGACCGGCGGCGGGAGCTGGCACACGCTCGGGACGTGGACGCTTCCGCCCGGATGGAATCGAGTCGTGCTGCTGCGGCGCGGCGCGAGCGGCTCCGTAGTGGTCGCGGACGCAGTGCGCGTGCGCGAGTGACCTTCACAATCAGTGCGACTCGCCCGGCTTCATCATCTGGCGGTGTTGCTGCATCCACGTCTGCATCGAGTCGGCCCACGTCTGCATCTTGACCTGCTGAGCGTCGCTGAGGACGGCCCGGGCCTGTGCCGCGGACGCGATCATCGCCCAATGCGCCTTCCACATCGCGTTATGGGCCGCCTGGAAGTGGACTTTCAGAGCGCTCGTGTCGGGCTTGGGGGCGCTCGCGGCCTGCTCGCCTTCATTCATATGTGCCTGCGCCTCGTTCTCAGCGGACTCTTCGGCCGCCTTCGCGGCATCGCGCAGCCTCGTGAGGCCCGTCACCTGATCGGCGGTGAGGCCGAGCGCGTCCTTGCGCGCGAGCAGGTGTTGCGGCGTGTACAACATCACCTTCCTCATGGCGGGGCCCATGTGGTGCATCATCGCGTCATCCATGGTCTGACCCATCCCGCCCTGTCCCATCATGGGATGCTGCGCCGCCAGCGGCACCGTGGCGCATGCGACCAGCGCAAGCAATGACCCGTACCTCATCGGACGTCTCCCGCTGCGTGATGCCGGAATAATACCCGCATCCGGGCCCGCCGCTCTTGCCCGCTCGATCCGCGGTGCCCGCGCGCTCGCCGCCGTGTGTGTGGTGGCCTCCGCGCGACCACCACAAGCTTCTTCCCAAGGCGGCCCAAGCGCCTGGCGACCGCAGACGGTGCCGCTCTGGGGCGTGAGCTATTCTCCCGACATCGGACTGATCATCGGGGCGGGAGTCAGTTACACCCGCTATGGATTCCATGCCCTGCCCCCGAGCACGCGCCTCTTCGCCGAGGCCGCGTACGCCACCAGCGCGGCCGGGTACCGCGTGGACGCGGCGGGTGAGTTCCGGCGACCGCTCTTTCCGGCGATTCTCTACGTAGAGCTGCGCGCCTCCACCCTCGAGCTCATTCGGTTCTATGGAACGGGGAACGAGACCGATGGATCGCAGCCGGACAGCGTGTACCGCCTGCGCCAGACTCAGCTGCGGCTCGGCCCCCGGGTGGCGATACCGCTCGTGCCGCGTCTCCGGCTCACCCTGGGGCCGCTCCTCACATACGCTCACACCGACGCCGATCCCGGCACCGTGCTCGGCACGACCGGGCCGTATTACGGGACCGGTCGCTTCGGTCAGGTCGGCGTGCGTGCCGCGCTCGAGCTCGACACGCGCGACCTCCCGGCCGCCCCGGCCCGGGGCCTGCACGCAAGCTTCGCCGGGCAGTGGCACCCTGCGGTCTGGAACGTGGTCGAGCCGTTCGGGAGCATGTCGGCGGAGGCGTCGACCTACCTCTCGGCAGGCGACCCGCCCGCCGCGACCCTCGCGCTGCGCGTGGGCGGGGCCGCGGTGGGCGGGACCGTCCCGTTCCAGGAGCTCGTGTATCTGGGCGGTGAAACGACGGTGCGGGGCTACGCCGAGCAGCGCTTTGCCGGACGGCGCGGCGCGTATGGGAACGCCGAGCTGCGGTTCGTCGCGGGTCGCCTGCCGCTGGGCGACGTGGGCCTCTTCGGGCTCGCGGACGCGGGGCGCGTGTGAGCCGCCGGCGAGTCGTCGGACCGCTGGCATGCCGCGGCGGGGGGTGGGGTGTGGCTCGCCTGGCAACACCGCCGCGCCAACCTGCTGTCGATCGCGGTGGCCCGGAGCCCCGAGCGCACGGCGATTTACGTCCGCGCCGGGTTCCTGTTTTGAGGGTTGAACTCCGACCCGTGGACGGCGTATACAGAGTGGCATTGAACGTGCAGATCACCCACCTCGAGGAGCATCGCATGCGGATCGCCCAGCTGACTCCCGCCGCCGCTGTTCTGTTCGCCGCCTGCGTCGCCCCCACGCCCGGCGCCCTCCGACCGGGGCCGGACCCTGTCAACGCACGCTACATCAACCCCGGGACGCTCGCCGCTCTCCCCGGCTTTACGCACGCCGTGAAGGTCGGGCCGACCGTCTATGTCTCGGGAGAGGTGGCGCTCGACTCGACGGGCCAGCTCGTCGGACCCGGCGATCTGCGCGCCCAGGCCGCCCAGGCGTTCGCGAATCTCGCGACCGTGCTCCGCATCGCAGGGGTGACGCCCGCCGACGTCGCGAAGCTCACCATCTACGTCGTCAATGCCAAGCCGGCCGACCTGGACGTGATCCGCGCCGCCGCGCCCGACTTCTTCCCACAGCGGAACTCGCCTGCCGGGACCGTCGTCGGCGTGCAGACCTTGCCGCGGGACGGCCTCCTGATCGCCGTCGATGCGACGGCCGTCGCCCGGGCCATGATTCTGCCCCGCGAGGACCGCGACCGGTACCGCGAGCGGCCGTAGACCTCACGCCTTCCCCTCGCGCGCCACGGTGGGCGTCGCGAATGCGGGCCGCGGCTCGGCCGCGAGCCCCAAATGCTCGCGCGCCCGGTTCAATGCGTCGTCGATGTTGCCGTGCACGTTCTCCTCGCCCATCTCGTCGTACAGCCCGGAGCGCTCGAGCGCTACGACCGGCTGCGCGTGCACGTCGGAGAGCAGCACCAGCGTGCCGCTCTGGCGGCTGCGCCGCACCAGATCGCGCAGCGCATGGAGGCCGGTGGAATCGATCGCCGGCACGTGCCGCATCCGCAGGATCAGCACCTTGGGCCGCAGCGCGATGCGACCCAGGCGCTCCTTGAAGGTCTCCGCCGCCCCGAAGAAGAACGGCCCGGTGATCTCGTACACTTCGACGCCGGGCGGCACCACACGCCGCCGCACCGCGTTGGGATCGCCCTCGAAGTCGTCCTTCGGGTCCTGGAGCTCGTGCGTCAGCGCGCTGACGTTGGTCACCTCCGCCATGCGCCGCATGAAGAGGAAGGCCGCGAGCACCATCCCGACCTCGATCGCCACCGTCAAATCCCACAGCACCGTGAGCAGGAACGTGGTGAGCAGCACCGCTACGTCGCTCTTGGGCGCCCGGAACTCGGCCACGAAGGTGCGCCACTCGCTCATGCTGTAGGCGACCACCACGAGAATCCCCGCCAGTGTGGCCATGGGGATCAGCCCAGCCCAGCGGCCGAAGAACAGCGCGATCAGGAGCAGCGTGACCGCGTGCGTCATGCCGGCGACCGGCGTGCGCCCGCCGTTCTTCACATTGGTCGCGGTGCGGGCGATCGCCCCGGTCGCGGGGATGCCGCCGAACAGCGGGGACGCGATGTTGGCGACGCCCTGCGCCACGAGCTCCATGTTCGACCGGTGGCGTCCTCCGATCATCCCGTCCGCCACGACGGCGGAGAGCAGTGATTCGACGGCGCCGAGCAGGGCGATCGTGAAGGCCGCGCCCATGAGCCCCGGGATCTGGCGGAAGGTGACGGCGGGCAGCGACGGAGCCGGCAACACGGCGTTGATCACCCCGAACCGGCTGCCGATGGTGTCGACGGGCAGGTGCCACAGCTGCGCGGCCGCCGTGGTGACGATGAGTGCGACGAACGGACTGGGAACGCGCCGGCTGATCCGGGGCCACACGACGATGATGGCCACGGTGACGGCCCCAACGGCCACCGCCCAGAGATTGAGCGAGTCGAGATGCGCCACGAACGTCCGCCAGCGCGCCACGAAGTCGGCGGGCACGGGGCCCATCTTGAGCCCGAGGAAATCCTTGACCTCGCCCGACAGAATGATCAGAGCGATGCCGCTCGTGAATCCGATCGTAACGGGATAGGGGATGAACTTGATCGCGGCGCCCAGGCGGGCGAGCCCGAATGCCACGAGAATGAGCCCCGCCATGAGCGTCGCCATCGCGAGGCCCTCCACGCCGTGCCGCTGCACGATGGCGTAGACGATCACCACGAACGCGCCCGTGGGCCCGCCGATCTGCACGCGCGAGCCGCCCAGCGCCGAGATCAGGAAGCCCGCCACGATGGCGGTGAACAGGCCGCGCTCCGGGCTCACGCCACTGGCGATCGCGAACGCGATCGCCAGCGGCAGCGCCACGATGCCCACGATCACACCCGCGGTCACATCGGTGAGGAGCTGCCCGCGGCTGTACCCTTTGAGGGTGGTGAAAAGTTTCGGGACAAGCGTGTCCAGGTTCCCCCGCCGGTGAACGCGACGGGGGAATCTATGAAATCGGTGACTTTACCGCGCGAGCCCCAGCAGATGGTCCAGCGAGAACGCCCCGGGTCCGACCGCGGCCACCGCCACGGCGGCGATGATCAGCACCAGGTTGTACTCGAAGCCGCCGTCCTGCACGAAGAACCCCTTCGGCCCGTGCACCTTGGCGATCGCGACGGCCATCGTGGCCAGCACCAGCAGTCCCGCCAGCGGCGTGAGCAGACCGAGCACGAACAGTAACCCGGCCACGAGCTCTCCCCCCACCGCCACGGCGGCCCACACCCGGGCCGGACGGAACCCCATGCTTCCGATGAAGCCCGCCGCGCCCTCGAACCCCGGTCCGCCGAACGCCCCGAACGCCTTCTGCGCGCCGTGCGCCAGGAACACCGCCCCCAGCGTCAACCGCAGCAGCAGCAATCCCAGATCCGCAAGCATTGTCCCATCCTCCATTGAAAAAAGTATCTCGAAATCGAGATATTCGACTTCTACGGAGGGGGGAACAACCGGCTTCCTTTTCCGGTTCCCGAGGCGAGATGGTTGAGGCATCGCAGCGAACCGACACCCCACTGAAGCTCTGGGTCACCCTGGCCCGGGCGTTCGACGCGGTGGAGCATCATTCCCGCGCCAGTATCGCCCGCTTCGGTCTGGGCGCGACGGAGTTCGGCGTGCTGGAAGTGCTGTACCACAAGGGCAGGCTGCCGGTGTGCGAGGTGCAGCGCCGCATCCTGGTCGAATCGTCGAGCACCACCTATGTCGTGGATAAGCTCGTGAAGCGCGGCCTGGTGCGCCGCCGGCCGTCCGGCCGCGATCGTCGCGTGGTGCTGCTCGCCCTCACCCCTGCAGGGCGGCGTCTCATCGGGCGGATCTTTCCCCCGCACGCGAACGCGATGCGGCGCGCCGTCGCCGCCCTGCCCGCGCGGCAGCAGGCCCAGGCCGTACGCCTGCTCCGCGCCCTCGGCAAGGGAGCGGCGGCGCTCAGCCTAGTGGAACGTCACACCCAACCCCACGTCGAGGACGTTCTGCCTCCAGCCGGTGAACGGCGTTAGCCCCCCCCGGTAAACGTCGCCCACCCCTCCCCAGAAATAGTTGACGACCGGCGTGAGCGAGACGTCGCGCCCGAAGCGGAGGTCGTATCCGGCGCCTGCCGTGAACCCCCATCCCGTGCCGTCCCACGAGGGCGTGGAGTTGATGTGATAGTTGGAGAACCCGAGCCCGCCGGTGACAAAGAAGCCGCTGCGCAGCCGCGGGTACAGGTAGAGCGACGCCGTAATGGTCGCCATGGTTTCGGTGGCATTGCCGTCGGAATGCCCCCAGGCGTTGATGGCGCCGCCGATGAGCAGGTTGCGGCTGGGCGCGCCGCCCAGCTTCACGAACCCGGTGACGCCGTCCTGCCGGGACGCGCGGTTGCAACCGTCACATGTGACTCCGGCCGACCCGTAACCGAGCCCGAAGCCGAGCCAGAACCCGTCGTGCCGCTGCGGATACTGCGCGTGCGCCGCGGCGGCACCGCAGACGAGCGCGACCGATAAGACGACGACGCGTGTGGCCGTTGACATGGAAACCCCGTGCGCCGGTGACGGCGGGGGTCAAGGCGAGTTCCATGCCGGGTGATGGGAGCACGCAGGCGAGGCAGTGGTGTCCTCGCCTGCGGTCAGCCGACCGTCCCGCGTCTCCTAGTGGAAAGTCACGCCGAGGGCGAGCTGAAAGACGTGCTGCTTCACGCCGGACTCCGGTGCGCCCCAGTTGAAGTTGGCGACCGGCGTGATCGAGGTGTTCCCGGCGACGCGGAGGTCATACCCGACGCCCGTCACGAGCCCGAAGCCCGTCTCGGAGCTGAACCCTGTGGCCGCGAGGCTCACGATCCCGACCCCGCCGCGCAGGAAAAAGCCCCCGGTCGCTTGGGGATAGTAGTAGAGCGCCATCGACGCGTTCCCAGCCGTCAGCGTCGATCCGCCCTGGCTCTTGGTCCAGCCGTTCGTCTCGCCACCCAGCAGCAGGTTGGGGCTCAGCGTTCCCCCGAGCTTGAGGTACCCGCTCACCGCGCTCTCGCTGCCTGTGCACCCATTGCACGAGAACCCCAGCGATCCCCAGCCGAACCCGAAGCCGATCCAGAATCCCTTGCGCGTCTGTGGATGTTGCGCCGCTCCCTGACTCGATAAGCCGGCCGCCAGGAGGCCGATCATAGCGACAAGCCGAAGCACCGCACGCATACTCCCTCCCTGGGAGTTGGGAATGCACCAAGGTGGGAGGGGGGGCGAAAAAGGCAAATACGGCGGTGGCGCGAGAGGGGGCCGGGGGAAGAGCGTTACGCCGCGTCACGGCAACGGAATCGTGTATCAGCTGCCTGGAAGGCGTGACGGCACGCAATGTGCTGTGAGCAGCAATATGCCGACTGACGTGAAATTCGTGCGCTTCGTGCACGAAATGGTTGACACCATGATGGCTCAGGGGCTAGCTTATCCACTATGAAACTCATCACTACGATCGTACGTCCCGAGCGCCTGCCCGAGGTCAAGGCGGCGCTGTTCCGGGCCGGCGTCACCGGGATCACGTTGAGCCGCGTCTCGGGTCACGGGGGCGAGCAGGAAGTCATCGGGCAGTATCGCGGCACCACCGTCGTCATGGAATTCCACGAAAAGGTGAAGATCGAGATGGTCTGCTCCGAGCCATTCGTGGAGCCGTGCATCAAGGCCATCCTCTCGTCCGCCCGCACGGGCGACGTGGGCGACGGCAAGATCTTCGTGCAGGCCATCGAGCGCGTGATCCGCATCCGCACTGGAGAGGCCGACAATGCGGCGCTCACGGCGGTGAACGCGGATCAGGTGCAGCGCGCCGCGCTCGAAAGCGCGCAGCACGCCGGCGCCGTCGCCGGTGAGGAGGACGAATGATGCCCGCCCCCGTGCTGACCGACGCCGCCGTCGTGTCGGCAGGCGATACCGCCTGGGTGCTCGCCTCGACCGCGTTGGTGATGGTGATGACAGTGGGACTCGCGTTCTTCTACGGCGGGCTGGTGCGGCCCAAGAACGCGCTCAATACGATGATGATGAGCATGGTCGCGTTGGGCTTGATCAGCGTGCAATGGGTCCTGGTGGGTTACTCGATCGGCTTCGGGCACGGAACGCCGTGGTGGGGCGGCCTCGCGTGGGCGGGGTTCAAGGGCGTCGGGCTCGACCCGGATCCGGCGTACGCGGCGACGATTCCGCTGCAGGCGCACGCGATGTTCCAGGCCATGTTCGCGATCATCACCCCGGCCCTCATCTCGGGCGCGATCGTGGAGCGCATGCACTTCCGCGCCTATGTCGTCTTCATCCTCCTCTGGGCCACGCTGGTCTACGACCCGCTCGCACACTGGGTGTGGGGGGCGGGCGGGTGGCTCCAGAAGCTCGGTGCACTCGACTTCGCCGGCGGCACCGTCGTGCACATCAGTGCCGGCGTTTCGGCGCTGGTGGCGGCGCGTATGCTGGGCCCGAGGAAAGACTTCAAGCGCTCCCCGATCGTGCCGCACAACGTGCCGCTGGTGCTGTTGGGGGCCGGGCTCCTGTGGTTCGGCTGGTTCGGCTTCAACGCCGGCTCGGCGCTCGCCGCCAACGGCCTCGCCGCGCTGGCGTTCACGAACACCAACACCGCGGCCGCCGCGGCGCTCGTCACCTGGGTCTGCCTCGACCTGGCGCGCACCGGCAAGGCCACAGCCGTCGGTGCCGCGACCGGTCTGGTGGTGGGCCTCGTCGGGATCACCCCCGCCGCAGGCTACATCACGGTGCCGGCGTCCATCGCGGTCGGCGTGCTGGCGGCGATCGTGAGCTACACCGCGATCCAGATCCGTGCCACCACCCGGCTCGACGATTCCCTCGACGTGTTCTCCTGCCACGGTCTTGCAGGAGTGGCTGGGGCGCTGCTGACGGGTGTCTTCGCCACGAAAGTGGCGAACCCGGCCGGTGGCGACGGCTGGCTCGCCGGCAACTTCGCCCAGATGGGCGTCCAGCTCGTGGCCGTGCTCGCGGCCATCGCGATCGCCGCGGTGGGCACGGCCCTGATCATGACGTTCGTGAACGCCACCCTCGGCGCCAAGGCGGGGGTAAAGGAGCAGCTCAGCGGGCTCGACTTGAGCGAGCACGGCGAGGAGGCGTACTTCGGCGAGCAAGGCGCGACGCCCACCCCGGGCCTGTCGCTCGGCGCCGGCGTGATCGTCTCGTCCGCCGTACCGGCGAACGTCGAAGCCGCCTGACGCGGAAGCCTCGACTGACCCCGGGCGCAAGCCCGGGGTGAAGGGGAAATACGGCCCTTAGCGGGACCGGCGGCTCACGAGAGTGTTCTCGAGGAACAGGAACTCGATCCCCGTCCCGAGGAAGGTGTCGAGCGCCTCGCGCGGCGTGTTCACGATCGGCTGCCCCTTGACGTTGAAGCTCGTGTTCAGCACCATCTCCCGCCCCGTGACCCGGCCGACGGCCCGCAACAGCGCGTGAAATTCCGGATTGTCGCGGGCGGCCACCGTCTGCACCCGGGCCGAGCCGTTGACGTGGGTGATGGCCGGCAAGGCGCCCCGGAACTCCGGCCGCACATCCACGGTCATGATCATGAACGGCAGCTCGGTCGCGGGCGCCACCTCGAACCAGCGGTCCACTTCCTCGAGCGAGACGGCGGGCGCGAACGGCCGGAACGCCTCGCGCATCTTCACCATGGCGTTGATGCGATCCCGCATGTCGGGGTGGCCCGGGTCGGCGAGGATGCTGCGGTGCCCCAGGGCGCGCGGCCCGAACTCCATGCGGCCGCGGTACCAGGCCACCACCCGCCCGCCGGCGATCAAGCGTGCCGCCTCCGCGCAGGCGTCTCCCAGGGTGGCGAAGCGCTGCACCGCGATGCGATCGCCATAGGCCGCCAGCGCGGCGTCGATGTCGCGGGTCGAATACCCGGGTCCGAGGAACGGGACCGGGAAACGCTCGTTCTTGACCTCCCCCACCTCGGCGGCGCGCCACAGCGCGGCGCCGAGCGCGCTGCCGTCGTCGCCCGCCGCGGGCTGCACGTAGATGTCGTCGAAGGTGCCCGAGCAGAGCAGCTTGCCGTTGGCGGTGCAGTTGAGCGCCACGCCCCCGGCCAGCGCCAGCCGGCGCAGCCCGGTCGTCTCCGCAAAGCGCCCGCACAGGTGCAACATGGCCCGATCAAGACACGCCTGCAGCCCGGCGGCCACGTCCCGATGCACGTCGCCGATCTCGGCGTCGGGATGGCGTGGCGCCACCAGCGCCTCGGTGAGACGGGCGCGGGTCGCGAGGTAGTGCTCGCGCTCCTCCCGCGTCCGGTTGGCCCGGAGCAGCGGGATGCGGATCCCCCCGTCGGGCTCGAGCTCGACCGCCTCCTCGAAGAACTGGCAAAACCGCTCCGCGTCCCCGTAGGGCGCGAGTCCCATGATCTTGTACTCGTCGGCGTTGAAGTCGAACCCCAGGTGCAGCGTCACCACGGAGTACAGAATGCCGATCGAGTCGTGCGCGCCGATCTGGAAGATCCGGTCGAGGTTCCCGTCACGCGCGTGATACACGCTCGCGCTCTGGGCTTCGCCCATGCCGTCGATCACGATGACGAGACACTCGTCCCATCCCGACGTGTAGTAGGCGCTGGCCGCGTGCGCCGCGTGGTGAGCCACGTGGCGCACCCGCTCGGCGGGGAACCCCGGAACATCGCGCGCCACGAGCGCGAGCAGGGCCTCGCGCGAGTACACGTCGCGATACAGATCGCGCGACGCGGGGTCCAGCGCATAGACCCCGCGGTAGGGAGCATAGTCGAAGCCATGCACCAGCTCGTCGATATCGCCGATGGCGAGACCGGCCTCGTCGAGGCAGTACGCGATCGCTCCCTTGGGAAAGTCCCCCGTATGCTTGCGCCGGCTGATCCGCTCTTCCGCCACGGCCGCGACGACCGTCCCGTCCACGATCAGCGCAGCCGCCGAGTCGTGCCCCTGCGAGATGCGGTACTCGCGTTCGTCGAGGTTCTGCCAGTGCGCCCGTTTGAAGGGGATGGAGCCTTCGAACCCGCTGATCCCGAGGATTTTCAACCGAGGGTCCTTCGGTGACCGTTGGAAGTGAAGCAGCCGGGAGGGGAGCCGCAAAAACCGTACGCGATAGCTGGTAGGGGTTCTCGCACGACGCAGCGTGGCGCTCACGCCACACGGCGGCGCCAGGCACCCGGGGGAGAAAAACAGCCCGCTTCTTGCACAGGGTCCGGGCGACCGCCGCAGGCTTCCCGTCAGTCCCGTGAGGTGGCATGACTGCTCGACTCATCGAGTCCGGATTGAAGGTGTTCGCGACCTGCCCGCCGTCCTACACGGCGTCCCCGCTCGTGTACCGGCGCGAGGTGCTGGAGATCGCCCGTTGGAGCGACGCCGCTGGGTGCGAGGGGATCCTGGTGTACACGGACAACGGGCTCGTCGACCCGTGGCTCATCGCCCAGGACATCATCACCCACACGCACCGCCTCTGCCCCCTGGTGGCGGTCCAGCCGGTGTACATGCATCCCTACAGCGTGGCCAAGATGGTCGCGACCCTGGGATTCCTGCATGGGCGCCGCATCTATCTCAACATGGTGGCGGGCGGCTTCAAGAACGACCTGGAGGCGCTGGACGACCCGACGCCCCACGACGAGCGCTACACCCGGCTGGTCGAGTACACGGCGCTCATCATGGACCTGCTCGGCGGCACCAAGCCCGTGACGCTGGACGGGCGCTACTACCGCGTCACCAACGTGAAGATGACGCCGCCCCTCGATCCCGCCCTCAAGCCGGGCGTGTTCGTCTCGGGGTCGTCGGAAGCGGGGCTGGCGGCGGCCCGGGAGCTGGGCGCGCTCGCCGTCCGCTACCCGAAACCGGTAGCCGAATATGAGGCGGGGCCGCCGATCGACGCCGCCGCGCTAGGGATCCGCATTGGGATCATCGCGCGCGAGAACGCGAGCGAAGCCTGGGCGGTGGCGCGCGCCCGCTTTCCGGAGGATCGCAAGGGTCAACTCACCCACCAGCTGGCGATGAAGGTCTCCGATTCAGAATGGCACAAGCAGCTGTCGAAAATCGGCGAGACCGCAACAGGTGAGGAGAGCGAGCAACCCTACTGGATGGTGCCGTTCGAGAACTACAAGACCTTCTGTCCGTACCTGGTGGGAAGCTACGAGCGGGTGGCCGACGAAGTGGCGCGCTATGTCGGCGTGGGCTACCGCACGATCATTCTCGACGTGCCGGCCAGCCCGGAAGAGCTGGAGCACATCGGTGTGGTGTGCGAGCGTGCCGCCGCTCGCGTGGCGTCGTGAGTCGCCTGCTGCAGCATTGGGTGGCCGAGCAGGCGCGCCGGCGCCCCGACGCCGGCGCGCTGGTGTTCCAGCAGCGGCGGCTCACCTACGGCGACCTCGAGGTCCAAAGCAACAGGCTGGCGCGCCTCCTCAGGGAAGCGGGGTGCGCGCGGGGCGATCGGGTGTGCCTGCTGAGCTCCAAGTCGCCGGAGACGATCGTCGCGATCCTCGGCGTGCTCAAGGCCGATGCGATGTACGTGCCGCTCGACCCGGGGAGTCCCGTCGCCCGCGCCGAAAAGATGATCGCCGCGTGCGACAACCGCTGGATCCTGGCGGGCGGCGCCGTCGGCCCGACACTCGCCGGACTGTTCGCCAGCCCCGAGTTCGCGCGGACGCACGCCGTCGGGTGGCTCGACGCCACGCCCCCGCCGCGGGGGGTGGACCCCCGGTTCTCGGCCGTCGACCTCGCGACCTACTCCGCCGAGCCTCCGGCCTGCCGGAACAGCGAGGCCGACGGCGCGCACATCCTCTTCACGTCGGGATCGACCGGCACGCCCAAGGGCGTGATGATCACGCACGCCAACGTGCGCCGATTCATCGAGTGGGCGGTGCCCTACTTCGGCACGACGTCGACGGACCGGATCTCCGGTCATCCGCCGCTCCACTTCGACCTGTCCACGTTCGACATATTCGGGACGTTCGCCGCAGGCGCCGAACTGCACCTCGTGCCGCCCGAGCTGAACCTGCTGCCGCACAAGCTCGCGGAGCTGATCCGCCGGGCGCAGCTGACGCAATGGTTCTCGGTCCCGTCCGCCCTCAACTACATGGCGAAATTCGACGTCGTGAAGCAGGGCGACTTCCCGTCGCTCAAGCGCGTGCTGTGGTGCGGGGAGGTGTTCCCCACGCCGGCGCTGATCTACTGGATGCAGCGCGTGCCGCACGCCTCCTTCACCAACTTGTATGGCCCCACGGAAGCCACCATCGCCAGCAGCTATTACACGGTCCCGACGTGCCCTACGAGCGAAGACGAAGTGATCCCCATCGGCCGCGCGTGCGACGGCGAGGAGCTGCTCGTGCTGGACGAGGCGTTCCGGCCGGTGCCGCCGGGCGAGGTGGGGGAGCTCTACATCCGCGGTGCGGGGCTCAGCCCGGGCTACTGGCGCGATCCCGAGAAGACGCAGGGGGCGTTCCTGCCGTATCCGGGGAGCGCGACGCCGGGCGACCGGATCTACCGCACCGGCGACCTCGCGAGCGTCGGGGCGGACGGGCTGGTCCGGTTCCTCGGTCGCGCCGATTCGCAGGTCAAGACGCGCGGTTACCGGGTGGAGCTGGGCGAGATCGAGACGGCCCTGCACGCGCTCGGGACGCTGCGGGAGTGCGCCGTCGTCGGCGTCGCCACTCAGGACTTCGACGGCGTCGCCATCTGCTGCGCGTACGTGCCGCTCGCCGACGTGGCGGTCACGCCGGCGTCCCTGCGCGAGGCGGTGGCCCACGCACTCCCGTCCTACATGCTTCCGTCGCGCTGGCTCGCGTTCGACGAGCTGCCCAAGACCAGCAACGGCAAGATCGATCGCCGCAAACTCAAGGAGCTGTTCGCACCGGAGGCGGTGAGCGCGCCATGACCATGGTGACCGATTCCCTGCAGGCCGAGCTGACCACGTTGTTCACCAAGCGCCTCGGTGTCGAAGTCCCGTCGCCCGACACGGACCTGTTGGCGACCGGGCGCCTCGACTCGGTCGGGTTCGTCGAGCTGCTCGTGCAGCTCGAGAAGCGCTTCGGGCTCCGGGTCGAGCTGGACGACGTGGAAGTCGAGCACTTCCGTTCCCTCGCGGCGATCGCCGCATTCATCACGGAACGACGGGCCGCCCGGAGTACCTGACCCGGTCCTTTTCCTGCCCCGCGTCGATGCATCGCGCCGCGAGGCGCCGACACAGGTTGGTGCGTCGCCTATGTTGCCGCGCCGCCACATAAGCTGCGTCGTGCAAGCGCGTGGCGCACTTACGACGTGTGGCGCACACTGACAGCATGGCCCGAACCCTGCGGTAACGCGCGTGGTATGAAGCTGTTGCCCCTCGACAACCCCGAGCTGATCGAGCTCGTGGCGGGTTGGCTCGGCCAGGAGGAAAACTACAAGTGGTTGGACTTCGGGAACGGCATCCTGGCGCCGACGGCGGTGTCGCTCAGGGTCATGACGCAGCGGGATCTCCACGTGCTGCGGGTGTTCACGCCGGACGACAGCGACTTGCCGATCGGCGTGGTGGCGTTGTCGAACGTGGATCGCCGCTTCAAGACGGCGGGCTCGCTGTGGGCCGTGCTCGGACGCAAACGCTACGGCGGCTTCGCCCGCCGCGCGGCGTCGCGGATCCTGACGTACGGTTTCCAGGAGCTGGGGCTGGAAGTGGTCGGCGCGTGGACCGTGGAGATCAACGTGCCGTCCCGTCGCGCGCTGGAGCAGCTGAACTTCCACTACGTCGGGCGCCAGCGACGCTGCCATTGGATCGATGGCAAGCCGTACGACCGCCTGCTCTACGACCTGCTGGCGACGGAGCACGTGCCGGATGACTGAAGCGCGAGACCTCGAAACCAGGATCGCGCACCTGTTCGCCGAGCGGCTCGAAGTCCAGGTGCCGTCGCCGGACCTCGACCTGTTTCAGGCCGGCGTGCTCGACTCGCTGATGTTCGTCAAGCTGCTCGCGACCCTCGAGGAGGAGTTCGGCTTCCGACTCGCGGTCGAGGAGCTCGAGATCGACGACTTTCGCACGGTGCGTCACATCGCCCGCTTCGTGGCGGCGAAGCGCCGCTCCGCCGAGCCGGGCCGCGTGAACGCCTCGGGTTAGGCCGACCGAAGCAAGGTCGCGACCAGCTCCAGCAGCTCGGCCGCCTCGAACGGCTTCGTAATGAACCGATCGGCCCCGAGCGAGGTGGCGTGCCCCGCGACATCGAGCGCCCCGGCGCTCTTGACTCCGGACATCGCCAGAATCTTCACGGCCGGCCACTCGCGCCGCAGCCGTCCGATCGTCTGTAACCCGCCCTGCACCGGCATGAAGATGTCGACGATCACGAGGTCGGCGGCGCGTCGCTCGTAGGCCCGCACACCCGCGTCGCCGTCGGCGGCCTGGCGCACGTCGTGGCCGGCGTGCTCCAGATGCTTGGTGAGCGCCTGCCGGAGCGTGACGTCGTCGTCGATGATCAGGACTCGGGCCATGTCGTACTCACGCGTCAACCCGAATTGTATGGCATGCCCGGGCATTGCGACAGCTACACAGGTGTTGCCGCGCAGCGGCACACGCCGAGGGCCTTTTGAGGGTTCGAAGCCGGTGCGGCGATTGCAGTCGTCACCGCGCATCGATGAGGAGCTTTGCCGTTCTGGCGCTGATCGCCCTGGTAGCGAGCTGCCGCCTCGACACCTTTTTCAGCGGGTCGGGCGGTGGAGCGCCGCCCGTCGCCGGCCCACCCGCCAACCTGCGTTTCGCGGATCAGCCGAAGACCACGCGGGCCCGGAAAACCCTTCCCCCGGTGCGGGTCGCCGTCCGGGACGATCAGGGTAATGTGGTCGCCGCCTTCGGCGGTCTCGTCGCGCTCACGATCGACTCGAACCTAAGCGGGGTCTCGCTCGGCGACACGACAACCGTCGCCGCGGCCAACGGCATCGCCACGTTCCGCCACCTGCGGATCGACCAGGCGGGGACCGGCTATCGGCTCGTCGCGTCCGCGCCCGGGACGGCCCTCGCTCCGGTGAAAAGCCAGGCGTTCGCCATCCTCGCGCCGTTGACGGGGAACATCACCGTGACGACGACCACCCAAGGCGGCGACGTACCGGGCGGTTACACCGTCAGCGTGGACGACAGCATCTCCCAGCCGATCGGCATCAACGCCGTCGTGACGTTCATCGGCGTTGCCGCAGGCAGCCACGTGGTTACACTCGCCGGCGTCACACCCAGTTGCAGCGTCGGCGGGACAAATCCCGAGACGGTGAGCGTGTCCGGCGGGGAGACCGCGCAGGCGAGCTTCGCGATCAGTTGCGCGGGGCCACCGCCGGCCACCGGCAACGTCGTCGTCACAACCGCGACCAGCGGCTCGAGCCTGCCGAGCGGCTATACCACGAGCATGGACGGCGGCCCGGCGACCCCCATCGGCGTCAACGACAGCGTCACCGCGACGGGGATCAACCCCGGCGTCCACACGGTGGCAATCGGCGGCGTGCCCGCCAATTGCAACGTCGCGAGCCCCAACCCGCAGACCGTCACGGTAGCGGCTGGGAATACGGCCCGAGCCGCCTTCACGATCAGCTGCGTCTTGGCGACCGGCAGCCTCACGGTCACGACCACGACTACCGGGTCGAGCCTTCCTGCCGGCTACACCGTGACTCTGGAGAACGGCCAGTCAGGCACTATCGGCATCAACGACAGCCTCACCGCGACCGACATCGCCGCCGGCGATCACACGGTGACGCTCGGCGGCGTGCCCGGCAATTGCACCCTCGCGACCCCCAACCCGCTGGCCGTCACGGTAACGGCCGGGGCGACGAGCCAAGCGAGCTTTACGATCAGCTGCACCGCGGCGGGACCATAGCGTGGCACGGCGACTCTGGCGCCTCGGACCGCTCGCCACGCTCGCCTGCGTGGCCGTTATGGTCCCCCGCACCGCGGCCGGCCAGGTCGGCGCGACGACCGATATCATCGTCGGCAGGGTAACCGGGCCCGACAGCCAGCCGCTCGCCGGTGCCACGGTCGAGGTGACATCGCGCGAGACGCAGGGCTCGCGCCAGGTCACGAGCGACGCGCGGGGGCGCTTCACGCTGCTGTTTCCGGACGGCGGGGGGCGCTACGAGCTGGTGGTGCGCTACATCGGCATGGCGCCCGCGCACCTCACCCTGGCGCGTCAGGGAGACGAAGATCGCATCGTCGCGAACGTACAGATGGGCGCCGCCGCCGTCGCCCTCGAGGCCGTCACGGTCACGGCGCGACGCGGCGGGCGCGCCGAGAGCGTGGGGCGGGGCGCCACCGGCCAGGCCTTGAGTGGGGACGAAGTCGCGCGGCTCCCGACCGATGCGTCGGACCTGAACACCGTGGCCACGCTCGCCCCCGGCGTGCTCGCGATCGGGGGCGGCGATACCAGCACCGCCAGTTTCTCCGTCGCGGGCCAGCGGCCCACGGCCAACACCGTCACGCTCGACGGCATGTCGCTCGGCTCGGGCGACGTCCCGCAGGACGCCGTGCGCGCGATCCGTGTGGTGACGAACAACTACGACGTGGCCCGCGGCCAGTTTTCCGGCGGCCTGGTCGCGTCCACCACGCGCAGCGGCACCAACACGCCGCAGGGGTCGTTCACCGCGACGCTGCGGGACCGCACTGCCGCCTGGGGCGAGGCCACTTCCACGCCGTTCGGCCAGGGGATGACCCAAACCCAGGTCGGTGGCGGCATGGGCGGGCCGATCGTGCCCAACCGGGTGTTCGTGTTCGCCGCCCTGCAGGGACGCTGGCGCACGCAGGGCCTGCCCTCGCTCACCAGCGCCGACGCCGCGACCCTCGATCGCCTGGGCGTGAGTCCCGATTCCGCGTCACGCTTCCGCGCTCTCGCCAGCGCCACCGGCATGCCCGCCGTGCTGCCCGGCTCCGACGACCGCGCCGGCTACAATACGCTCGGCCTGCTGCGCCTCGACTGGCAGCTCTCCCCGGTCCACACCGTCACGCTGCGCTTCGACGGGCACTGGATCTCGCAGGAGCCCACCCACGTGAGCACGCTCGCCTTGCCCGCCACCGGCGCCTGGCGTTCGGAGCGGAGCGGCGGCGTCATGGCGTCGCTCACCTCATACCTCGGCGGGAGTTTCATCAACGAGGCCCGCGGATACGTGGCGGCCCTTCGCAAGGACGTGAGCCCCCTGCTCGCGCTGCCCACGGCGAAGGTCGACGTCGCGTCTCCCCTGGGGAACGGCGGCCAGGACGTCGCGACCCTCACCTTCGGCGGTAACAGCGGCGCAGCGCAGCGCACCGACGACCGGACCGTCGAGCTCACCGACGAGCTCTCGTGGCTGTCGGGCGACACGAAGCACCGGGTCAAGCTCGGCAGCTACCTGAACCGTATCCGGGGCCACGACGACCAGACCCCGAACCAGCTCGGCACATTCACCTTCCCCTCGCTCGCGGCGCTCGCCGCCGACAGCCCATCCTCGTTCACCCGTACCCTCGCCTCCCAGGATGTGGACGGGACCGCCTGGAACGCCGCGTTGTACGCCGGCGACACCTGGCACGCGGCTCCGGGTCTCCACGTCATGTACGGTGTCCGGATCGAGACCGCCGGGTTCGACGGCGCGCCCGCCGCGAACGGGACGGTGGACTCGCTCTTCGGCGTGCGGGTCGATCGGCTGCCGCGCGAACGGCACGTCTCGCCGCGGATCGGCTTCACGTGGGGACTGGGGAGTGGGGAAGGGGACGTGCGGCACACGACCTACGTGCGCGGCGGTGTCGGCGACTTCCGCAGCCCCGCCCCCGAGGGCCTGTACAGCACGGTGCTCAAGGCGCCCGGAACGATCACCGCGCAGACGCAGCTCGCGTGCGTGGGTGCGGGCGTCCCGAGGCCCGACTGGGCGGCCTACGAGGGGAGCCCGGCCGCCATCCCGGCGCGCTGCGCAGACTCGACGAATGGTACCTCCGCCGCCGCCCGGCCCGACGTTACCACGTTCGATCCCCGGTTCACGGCGCCCCACGCCTGGCGGGCGTCGCTCGGCGTGATGCGGCGGGTCGGCGACTTCTCGGTGACGGTGGACGCGAGCTATGCCCGCGGCAAGAGCCAATACGGATTCCGGGACCTGAACCTGGTGGGGGCACCGGGCTTCACGCTCTCGAACGAAGCTCATCGTCCCGTCTACGTCCCCGCGGACTCGATCGTTCCGTCCACCGGAGCGGTGAGCCTCGCGGCGTCACGCGCGCATCCCGAATTCGGGCGCGTCATGTTGATTCGCTCCGACTTGGAATCCGACACCAAGCAGCTGACCGTAACGCTCGCCGGCAGCACGAAGCGGGGCGCGACGGTACGCCTGTCTTACACGCTCACGCGCTCCGTGGATCAGTCGTCGTTCGCGTGCTGCTCCGCGTCGCAGGGGTTCGCGGCCCCCACCACCGCGGGAGATCCCAATGTGCGGGAATGGGCGACGAGCGACCTGGAGCGACGCCATGCCGTGCTCGCGACGGTGAACTACCCGCTGAGCGACGCGCTCGAGATCGGAATGATCGGACGGCTCGTCTCGGGAGCGCCGTTCACACCACTCGTCGGATCGGACGTGAACGGCGACGGCGCGCGCAACGACCGCGCGTTCCTGTTCGACCCCGCGACGGCGAGCGACACGGCGGTGGCAAACGGCATGCGGACCTTGCTCACCGCGGCCCCGGCTGGCGTGCGGCGTTGCCTCGAGCGCCAGCTTGGAGGGGTGGCGGGGCGCAACTCGTGCAGGGGCGCGTGGCAGCCGGCGCTCGATCTTCAGATCAATTGGTATCCTACCTGGTTCGGCGGTGACCGCCGGCTCACCGTCTCGTTGCTGACGGTCAACCTGCTCGGCGGCCTCGACGAGTGGTGGCACGGCGCGGCGCACCGGCTGGGCTGGGGATACGCCTCGACCCCGGACCCCGTGCTGTTGTACGTGCGCGGCTTCGACCAGGCGACGCGAGCGTTCCGCTACGCGGTCAACGGCCGGTTCGGCTCGCTCGAGAGCGCCGGCGGCGGGATCATCGTCCCGTTCCAGATCGCCCTGCAGGGGCGACTCACGTTGGGGCCGAGCGCCGTGGGCGAGCGCTCGCGCAAGGCGAACGCTCAGACGCCGGACGACTGAGCGGGACGGTGGGGTCCTGGGGGTCAGAGGCGCCGGTCGGAATCGAACCGACGAATAGAGGTTTTGCAGACCTCTGCCTTACCACTTGGCTACGGCGCCAACTAGTTGCTGCAGCTGGAACCTAAGGGGGGACTAACTGTTACAGAAGGGTCCGATGCTTGTACAGCATGGAAAAGGTCAGCGACGAGCAATACCGCCGATGATCCTCAGTCATCCGAATGATCGCGATAGCCGCCCTTTTTCATCCAGCTCGGCACTGCCGGCGTCGGCAGCGCCTTGGGAGCGACTCGCTGGGCCGGAGTCGACGCCGGAATCGACGTAGGGGCTTTGGAGCTCGCCGGATAGCTCGCCGGATTTTTGAGAACGCTATCGAGATTGCCGACCTTCATCGGATGCTGCTGCACCATGGCCACCAGGGCAGCGGTGAGTTGATCGATTTCCCGCGATCCGATACGACGTAATTGCTGCCAAATCGCCGATCGACCCGACTGCTGGAAATCTTCCCGCACGAAGATCAGATTGTCGCCGGTATGAAAACGTTCCCACAGGGTGACATCCCTCTCCAGCGCCGCCAGCGACAGATAAATGACGAGAGCTGAAAAACGATCAATCTCTTGGCCGTAGTCTTGCCCGCTACGTTCGGGATGTTGGTAGGCACGGTGGCCGATTTCCGTGGCGTGGCGGCCGCGTAACGCCGGCACCCACATGCCGTCGTAGTCCACCAACTGGATCGATCCGCCGCGCACCACGATATTACCGTGCTGTAAATCGCCGTGCGCAACCTGGGCGGCTTCGAGGTGGCGAACGAGTATCGCCCATTTTGCCCGCAATGCCGCGAGGGCGGCCGGATAGCCTAGATGCTTCTCAATGTGACTGTGCAGAAGGTCGCCCTTGGCCCATTGCATTTTGACGATCGGGAACCAGTTGGAGCGAATGTGAATGCCCTGCTTGAGAAACTGAAAATTGACGTCATAGGGCAGGCGCACCTTGCGAAGATGTTTGGAGATCGCCTCATACCGTTCCGCATGGTCGCTGATCGGGCGCAGGAAGCAGCGAATTGCCCAGGTCTTTTTGAATGTCAAAATCCCGCCCGGTTCGTTGGCCTTGTAGACCACGGCGTTGCCGCCGGTGGCCGGCTTGGGCATACCGAACCGATCGAGTTCGAGGGTGACCGCTTTTAATCCTGGGTCGGCAAAAGCCCTTGGCGGGTGCTGAACCGCCTCATGGTATTCAGTCAGGTCTGGCCATGCACCCATCGCTAGCTCTCCTTCGCTTCAACCCGTGAATCGTGATGAATGACACGGACAAGGGTGAAGTCGTCGTTGCGCAATCCATTCTTGCGGCCGTAGGCGACCATCGCGGCAAAGCTCTCAGGCGTACCGAGCTTCCGGTAGAGCCACTTCCATAATGGTCGCCCCTCTTCATGCCGTTTGAGCAGCCAGGCGGCCATCGCATCCGTGGCGAGCAGCAGCATGTCTCCATCGCGGAGGCTGCCCTTGCTGACCTGTATTCGATCCTGCAGTGATTCGCCGTCCGACCTGGAGCCGATCAGATAAGGGCTCATGGTGAATTGCGAAGATCTCTGCAAGGGAAACGTTTCGACCGCACGCATCCGTTTACCGACGTCATCGACATGCATAAGGCAACAGTCACCAACGGCCAGCGCCGTCCAACGGTTCTTGTGAGCGTCAATCTCCACACCGAGAAAAGCCGCAAAGGCACCCTGCTCGGCCTTTTCGCTCGCGAACCAGGGGAGAGGTCGGCCCGCTAGTCTTCGCCGCCAGAGGCGGCGCGCTGGCTTCAACCGCGCAAAAAACTCTGCCCCGGCGAGCTCACTTCGCACATAGCTCTCGGCCAACAGCACGGCCCATAACTTGGCAAAACTGCTTTCGGTGGCGCCGTCAGCCACCGCCACGCGGATGCCGACCGGGGTGCCAGTGTGCCGATGCGCCCAGGCATCCTCGTACTCCTCAAGGCTGTTGCCCAGCTTCGGGCAGCTGAAGACCTTTATGTCGCACTCGTTGGCCGCGTGGCGTGCTTCACCGCAGGAGGTGCCCACTGCCGTGGTACTCACCGCAGATGCACGTTAGCCGGTCGCGTGCCGATATCGAGAAAATGTATTACGTGCAACGGTTGCGCGTTAAAGATGAATCCTCGCGAGTTTTCCTCGGCCGGCATACCCAGCTCTGTCGCGCGTGCAACCATGAACGGTGTGAGCGTCGATGAGGCTTCAAAGAGCTGTTTGGCATGTTGATCCGGCAGTTTGCTGCCGTTGCCCGGTAATTCGATCGATGGTCCGGCCGTCGACGAAAGATGGATGTTGAAGAGCAACACCGAACCGTCTTCGCCGCTGACCGCCGCTAATTTGCGCGCCTCGGCGACGAGATCTCCATCCGTTGCCTCGCCGTCGGTGATGTTAATGACGATCGGCGGAAATCCGTTCGGATGCTCCTGACACCACGCCTGCGTAATCTTGGTCGCCTCCTTGAGCGCGGCGCACATCGGAGTGCCCCCTTTCGAATATGGATCGAACCAGACTGGAAATTTCACGGTCTGGTCCATCACTCCGCCGGCGCCATCATCCGATTTCTTTGTTCTCTCTTCGATGCGCAACGGCTTATTGGCCAATTCACTGATCGGTACCAAAGAGCGCCCGCTCAGTTCACCGCCGAGCGCTGGTTTACAGCTCTCTTCGCTGTAGCCCAGCACACCGACGTGAAAGTAGTCGTAGATGGAGTCGGATTTGGCGCAACGGATGCTCAGATTGTGGATGAGCTTGTTGAGTATCGTCGCGAGCTCCTCGGCCTTCCGTCTGCCAGCCTCTCCGCCGCCAAACGGGTCTTCCATCGACTCTGACTGGTCCACCAAAAACAAGAAACAACCCGGGTTCTTACGACTGATTTCGGCCTGGTATGCCATGGTTTTCCTCCTTTGCGGCACGATCGGTCCCCTGTGCGACGTTCGCAGGGACGAATCGAACACGGCACGCTCACTGCTTGATAGCACCCGCATGGCGAACGCGTCGTGATCCCGATCACCGCGTAACGGATTTTCGGGGAGCGATTACGCCGGCTGAGATGACAACGCGTCGTGGCCAGGGGGTACCGCGAGAAACCTGCTCGCCGCCGCCGGCTCCAGCGGCTCTGAGAAGAGGGAGCCCTGCCCAAACTCGCATCCGAGCCCGATGAGACGTTCCCGCTGTGCGACGGTATCGACACCCTCTGCGATCACACCCAAACCAAGCGTCCGCGCCAGCTCAACCACCGAGCGCACGATCTCCAAATCCGTGCGGCGCCCTCCCATGCGGTGGATGAACATGTGGTGGATCTTGATGCCCTGGATGGGTAGGTGCGGTAACTGGCCGAGCGAGGAGTATCCGGTTCCGAAGTCGTCCATGTGCAACTCGACGCCGAGCGCCCGCAGCTGTTGCAGCAGTGCCGTCGACGAGTCGACGTTCTTCATGAGCATGCTCTCGGTGATCTCGAGGATGAGGCGGGATGGCGCAAGTCCCGCCTCCTCGAGCGCCGCCCGCACTTCATCCACGAGGCCTTCGCGCTCGAGCTGCTTGGCGGAAACATTCACACTGATCCGTAGGGGGCCCGCCGCCGGGAACGCGTCCTCCCAGCGCCGCCCGTGCCGACACGCCTCAGCGATCACCCAGGTCCCGATCGGGAGAATGAGGCCGGTCTCCTCCGCCAGCGGCACAAACTCGAGCGGCGGGATCACGCCGCGTTGGGGGTGGTGCCAGCGCAGCAGCGCCTCGAACCCGTGCACCCGGCCCGTATGGAGCTCCACGATCGGATGGAAGACCAGGCGGAGTTCCTGGCGCTCGAGAGCGTTCCGCAGGTCCGCCTCCATACTGGCGCGGGCTTGCGCCGACTCGCGCATGATGACGTCGAACACTCGGAAGCGCGCACCCCCCTGCTGCTTGGCGTGATACATGGCAAGGTCCGCGTCGTGCAGCAGGTCCTGGGACTCCGTGTAGCCGGGCCGGCTCAACGCCACGCCGACGCTGGCCGTCGCGACGATCTCCCGGCCTTCGAACGACACCGGCGCGGCGAGCGCGTCCTGGATGCGGCGCGCCGCGTGCTCCGCGTCGGCCGGACCGACGATGTCCTCGAGCAGTACGGCGAACTCGTCGCCCCCGAGCCGCGCCACGACGTCGCCCGGCCGAACGCACGTTCGCAGGCGTCCCGCGAACTCCGTCAACAGGCGGTCGCCGGCCGCGTGGCCGAGGTTATCGTTGACCGCCTTGAACTTGTCGGAATCGATGAACAGGACCGCGAACCGGTAATCCGGATCCCGTCGCCCGCGCGCCTGGGCTTGCGTCACGCGCTCGACCAGGTACGCACGGTTCGGCAGATCGGTCAGCGCGTCGTGCAGCGCCGCGTGCAGCAACTGTTGCTCGACACGCTTGCGCTCCGTGATATCGTGGGCAATCGACGTGGCGCCGATGACCTGGCCGTGCGGGTCGAGGATCGGCGAGACGGCGAGCGCGACCTCGACGTGCGTGCCGTCCTTGCGCACCCGGGTCGTCTCTTCGCGCTCGCCGCGCTCGCCGCGCTGCACGCGCTCGAGGATGCCGCGGACCTGGTCGACGCGGTCTGGGGGAGCGAGCAGGGTGATCGGCTTCCCGATCACCTCCTCGGCGGCGTACCCGTACAGGCGGGTCGCGGCCGGGTTCCAGCTGGTGATGATCCCGTCTACCGTCTTGCCGACGACGGCGTCCTCGGCGGACTCCACCATCGCCTTGAACTGCGCCAGGGCCAGCTCGGCCACTTTGCGCTCCGTGATGTCGCGCGTGAGGCAGCGCGCATGGACGAACTCACCGCCGTCAAACCGCGCGCTCGCACTGACGAGACCGTAACAGATCGAGCCGTCGCGGCGGCGCAGGCGCGTCTCGACGTTTGGCAGGGCCTCGCCGGCCCGCAGGCGCCGCAGGGTGTCCGCCGCGACCTCCGGATCGACGTGGAACGCGGCGACGTTCTTCCCCACGTACTCCTCGCTGCGGTAGCCGAGCATCTCGAGCTCGGCCTGGTTGGCGCGGAGAATCGTGCCGTCCGGCCCCGTCCAACGCATCCCGACCGGCGTGTGCTCGACGAAGTCCTCGAGCTCTCGCTGGCTGCGGCGTGCCTGTACGAGGGCCCGCTCGCGATCGCTCACGTCTACGGCGAGGCCGACCACTCCGACGATCGCGCCTGCGTCGTTCCGCAGCGGCTTCACGCGCGCGTCGTAGTAGCGGTCGGCCAGCCGCATCTGGTAGGAGACCGACTTGCCCGCGAGCGCCTGCCGGTGCACGTCGACCGACTCGGCGGGCAGTTCGCCCCGATCGTATTGCTCGAGCAGCGATGCGCCCACAACGCGGCTGGGCAGCAGCTCCAGCGATTTGGGACCGGACCCCGACCGCGAAGTGACGCGTAACGCTGCGTCGGTCGTCCAGAGAAGCGCCGGAACCTGCTCGGCGATCGAGGCGAGCAGCGCTTGAGGGCCGGCAGCGCCGGACGCCGTCGCCTCGCGGCCCGGCGCCTCGATCAACCCAATGCACACGCCGCCCAGCTCGAGCGTCAACCGCTCGGGGCTGCGCCGCTCGACGCCGGCGGGGGGCGGCTGCGGCAGCGCGCTGCAGACCGGCGTGACACACCAGTGCTGCGGCTTGAGGCGGCCCGCCACCCAAAGGCGAGGGCTCGGGCCGGTGGCCCGTAATTCGCCGAGCTCGCGCAGCGTGGCTTCCACCTCGTCGACGGCAACGGAGCCGAGGTCTCCCGCAGAACTCGCGGCCAGTAGATGCATCCGTCCACGCGCGTCCGCTTCGCAGACGCCCACGTCGCGCCCCTTGAGGGCGATGGCTACTCTGCGCAGAACCTCCTGCCACCGCTGCTCAGGCCCGCTCGAGCGCGTGAGGCTCATGGGCTCTGCCTGGGGCTCACGTTTGCCGCGGGCGCGCTATGGTCCTTCGAAGAACACCGTCCATGTGGGAAACAACATAAGCGAAAACAAGAAAAACAAATGGGTCAGCGATTGCACGTACGACCGTTGCACGGCTGCCACGACCACACTGGACCCAGCGTGGCCAGGTCTAGAGCGACTGCAGCGACGACGCCACAAACGCCGGCGCTCCAAGCGCTCCGCTAGACGCGACGGCCCCTGACGCGCCGCGCGTGAGGAACACCTGCTGCATTGCCCACGGCTATGCAACAATGCATGCTGTTAGGGAGAGGCAAGTCTATAACCCGTGCATGGGCGACGGCAAATGGGAGTGCCGAAAGCAGGTTCTATTCTCGTGGTCGACGACAAGCCCGCGCTCAGGGAGGCCA
>QHUU01000096.1 GCA_003222155.1 Gemmatimonadota bacterium | reverse complement strand
CCCCGCCTCCCACGACGGGCAACCTCACCGTGTCCACCAGCACGACCGGGTCGAACCTGCCGTCGGGCGGCTACACGGTGACGGTTGATGGTGGCGCCAGCCAGAGCATCGGGACGAATAGCAGCGTCACATTCACCGGGCTCTCGGCGGGCAGTCACGCGGTCGCCCTCTCCGGGGTCCCCTCGAACTGCTCGGTCAGCGGCGGGACCTCGCGGACGGTCAGTGTACCGGCGGGCGGCACGGCCTCGACGTCATTCTCCGTGAGCTGTGCGGCCCCGCCTCCCACGACGGGCAACCTCACCGTGTCCACCAGCACGACCGGGTCGAACCTGCCGTCGGGCGGCTACACGGTGACGGTTGATGGTGGCGCCAGCCAGAGCATCGGGACGAATAGCAGCGTCACGTTCACCGGGCTCTCGGCGGGCAGTCACGCGGTCGCCCTCTCCGGGGTCCCCTCGAACTGCTCGGTCAGCGGCGGGACCTCGCAGACGGTCAGCGTACCGGCGGGCGGCACGGCCTCGACGTCGTTCTCCGTGACCTGCGCCGCTCCGCCGCCGCAGACGGGGAACCTCACGGTCAGCGCGAGCACGACCGGCTCGAACCTCGATGCCGACGGCTACACGGCGACCGTGGACGGCGGTGCGAGCCAGGGCGTCGGGACCAACGGGAGCGTTACGTTCACCGGGTTGTCGGCGGGGAGTCATTCGGTGGCGCTGTCCGGGGTCGCCGCAAACTGCTCGGTGAGCGGGGCGAACCCGCAGACCGTCACCGTGCCCTCGGGCGGGACCGCGACCGCCAGCTTCACCGTGACGTGCGCGGCGACCGGTGGCGGCAACGGCACGCTGGCGGTGACGACCAGCACCACGGGCTCGGACCTGGATCCCGATGGCTACACCGTCACCCTGGACGGCGGCGCGACGAGCCAGTCGATCGCGACGAACGGGAGCGTCTCGTTCACCGGCCCGGCGGGTAATCACAGCGTGGCGCTGTCGGGCGTGGCGGCGAACTGCACCGTGAGCGGGGCGAATCCGCGCACCGTCACCGTGCCGTCCGGTGGGACCGTGTCCACCACCTTCACCGTGACGTGCGCGCCGACCGGTGGCGGCACCGGTAGTTTGACGGTCACCGCCAGCACGACGGGCTCGAGCCTCGATCCCGACGGCTACACGGTCACGATCGACGGATCGTTCAGCCAGCAGATCGCGACCAACGGCAGCGTCACCTTCACCGGCCCGTCGGGTGACCACTCGCTCCTCCTGTCCGGCGTGGCGTCGAACTGCACAGTCGCCGGGGCGAATCCCCGCACCGTCACCGTGCCGTCGGGCGGGACGGCGACCACGACCTTCACGGTGAGCTGTGCCCCGACTGGTGGGGGCGGCGGCGGCGTTGAGGTCTTGGGCCAGGGACAAATCGGGAGCGGCTCGCCCACGCCCGGGAGCGACGCCACGACGTTCGACTTCGACGTCCGCGCCAACCTCACGGGACGGTTCACCGGCACCGACTGGGCCGACCTGCACTCCCCCACGCAGCCGGCCACGCTGACCACCGATCCGGTGGCGGACCCCGCTACGTCCTTTACGGCGTACCGCAACAGCTCGAGCGCCTGCAGCGACCCGACCCGCGGCGTGGAGGTCGACGCCGTCGGGCGCGAGGACACCGGCAACCTCGTCGCCTACACCCTCACGGTGTGCGACAACGGGTCGGCGGGGAGCGGTAACGACTTCTTCCGCGTATTCATCCCGTCGGAGGGGTTCGGCGTCTCCGGCGCGGTGACCCGCGGCGACATCTCCAAGCGGTAGCCCTCACGGGCTCCCCACCAGCGACGCGCCTCGGCGGCTACCCGTCGAGGCGCGTCGGCGCGTCAGGAGTCGGTCCGGGCCCCGTTCGGGTCCGCGCCGCGAAACTCCTGACGGGAACTTCTCGTCGTCCAACCGGGTCATGGGGGTGCGGCTGGCGCCCCAGCCGAACCCAGGAGACGGGAGGATCGTATGGAGCTGACACTGCTCGAGACGAAGCGCCGCACAAAGACGAAGACGCTGCTCGGCGTCGGGGCCACTTCACTCACACTGCACACGGTCGTGATTGCCGCCGCCGTGTACGCAACGCTTTCCGCCCGCCCTGCCGACAGCGCCGTGCGCATCGACACGTCGGTCGTGCTGCTCGCGCCGGCACAGCGGCAGCCCGCGACGCCGCCCCCCGTCCAGCTCGCGGAGCCCCTCAGAGGGTTCCAGACCGTGACCGTCCCCACCGAACTGCCCACCGCCATGCCGAAGCTGGACCTGCGGGAGCGCTTCGACCCGAAAGATTATTCGGGGATCGGTGTCGAGGGCGGCCGCGCCAACGGGGTCGTGCCCTCCGGGAACGACGTCTATTCGGAGGCGCTGGTGGAGGAGCGTCCCGCCTTGCTCTCGGCGCCCCCGGCGCTCTACCCCGATCTCTTGAAGCAGGCGCGCATCCAGGGCCGCGTGCTGCTGCGGGCCATCGTCGATACCACCGGTCGGGTGGAGGCCGGCTCGGTCGTGATCGCCACCAGCCCCAACCCCGGCTTCGATGTGTCCGCCCGCGAATGGATCCTCAAGGCGCTGTTCCGGCCTGCCCGGCTGCACGGCAGGGCCGTACGCGTCCACATCACCCAGCCGCTCGACTACTCCATCACGTCCGGCTGAGGCGTCACGCAGGAGTCGCTCATGTCCAAACCGCTGCTGCAGCTTGCCGCACTCGGCCTGCTCGGCTTCTCCTTGTGGAAGGTCGGGTCGTTCTTTTTCATCCCGCTGCTGTTCCTGGCGTTCAAGATCGCGCTCGTCGTGGGGATAGTGCTGTTCGCTGTGTGGCTGTTCAAGCGCAACGACGGTAAGAAGGCGTCGGACGACTCCGAGACCGGCGCGGCCTGACGGTCAGGCGCCGCCGGGCCGGCGCAGCAGCAGCCACACGAACGCCGCGAGGCCGATCGCCACGATGGCGTGCCGCACGCCCTGCTGCCCGACGCGCTGCGCCACGCGGGAGCCTGCGTAACCACCCACCGTCCCGCCCACGGCCATGGTCAGGGCGATCGGCCAGTGCACGATGCCGCCGCCCGCGAACATCGTTACCGCCACGGCGTTGATGCACAGCGCGCCCCAGTTCTTGAGGCCGTTCATCCGGTGGATGTTGGTGAGGCCCATGAAGCCCAGCACGGCCAGCATGAGGATCCCGATGCCCGCCCCGAAGTAGCCCCCGTAGACGGCGACGAGGAACTGGGCCGCCAGGAAGCTCCACCGGGGCCCCGCATCCGGCGCCGCCGCCCGGTCACTCGCCCCCGCGGACCGGGGGCGCAGCCTGCGAAGCAGCGGGCCCTGGAGGAGAAACAGCACCGTTGCACCGAGCACCAGAAACGGCACGATGCGATCGAACGCTGCGGGCGGCGTGTGCAACAGCAGCCACGCACCGAGCGCCCCGCCCACAAGGCTGGGTGCGGCGAAGCCGATCACCCAGCGGCGCGCGCCCCCGAGCTCGCGGCGATAGCCCCACATGCTGCCGAGCGAGCCGGGCCACAACGCCACGGTGCTGGTGGCGTTGGCCACGAGCGGCGTGACGCCGAGTCCGACGATGGCGGGAAAGGTGAGCAGCGTGCCGCCGCCGGCGATGGCGTTTACGGCGCCCGCCGCCGCAGCGGCCACGAGCGCGAGCATGAGGTGCGCCACGGTCACGCCACTAGTGTAGCCGGCGGCGGGCCTTGCGGCCACGTGCTCTCATCGTCCATCGTTGCCCGCGGGGCGCAGTTCAACCGGCTCGACACAGTGAGAGCCGCCACAAGAGGAGTTGCGGATGGCACCGGTCACGGTTCAACGCTTCGTCAAGGAGCTGGAGAAATTGAAGCAGCAGGTGGACGCGGGCACGCTCAAGTCGCAGGACTACGATGCCCGGCTGGCGCGGATCATCCGCGAGCTGCGCGAGCAGGGCCTGGACGCCGATCGGGCGGCGATCACGGCGGCGCTCGCCGACGCCGTCAAGCGGGGGGTCATCACGGCCGAGGTGCAGGAGCATCTCCGCCACCGTCTCGGCCTGGCGTGACGGGGAGAGGGGCGGGCGCGCTCGCGCTGCTCCTCGGGGCACTAGGTCCGGTGGCCGCCCGGGCGCAGGAGGCCGGCGAGGACGGCCAGTGGACCATGCCCGCGCGGGACTACGCGGCGACGCGCTACAGTCCCTTGGCGCAGATCAACGTGGCCAACGCGGGTCGGCTGCGGCCGGTGTGGACCTTCTCGACGGGCGTGCTGGGCGGCCACGAAGGCCAGCCCCTCGTCGTGGGCCACACGCTGTATGTCGTGACCCCGTACCCGAACGTGCTGTACGCGTTCGACCTGACCCAGCCCGACTATCCGCTCAAGTGGAAGTACCGCCCCGACGTGGATCCCAACGCCGTGGGGATTGCGTGTTGCGATGCGATCAACCGCGGCGCGTTCTACGCCGAGGGGAAGATCGTCTACAACCTGCTGGACGGCCGCACGGTCGCGATCGACACCGCGACGGGGAAAGAGCTGTGGAAGACGAAGATCGCCGATCTGGCGCAGGGCGAGACCACACCCGTCGCCCCGTTCATCGTCAAGCGCCGCGTGATCGTGGGCGCGTCGGGGGGCGAGTTCGGCATCCACGGCTGGGTGAAAGGACTCGATCTCCGCACCGGCCGGCTCGCGTGGACCGCGTACAACATGGGTCCGGACAGCGAGATGCTGGCGTGGCCGGGGACATGGCGGTCGTTTTACGAGAAGCGAAGCGACCTGGGCGTCACGACGTGGCCGAAGGATGCCTGGGCCCACGGCGGCGGACCGGTGTGGGGGTGGATGTCTTACGACCCCCGTCTCGACCTGGTGTACTACGGGGTCGGCAATCCCGGCCCGTACAACCCGGAGCAGCGTGCCGGCGACAACAAGTGGACCGCGAGCGTGCTCGCCCGGCGGCCCGACAACGGGGCCCTGGTGTGGGCCTATCAGTTCACGCCGCACGACAACTGGGACTACGACGCTAACGCCGAAATGATCCTCGCCGACCTGCCCGTGGGGGGTGAGGAGCGCAACGTGCTGGTCCACTTCGACAAGAACGGCTTCGCGTACACGCTCGACCGCGCCACGGGCGAGGTGCTCGTCGCCGAGCCGTTCGTGCACGTGAGCTGGGCGAGGCGCGTGGACCGCTCGAGCGGCCGCCCGGTGGTCGACTCGACCAAGCTCACGGGCGCGTCGCGCGGCAACGTGAAGGACATCTGCCCGAGCCTGGAGGGCGGGAAGACGCCCGCGGCGCCGGCGGCGTACTCGGCGCGCACGGGGTTGTTCTACGTTCCCACCAACAACCTCTGCATGGACTACCAGGCGGTGACGGCGACCCGTATCGCCGGCACGCCGTTCATCGGCGCCAACACGCCGTACCACGCCGGGCCCGGCGGCCACCTGGGCGCGTTCATCGCCTGGGACGCGGCACGCGGCCGCAGGGTGTGGGAGATCGAGGAGCCGTACCCGGTCTGGAGCGGTGTGCTCGCCACCGCCGGCAACGTCGTCTTCTACGGCACGCTCGACGGCTGGTTCAAAGCCGCGGACGCGACGAGCGGGCGGCTGCTGTGGAAATTCAAGGTCGGGTCGGGCGTCGTGGGGAATCCCATCGCTTACACCGGGCCCGACGGCAAGCAGTACGTGGCCGTGTACGCTGGGATCGGCGGCGACTGGTTCCTGCTCGCCGGGGACGTGCGCTCCGATGACCCCGCGGACGTGCGGGCGCCCGCCGACTTCATCCGCGACATCGCGCGTCACACGAGCCAGGGCGGCATGGTGTGGTTGTTCGCCCTGTAGCCGCGGCTGAAGCCGTGAGGAGCGAATGAGCCACACACTCGCGGTACTGCTACTCGCGTTGTGCTGCATCGCCGGGCTGATCCTCGTCCCACTGGGCCTGCCGGGCCTGTGGGTGATGGTCGGCGGTGTCCTCGGCTACGGCGCGCTCACCGGGTTTCGCACGGTCGGGATCGCCACGATGGCGATCGTGTTGGGCCTCGCGTTTCTCGGCGAGATCGTCGAGTGGTGGGTGGGGTTCGGGCTGACCGAGCGCTACGGCGGGTCGCGCCGCTCGGGATGGGGCGCGCTGGTCGGGGGGATCGTGGGCGCCATGGTGGGCGTGCCGGTCCCGATCGTCGGGAGCGTGATCGGTGCGTTCGTGGGCGCATTCGCCGGCGCGGCGGTGTTCGAGTTTTCGTGGTCGCGCACGCCGACGGTGGCGGTGCGGGCGGGTTGGGGCGCGGTGCTCGGCCGCGCGGCCGGTGCCGCCGCCAAGATCGCGCTGGGCGTGGTGATCGCCGTCATCGGCGGCTTCGCGGCGGTGAAGGGGTGAGGCTCCTTCCGGTCCTCCTCCTGGCGGCGCTGGCGGCGTGCATGCGCGGAGCGACGCCCGACCAGCAGGCCGGGCTCCCCGCCGTGCGTCACGACGAGCACGTGTCGGCGGGCGGCGCTGCCCCCAAGGCGGTGCGCTGGCAGAATCCCTACCAGCGGGACAAGCGGGCGGCGGATGAGGGGGCGAAGATCTTCACCGCGATGAACTGCGACGGTTGTCACGGGGGCGCGGGCGCCGGGTGGGTGGGGCCGAGCCTGGCGGACGGCCGGTGGCGGTTCGGCGGCGCGGACGGCGAGCTCTTCCAGTCGATCTATTATGGCCGCCCGCACGGCATGCCCGCCTACGGCGGACTGCTGCTCGCACCCGACGCAGTGTGGAAGCTCGTCACTTATATCCAGTCGCTCGAGCCGCCAGCCGACGTGCCGACGGAGGCGTGGCAGTAGGCAGCGTGAACACGAAGATCGTGGGCGATCCCTCGCGGCCGAAGTTGTAGGATCCGCCACCTGACGCTGCCGCGACGTATTGCTTGCCGTGCACCGCGTATGTGACGACGCCGCCCAAGAGCCCCGACCCCGTATAGAAGCGGTACAGCTCGCGCCCCGTTTCTGCGTCGAGCGCGATGAAGTCGCCCGTGAGCTCACCCGTGAACACCACGCCCCCGGCCGTCGCGGTCACGGCCGCAACGAGTGGCCTTGCCGACCGGTAGCGCCAACGCACCGTGCCGGAGCCCGCGTCGACGGCGGTGAGCCAACCCCTCGCCTGCGCCGCGGAGTCGGACGTGTACGCGCCGCCAACGTACTGGTCCCCCGGGTCGTAGCGCGCCGTCCTGCCCGCCTGGAAGACGCCGCACCAGTCCACCGCCGGAACGTACAGCAAGTGGGCGCGGGGATTGTAGGCGGGCCCGTTCCACTCCACGCCGCCATGCATGCCGGGGCACACTCTGGCGCGCGTCCTGCCCACCGCCACGTCGGCGTTCAGCCGGGTCGTGATGGGGACGTCGTACACCCGCTCGTGCGTGTCCCGATCGAGCACCGTGAGCACCCCCGCCTTGCCCACGGTCGCGATCAAACTCCGCTCCCGACCCCAGACCTTCTCGCGGAACAGCGGGGACACCTGAGTGAGGTCCCAGTCGTGCGTGTCGTTAGCGAGCAGCTGGTCGTACCAGCGCAGGCGCCCGGTGTGCACGTCGAGGGCGACGAGGGCGTTGGTGTAGAGGTTCTTTCCCGGCCGCAGATGACCCGCGAAGTCCGGGGCCGGGTTCGTCACCGCAACGTACAACTCTCCTTTGGCCGGGTCGAGCGCCAGCGGCGTCCACACCGCGCCGCCACCCTGCGGCAGGCCCCTCGGGTTCTCCCACGTGTCTGCGCCGGGCTCGCCCGGTCGGGGGACGGTATTGAAGCGCCACACTGGTGCGCCGTCGGCGAGCCGGAAGGCTCCGATCCATCCCTTGATGCCGTTCTCGCTGCCGGCCGGTCCCACCATCACGAGGTCGTCGTAGACGAGCGGAGCCATCGTGATCGTCTCGCCCATTTGGGGTCGCGCCACATGTCGCGCCCACATCAACTGCCCATCCCTGGCATCGAGCGCGAGCAAGTACCCGTCGGCCGTGCCCCGGACGACGTAGCCTCGCGCCAGCGCCACGCCGCGGTTCATGGGCCACAGCTCGTAGTCCCTCGGCTGCCACGTGTGGCGCCAGCGCGGACGGCACGTGACGGCGTCGAGCGCCACCGTCTGGCGCACGGTCGTCACGTACATCACGCCGTGGTACACGAGGGGACCCGTTTGAAAGACTTCGGCGGGGCCGACCTGGAACACACACCCGACGCTCAGCCGTCCGGTATTCGCGGGAGTCAGCTCGGTCAGCTCGGAGTACCGCGTCCCGGAGTAATTACCGGTGTGGTAGGGCCAGTTGGCGGAGTTGGGGCCCGCAAGCTCCGACTCGCTCGGTCCCGCGCCGTTCGGCGGTGGCTCCTCCTTGCCCGCGATGAATTCCCTGAGCGCGAGCCCGGGCGTCGCGGCCACGCCGCCAAGCCGATCGAGACGAATCCGGTTGAGCACGCTGTCGGAGGCGTCGAATCGCCGGCTCCCGGGTGGCCAGCCGTTCTGCTGCAGCAGAAAGGCGAACACGGCGGTGTAGTCGTCGGGCCCGAGCGAGCCCATCGCCAGCTTCGGCATCGAGACGCGCATCACGTGGTACAGGTCCGCGGCGCTGCCTGTGGGAGGTTGCCACCTCTGGAGGAACGTCGGTCCGGCGAGCGCCGGCGCCGTCACCCCTTCGAGGCCGCTGCCGTGACACTCCGCGCAGGAGGTCTTGTAGATGCGCCGGCCGTGCCTGGCCTGGTCCGCTGTGAACACCGCTGGAAGCTCTGGGTCGGCGTGACCCGCGGCACAAGACGCGCCGCTCGCTGCGGGGGCCAGGAGAGTAGCCAGCACCAGTAGGCGTTGCGGACCGGCCATGTTCGGTGGCGTGCTGCAAACCCTGGGCAGGTGTGAGGCTCTGTCGCCCGTGCGCTAACGTTGCGGAAGGAACACACTTACCACTATGGCCAACATGGCAGTACCGACACATGCTGCGTGTAAGCAACAGGTCTGTTGTGTCAGCCCTACTCAGGCGCAGTGGCCGCAGCGCCTGCGGTCGCCGGCCGCCCCAACGACGTCCACACGGCCACCGCCGTCACGAGCACATTGGCGACGATCACCGGCCAGGCGTGAATCACCACGCCGTACGCCGCCCACGCCAGCGCCGCGAGGCCCTGCACGCGCCGCAGCGTGACGGGATCCTTGCAGAAGTACGAGGTCATGAACAGCGCCGTCGCGAGCCACCCGATCCAGTCGAACGTCATCTGCCCCCCAATTCGGCCACCAGCGGCCGCGCCGCGTCAGTCTCACGGATCGTGAGGAGGTCCGTCTGCACCTTGTCCCATTCCTGGAGCACCAGCCCGTGGGACTCGAACAGGGCGTGAATGCGGCCCGCGTCCATGCCGACGATGTCCTCGAGGATCGGCACGAGCACACTCACTGCGTCGTCGGACAGCACGGAGCGTTTGGCGATCTGCGCAAGGTACTTGTTCTCGGAGACGGCAATCGTCATGCCGTTCAGGCGGTTGACGTGCAGCATCACGTGAATGTCCGAGCTGCCGTCGCCCATGTAGATCACCCGGTCGTGACTCACCGGAAGCTGTGCCCGCAGTTCTTCGAGCAGGGCCACCTTGCCGTAGCCGGCGGTGACCCGCTCGATCGCCTGGATTTCACCGGAGGCAGGAGCGTAGCGGAACCGCGTCCCGTGGATGTGCTCAGGCGGGACGATGCCTTCGAGCGCCGACTGGATCACCTCCTGTGGAGCCGCCGAAATCACGTAGAACGCGACGTCGAATCCCTCCAACTGGCTCAGCAGGCGCGGCAGCAGGTGCAGGTTCTGCTTCAAGCGAATCCGTTTGCCGACCTCGATCAGGTGCTCCTTGCGCACCTTGCGGTATTCGGGATCGTGCAGCAGCAGGTACGCGAGCTCCGCGCCCTGCTGCACCAGGTGGATGCGCGACAGCCCGGCGCTCTTCTCGCGAAAGCCGGAGATGCCGAGCAGCTCGCTCAGGACGATCCCCGAGTCGTTGAAGCTCAGGGTCTGGTCGAAGTCGCTTGCCAACAGGTATCGTTTCATCGGTTCGCGCCTCATGGTCGTTTCATCGGCGAAAATTCAACGCCCCCCGCCGGGGACAGCCGGAGGGGGGCGTTGGCACACCATCGTGCCACCCAGCGGGCCGGCTCGCTCAGGGAGTCATGCAGGGGCAATTATGGTTCAACACCAGGCGATGCATACCGGGTTCCAGCCCTCGTGGGTTCTGATACGCACTCTAGACACGACCGACACAACTGTCAAGCGCTCAGCCGCGCGTTTCCGTATACAACAGCAGCTCGACGCCGGCGAGAAACAGCGGCACGAGCCACGCGGTCTTGAAGGATCGCGCGGCCGGAAGCGGCAGCTCTGCCGCTCCCCTGGTCAACCCGCCGACGGCGAGCGATGCACCCAGGATGCGATGCTGCACCGTGAGGAGCACGCGCGGGGCCGGGCTGTGGTGCTGCGCGTGGAGCGCAAAGATCGCGCCGGTCGCGAGCAGGCCGAGCGGTAGCGCGGCCCGCCCTGGGCCGCCTGTCACCGCGCGCCGGGCGCGCCGCAGCTCGACCAGTCCCACGACGAGGCACAGCGCGGCCAGGAGCAGGTGCTGAGCGGTGGCGCTGTCGAACCGCGCCGGGGTCAGGGCCCCTTCGATCGCGGGAAACAGCACGCCTTCGGCTGTTAACACCAGGAGCGTGGCACCGAGGGCGTAGCGCAGCACGCGAGCCTGCCATACCTGCAATTCGTACAACAGCAGCGCCAGGGCGAGAGCACACAGCTCCGCCCCGACGATCCAATGTGCTTGTTCGGACGTCAGACCCATGGGAACCTCCAGATCGGGCCTCGGCGGGGTGTGTCCTGCAACCCGCGGGCCTGGGCCGGCGGCGTGTGAGTCGCGGGCGCCCCTGCATCAGGGTCCGGGGCGCGCTGGCGTGCCTTGATCGATCGCGGAGATGAGGTCCTTCAGTGGCGCCTTGTGCAGCTCGGCGCCGAACGCCGGCAGCTCCCGCTCCATGAAGCCGGCGAACCGGCCCGACGCGTCCACGAGCCGCTGCGCGAACAGCTCGTAGACCCCCTGCTGCTGCGTGGTGGGCGCGAAGTCGGCGCCGCTCTCGGACACGTCGGACTGCAGCGCCGCCAGCCGGCCGTACAGCTGCATCGGGCTGCGGAACGCGTCCTCGCGCGCACCGGTCAGGTGCACGTCGAACAGCGCGCCCTCGACGGCGCTGGCATGCCGGTCGAGCGAGTCGGCGAGGCCGGCGAGCCGCTTGGCGCTCGAGTCACCCGCGAGCGCGGTGTCGCCCCGTAGCTGACCGGTCAGGTCCGCGAGCTGCTTCCGCACCCACTCCAGCCGGTTGATCATGCGCGCCACGCTGTCCTGCGCCGCCCGAATGGCGAGCGCCAGCCGGGTCTGCGCCAGAACGTCCGCGTCGCTCGCCGCGGTGTTGGGGTCCTTGAGCACGCTGAGCGACTGGATGAGGGCCGCGCCGGCCGCCGCGCTGTCGCCCACCGTGAGCCGCACCTGGTAGCTGCCCGGCGGCACGAGTGGTCCCCGCAGCGAGAGATCGAGGTCCCAGGTCACGAGCGGCCGCGTGCCGTCCGGCCCGGTCCGCACGAACGGCTTGCCGGGCGGGGGCGTCCGCAGCTTCGGCACCGCAGGGCGGGTGTAGCGCAGGTCCCACCACACGCGATTCAAACCGGGTTTACGCTCGCCTTCGAGCGCGCGCACCGTGTCGCCGCTCGCGCCCAGCACGACGATCTTGGCGGGGCGGCGCGGGTGCGCGCTGTCGGGCGCCGCCGCGGTGTCCGCGAGCGCCGCCGGCACGAAGTACGTCAGGTCCGCGCCCTCGGGCACGCTGTCCACCCGCACCGCGCTGTTGGGAGCGCTGGCGATCCCCTGCTGGGCCCGAAACCGATAGGCCGGGCGCGGCTTGAACAACACAGCCCCGCCCGTCAGGGCGGGGAACGCGGGATCCTCCAGCGGCGAGATATCATCGAGGATCCAGATCCCCCGCCCGTACGTCGCGACCACCAGGTCGCGGAAGTGCGGCTGCACCGTTATCCACGAGATGGGGGCGTGCGGCAGGTTGCTCTGCAGCGGTGCCCAGTGGCCGCCGTCGTCCAACGTCACGTACACGCCGCTTTCCGTGCCCGCGAACAGCATCCCGCGCCGCGTGGGATCTTCGCGCACCACGTGCACGAACCCGAGCGACGAGCGGGGCAAGCCCTCCGAGATCCGCTTCCAGCTTCTGCCGAAGTCCGTGGTCTTGAAGATGTAGGGATCGAGGTCGTCCAGCTCGTGCAGGTCGACCGAGATATAGGCCGTTCCGGCGTCGAAGCGCGACGGCTCGATGTTCGAGATCTTCCCCCAGGGCGCGAGCTTCGGCAGGTTGCCCGTCACGTCCGTCCAGGTCGTGGCGCCGTCGCGCGTGACGTGCACCAGGCCGTCGTTCGATCCCGCCCAGATCACGCCGGCTTGCACGGGCGACTCCGCCAGCGCGAACAGCGTGGCGCCGTCGAACGTCATCAGGTTGTCCGTCGTGACGCCGCCCGAGCTCTGCTGGTGACTCGTGTCGTTGCGGGTGAGGTCGGGGCTCACCACCTTCCAGCTCGCGCCGCCGTCGCTCGTGACGTGCACGTACTGGCTGCCCACGTACACCCGCCGGTGATCGTGCGGCGAGATCATGATCGGGAACGTCCAGTTCCAGCGGTACTTCACGTCGGCCGGCCGCCAGCCGTAGCCGGCTTCCGGCCAGACGCGCACGTTGCGCGCGTGGCCCGTGCGCACGTCGTAGACTTCCAGCCCTCCGTCGTAGCACCCGGACCAGACGGTCGCGTTGTCCACGGTGTCCGGGATACCGAACCCGCTCTCGCAGCCTCCCACATGCTGCCACGCCCCCTCCGAGATGCCGTCGGCCAGGCTGCGGCTCGGCATGCGGTACGAGGAGCCGTCCTGCCGGTTGCCGTACACGTAATACGGCACGCGGGTGTCGACGTGCACGTGGTACATCTGGGCGATCGGCAGCACGACGCGCATGAACGTCCTGCCGCGGTTGAGCGTGATGCTCACGCCGCCGTCGTGCGCGACCATGAAGCGGTCCGGGTTCAACGGATCGATCCAGATGTCGTGGTTGTCGCCGCCTCCTTCGTAGCCCGAGCGGGCCAGGGTGCGGCCGCCGTCGCGCGACATGCTGAAGCGCACCGAGACGAAGTACAGCCGCTCCTCGTCGTCCGGCGCGACGGCGAAGCGCACGTAGTAGGGCGCCCGCTCGGCCATGGTGTGGTCGTGGCTCACGACGTGCCAGGTCGTGCCCCGGTCGTCGCTCCGATAGAGCGTCGGGTCCTGGTCCTCGATCAGCGCGTACACGGTGTTCGGGTTCGACGGCGCCACGGCCACGGCGACTTTGCCCACGACGTGGCGTGCGTCGGGAAGGCCATGCCCCACGATTCGCTTCCACGTCGCGCCGCCGTCACGCGACACCCACAGCCCGCTCCCCGGCCCGCCGCTCTGGAGGTGCCACGTCTTCACCTCGAACTGCCACATCCCGGCGAAGACGGTGTTCGGGTCGCCCGGATCCATGGCGAGGTCCGAGCAGCCGGTGTTGGCATCGACGAACAGCACGCGAGTCCACGTCTTGCCCCCGTCGGTGGTGCGGTACACCCCGCGGTCCTGCGCCGGCCCGTACGCCCGTCCCAGCGCGCACACCAGCACCAGGTCCGGGTTGGCGGGATGGATCACGATGCGCGCGATCCGTCCCGTACCGTCGAGTCCCTGGTGCTGCCAGCTGCGGCCGCCATCGGTCGAGCGATACACCCCGTTGCCGAGCGCCGTGGTCGAGCGAATGAAGAACGTCTCGCCCGTGCCCGCCCACAGCACGTTGTGCGCCGACGGCGCCACCGCGACCGCGCCGATCGCCTGGGCCGGCTGGCTGTCGAACACCGCCCGCCAGTGCACGCCGCCGTCTTCGGTCTTCCAGATTCCCCCCGAGGCGGCGCCCACGTACGCGACCAGCGGATTCCCGGGCTCCCCGGCGACGGCGACCGCGCGGTTGCCCTCGGGACCCACGAACCGGTAGCGCAGGCGCGCCCACAGCGTGGTGTCGATCTGCTGAGTTCGCGCGGTGGGAACGAGCAGCAGCAGGGGTGCGATGACGGCCAGAATGCGGGCCATGCGTGACGGAAACCTCAGGCGCGGGGGAGGGATAGCATGGTGCCGAAGGCTCGCCGGCGCCAGCCGGGGCATGGCGTTTCAGGCCGGGCCATGGCCCTCGCGCCACGGCCGCGCGTCCCGAAACGGGGTAGTTTTCTCGCGGAACCGGGCGGCGGCGCGGTGCGTTTTTCGCAGGTTGCCCCCGGCGTTCGTCGATCAGCCCAGAGGAGCTCGCATGTGGATCGTCCGGTTGGCCCTGCGCCGGCCCTACACCATTGCCGTCATGGCGCTGCTCATTCTCGTCCTGGGCACGTTGTCCCTCACGCGCATGATCGTGGACATTTTCCCCGCGATCGACATCCCGGTGGTCGCCGTCGTGTGGAACTATCCGGGACTCTCGGCCGAGGAGATGGAGCGTCGCGTCGTGATCATCAGCGAGCGTGGGTTTTCGACCACGGTCAACGGGATCGAGCGCATCGAGTCGCAGTCGATCCCCGGCGTGGGGCTGTTGCGCGTGTATTTCCAGCCCGGTACCGACATCGGGGCCGCGATCGCCCAGATCAGCGCCGTGTCGAGCACGATCCTCCGGCTGGCGCCGCCGGGGATGCAGCCGCCCACCGTGATCCAATTCAACGCGTCGAACGTGCCGGTGGCGCAGCTCACGGCGTCGAGCGCCACGCTGCCCGAGGACCGGATCTTCGACTATGGGCTGAACTTCATCCGGGTGCGGCTGTTCACGATTCCGGGGCTCTCGACGCCGGCGCCGTTCGGTGGCCGGCAGCGTCAGATCTCGATCGACATCGCCCCGCAGGCGCTGGCGGCGAAAGGGCTGTCGCCGGCCGACGTGGTCGGCGCGCTGCAGCTGTCGAACGTGATCGTCCCCGTGGGCACGGCGCGCGTCGGCTCCACCGAATACAACGTGGCGTTGAATTCGAGCCCGTCCGTGGTGGCGGAGTTCGAGCGGATTCCGCTGAAGGTGGTGAACGGCGCGCCCGTGCTGCTGGGAGATGTGGCGCGCGTGTCAGACAGCTACGCCGAGCAGTCCAACATCGTGCGCGTGAACGGCAAGCGCGCGACCTACCTGGCGATCCTGAAGCACGCCGACGCGTCGACGCTCGCGGTGGTGGAAGCCACGCGCCAGGCGATCCCCGCGATTCAGGCGGTCGCCCCCGAGGGGCTGGACCTGAAGATCGACTTCGACCAGTCGTTGTTCGTGCGGGCCGCGATTTCGGGCGTGGTGCGTGAGGCGATCCTCGCCTCGGTGCTCGTCTCGCTGATGATCTTCGCGTTCCTCGGCAGCTGGCGCAGCGTGGTCATCGTGTCGACGTCGATCCCGCTCGCCATCTTCACGGCGTTTCTGGGCCTCAAGTTCGCGAACCAGACGATCAACATCATGACCCTGGGCGGACTGGCGCTCGCGATCGGGATGCTGGTGGACGACGCCACCGTCGCGATCGAGAACATCCACCGTAACCGGGCCCTGGGAAAGCCGCTCACGGTCGCCGTCCTGGACGGCGCCCGGCAGGTGGCCGTGCCCGCGATCGTGGCGACGCTGGCGATCTGCATCGTGTTCTTCCCGGTCGCGCTCCTGTACGGGCCCGCCAAGTACCTGTTCACGCCGCTCGCGCTCGCCGTGGTGTTCGCCATGCTCGCGTCCTATGTGCTCTCGCGCACGCTGGTGCCCCTGCTGGCCCGGCTGTTGATGCCGGGGGAAGAGCACGCGGCGGCCACGCGCTCGGCGCTGTACCGCAAGCGGGACGAGATCTGGGACCGGTTCCAGGCGGCGTACGGCCGGGCGCTCGAAACGGTGCTCGCGCACCGCCGCTTCACGCTGGTGCTGGCGCTGGTGCTGTCGCTGGGCGGCGTCGGCCTCGTCACCGTGGTGGGGACCGACTTCTTCCCGGCGGTGGATGCGGGCCTGATGAAGCTCCACTTCCGGGCGCCAGCAGGGACGCGGCTGGAGGAGACCGAACGGCTGGTAGAGCAGGTGGAGCGTCGCATTCGCGAGACCATCCCGCCCGAGGAGGTGGAGACGATCAACGACATGATCGGCGTGCCGCTGTTCTACAACCTGGCGTTCGTCCCCACCGACAACATCGGGGCGATGGACGCCGAGATGCTGATCGCGTTGAAGCGGGGGCATCACGCCACGGAACGCTACATGCGGGCGCTGCGGGCGACGCTCCCGGCGGAGTTCCCCGGCTCGGGCTTCTACTTCCAGCCGGCGGACATCGTGAGCCAGGTGCTGAACTTCGGCGTGTCGGCGCCGGTGGACGTGCAGATCGAGGGCGCCAATCTGGCGCGTTCCTACGAGGTGGCGCGGCGACTGCGAGACGCCATCCGCACGGTGCCGGGCGCGGTGGACGTGCACATCGCCCAGGTGCTCGACTATCCCGCGCTCAAGGTGCGGGTGGACCGGGTACGCGCCGCGCAGCTGGGGCTCACGCAGCGGGACGTAGCGAACAGCATGCTCATCTCACTCTCGTCGAGCGGGCTGATCGCACCGTCGTTCTTCTTGAACCCGGCCAACAACGTGAACTACGCCGTGGCCGTGCAGACGCCGATCGCCCGGCTCGCGTCGGTGCCCAGCCTGCTCGCCACCCCGCTCACGCCCGCCTCCGGCGGCCGGCCGGTGGACGCGAGCGGCGCGCCGGCCCTCGCCGAGCCGCCCGAAGCACCCGCCGTGATGCTCGGCAACGTCGCGAGCGTGTATCCCGGCGCCGCGCCCGGCGTGGTGAGCCATTACACGGTGCAACGCGTGCTCGACGTCGAGGCGGGCGTGGAAGGTCGGGACCTGGGCGGCGTGGTGCGCGACATCCGCTCGCGCATCACCGCGCTTGGTGCGCTGCCGCCCGGCATGCGCGTCACGGTGCGGGGGCAGGGCGAGGTGATGACCGCGTCGTTCCGGAGCCTGGGACTGGGCCTGATCCTGGCGATCGTGCTGGTGTACTGCCTGATGGTGGTGTTGTTTCAATCCTGGCTCGATCCGTTCATCATCATGGCCGCCGTGCCGGGCGCCCTGGTGGGCATCCTGTGGATGCTCGCCCTCACCGGCACGACACTGAACGTCGAATCGCTGATGGGCTCGATCATGGCGGTGGGCATCGCCGTGTCCAACTCCATCCTGCTCGTGAGCTTCGCCAACGACCGGCGGGTCGAGACGGGCGGCGACGCCCTCGCTGCCGCGCTCGAGGCCGGGAAGACGCGCCTCCGTCCCGTGCTGATGACGGCGCTGGCGATGATCATCGGGATGGTCCCGATGGCGGTGGGGCTGGGTGAGGGCGGCGAGCAGAACGCGCCCCTCGGTCGTGCGGTCATCGGCGGGCTGGTGCTCGCGACCGCGGCGACGCTGTTCGTGGTGCCCGTCGTGTATTCCTTGATCCGGACCGAGCCGCCGACCAGCCACTTGCTGGATGAGCGGTTCCTGGCGGAAGAGAGAGGGGAAACGTGATGACCGAAATGCGTCGGTCCCGGTCCGGGCGCCGGCTGTTCGTCGGGGGCGTGGTGTCGATGGTAGCGTCGGTCGCCATCGTCGCCGGGCTGCTCGCCCGCAAGGTGAGCCTGGTGCGCGCGGAGGGGCGGGCGCGGGCGGCCGACGTGGCGGCAGGCCCGCACGTGCGCGTGGCGCGCGTGACGGCGCCGCAGGGCGTCCAGACGCTCACCCTCCTGGGCGAGGCGCGGCCGTACGCGGCGGTCACGCTGTACGCTAAGGTGAGCGGCTACCTGCGGCAGATCCTGGTCGACAAGGGCGATGCCGTGGGGGCAGGCCAGGTGCTCGCGGTTATCGAGTCCCCGGAGCTGGACCAGCAGTACGAGGCGGCGCTCGCAGACGCGCGCAACAAGCGCGTCAACGCCGACCGGTTCCGCGCGCTCGCGAAGCAGAACGCCAGCTCCGCGCAGGAAGCCGAGCGCTACGAGACCGACGCGGCGGTGGCCGAAGCCAACCTCAAGGCGATCGAGACGCTCAAGTCGTACGAGGTCATCCGGGCGCCGTTCACCGGCCGCGTGACGGCCCGCTACGCCGATCCCGGGGCGCTGATGCAGAACGCGACCAGCGCGCAGACGGGAGCGCTCCCCGTCCTCACCGTGTCGGAGACGGGACGGCTGCGGGTGTACGCCTACGTGGACCAGCAGGATGCCCCTCTCGTGGGCGTCGGCACGCCGGCGGAGATCACCGTGCCCGACCGGCCAGAGGTCCGGGTCGTCTCGCGCGTGACGCGCGTCAGCGGGTTGCTCGATCCGCGGACGCGCACGCTGCTCGCCGAGGTCGACCTCGAGAACCGGGGCGGCGGCATTTTCCCCGGGAGCTACGTGACCGTGAAGCTCGCCGCCAAGGGGCGCGGCTACCCGGAGCTCCCGGCCGGCGCGCTGATCGTGCGCGGCGAGACGACGCTCGTCGCGGTGGTGGACTCGGCCGACCGCGTCGCGTTCCGGCGCGTCGTCGTGGCCCGTGACGACGGCCAGAACGCCCAGATCGCCGGCGGCGTCGCGCCGGGGGAGCGCGTCGCCCTGAACGTGGGGGAGAGCGTGGCCGAGGGCGCGCGAGTCCAGCCGGTGGAGCAGCACTGATGCTGGGCGTGCTGGCGATCGCGCTGCCGCTGGCCGTGGACACGCTGCCGACCATCTCGCTGGGCGAGGCGATCGAGCGCGCCGCGCGGCTCGATCCGGCGTACGTGAGCGCGCTGGGGCAGGCGGACAATGCCGCCTGGACCCGGCGCGCCGCCCGGCTCGCGTTCATCGTGCCGTCCCTGGAGATCGGCGTGGACGCCTCGAAATACTCGTCCCCGTTCGTGAACCCTGGAACCGGCCAACCGGGGACGAGCGCGGTGACGACGCACGTCACGGCGGGCTACGAGCTCCTCTCCGTGCGCAAGATCGCCGATCTCGCGGCGACCGACGCCGGGCACGAGGCCGCCGCGGCGGGGGAGCTGGCACAGCGCTTCCAGACCGCCATGGCGACGGAGGCGGATTACTACGATGTCCTGGCAAACCAGGAGCTGTTGCGGGTCGCCACCGAGCGGCTGCACCGGGCGCGGGAGCAGCTGGCGGTGGCGCGCGCCCGCGTCACCCATGGGGTCGCGGTCCAGACGGACTCGCTCCAGGTGGCCTTGGAGGAGACGCGGGCCGAGATCGACTCCGCCCGCCAGGAGGTGTCGCTCGCCGTAGCCCGGCTCCAGCTGGGCCGGCGCGTGGGCGCGCCCGGACCGGTGGCCGCGCAGCCGCTCGACACGCTGCAGGCGCCCCGGCTGCCGATCTCGCTCGAGGAGGGCGTGCGCCTGGCGCTGCACGAGGGGCCGCAGTTCCGCATCGCGCGCGCCAACGAGCGCGCCGCCGCGGCGCTGCTCGCCGGGGCCCGCGGGACGTATCTCCCCGAGCTGACCCTCTCCGGAGAGAACGAGCACTTCGACACGCGTTTCTTTCCCGAGGCGCGGAGCCTGTCGCTCGTCACGTTCCGCGTGACCATGCCGATCTGGACCGGCGGCGCGCGGGAGATCGCGATCAGCTCGGCACGCGTGAATCGCGACGTGGCCCGCGCGGCCCGGGAGGACGTCGAGCGCGCGGCCCGGCGCGACGTCACCGAGGCGTACGAGACCTACACCACGGCACGCGACAATTACGCCCTGTCGATCCGGGCCCTCGCCACTGCCGCCGAGAATTTCCGCGTGCAGGGCCAGCGCTACCGCGGGGGCGCGGCGACCATCCTCGAGCTGGTGGATGCGCAGGTGCAGCTGACACAGGCGGGATCGGACGTCGTCCAGACGCGCTACGCCACGCGACTCGCCCTCGCGGGCCTCGAGGCGATCCTCGGGCGCAGGCTGTTCCGCTGAGCTAGCTCCCGGCCGCCGTGCTGGGAGTGCCTTCGCTCCAGTTCCGCGGCAGTCGCATCCGGGCGAGCTCCTCGGCCGGCGCGGCCGCTGCGGCGCGCCGGGGCGTGTCGTCGCGGTGCACGTACACGCTCCGCGCCAGCAGCGGTGGCCAGCCCAGCTGGTACCGGGTGATCGTCCCGTAGGGCCGCCAGCCCGCTCCCTCCGCCCAGGCACGCGCCGCGCGGTCGCTCTCGTGGACGTGCGTGACGAGCATCTGCAACCCGGCCCGCCGCGCCTCGTCGTAGAGCGCGTGCTCGAAGTCGGCGGTGACGCTGGAAAGGCGCCCCGCGGAAAAGGCGAACAGGTTCTCGACCTGCCCCGTGCCGCGCGGCAGCGGCGGATACATCCCGGCCCACCCATTCAAGCGCCGCAGCTGGCGATTGTCCTCCGGCAGGAGGAGCCACTGGATGCAGAGCGGCCCGTCCGGGCCGAGCCAGATGTACGCGCGCCGCAGCCCCTCGTCCCAGAACCGCAGGCCCGACTTGAAGCTGGTTTCCGCCCGATCGGGGCGTTGGCGCAGCGCACCGATGATCGGGTCGGTCACGCGCGTCAGACGCACGTGGGGAGGCGCGGTGGGGGTGTCGGCGAGGTCGATCTGGTACCGGATCCAACGCTGCCGCAGCACGCGGCGCGGAAAGGCCGCCCGCGCGAGCTGCAGCGAGGCCGTCACCGCAGTGCACAGCGGCGCTGGAGTCCGGAAGCACGCTCGCGCCACGCAGAGCCAATCGCTTCGGTCGCGTTTCATCGATGCGTGGCGGTGCCGCTGCAATTCCCGCGCACATTTGGACCATATGCGCAAGGTAGTGTCGGCCAGTGGGATACATCACCGACCCAAGCCTCGACGTTGCGACAGCGCAGCAACTACGTCATATCATGCTGCACGGACGCATCAGTCCACGGCTCTGTGGGCTGCCGTTACTGCCGGCAGGGTGTGCTGGGATCGGGTTTCGCGTGGTCCACCGCTACGCGGTGATCCAGGTCGGCAACGCTGAGCGCGACGTCTGCGACCAGATCGGCGACCCGCGCCATGTGCTCGTAGTCGATGTATTCAGGCTCGTCGGTCACCTGGTGGTAGTCGGAATGCAGGCCCGTGGTAAAGAACGTGATCGGGATGCCGTACCGCGCGTACTCGTAGTGGTCCGAGCGACAGTAGATGTTCGCCGGATGCCCGTCGGCGTCGATCGAGTAGTCGAACACGAGGCCGTGACGGCCCGCCGCATTGACCCGCTCCACCAGATCGCCCAGCTCGGTCGAGAGGCGGCGCGAGCCGACGAGCTGCAGGTAGCGGGGACCGCCGTGCAGCGGCGCTCCGTCCTTGGTGCGCCCCGTCTCGTCGCCGGCGGCGCCCCGGCCGACCATGTCCATGTTCAGCTGCGCCACGATCGAGTCGCGCGGCACCGTCGGGTGATCCGTGAAGTAGCGCGAGCCCAGCAGCCCCTTCTCTTCGCCGGTGTGCCACACGAACAGGATCGACCGCTTCGGTTTGCGCTTGAGGGACGCAATCCGCTCGGCGATCTCGAGCGCCGCGACGGAGCCGGAGCCGTCGTCGTCGGCGCCGTTGGCGATCGAGTCGGCGCGGCTCCGAGCCGAATGCCCCGATCGGAACCGGGCGAGCAGGGAATCGACGCGCGCCTGCTGCTCGGGAGTGGCCAGCTTGCCGGCGTCGTCGGCGCCTTCCGGGCGGACTACGTGATTCCAGATGCGAATCGAGTCGTGGTCTACGGCGCTACGGTCGAACCCGATGTGATCGTTGTGCGCCCCGATGGCGACGTATTGGCCCTTGAGTTTCGGATCGCGGCCGGGCACGATGCCGACCACGTTGCGCGCGGCGTCCGCGACCGGCACGACGTCGAACCGCACGGCGATGGCCGCGCTCGTGCCGGCCGCGCCGGGAGCGAGCTGCTCCAGCGGCGTGGTGAACATCTTCGCCGCCGTGGCGCCGGAGACCAGGAATGCCGGCGGCGGTGCCGCCGGGCCGGCCGGGTTGTCGTCGAGCACCGTGCGCGGCCGCCGTAGGAACGTGAGAGCCTGCGGGGCGAGACTGTCGAGGGCCACGAGCGCGACCGCCGCGGCGCCCGGCAGGCTCGGCGCGGACCGCAGCGCGCGCAGTCCCACCGCGCCTCCCCGCACCCGCAACACGACCAACCTGCCGCTCGCCTGCTCCGCCCCGATCCGGGTGGCCGAGTCGCCGACCTCGCCGCCGAACACGATCGCGAGCGACGGGCTCTCGAGCGACCGGGGCCCGAGCGGGACATAATCGCGGAACGCGGTCAAGGGAGCTCCCGCCACCGTGAAGGTGGACGTGGTGTCGAACGTGCGGGTCTTGAGCGGGATCGTCTGGAAGTACGTGCCGTCGTCTCCCGCCGGCACCAGGCCCGACCGCTTGATCTCGGCGGCGATGTAGTCGGTGCCTTTCACGTTGCCGGCCGTCCCCGCCTCGCGCCCCTGCATCGAATCGTCGGCCAGGATGTACAGCCGGGTCATCAAGTCGCCGGGCGTGATTGCCGGCACCGTCGGCGCGGGCCGGTGGGTGCGAGGTAGCTCGGCCTGGCCCGCGGCGGCCCCTGGCGCGCACAGCACGACGAGGAAGAGGCAAGAGCGGTGCATGGGATCTCCGAACGAGAGGGCGTGAACGCCTCGGGCGCTCAGTGCCGCGGCCGGTGACGCTCGATGTGGCGGGCCACGATGCGCATCAGCTCTGCGTTGGTCCACGGCTGCCAGCCGTGTGGCTTCAGCGGGCGCCCGTACGCGACCTCGGCATCGGCCGCCGGACGCGCCCGCTTGAGGAACTCCTCGAGCCGATACACGGCGAGGTTCAGGTAGAACGTATCCATGTCCCCCACGAACACATGGAGCCGGCCCTTGAGCTTGGGACCGAGCGTGGCCCAGTTCCGCTCCAGGTAATCGCGCAGGTCGTAGTCATGAGCCTTGAAGTAGTCGGCCACCGCGTGGTCGATCGTGCCCGTCGCGAGATTCCACAGCTCCGCGGGATAGCCGTCGGGGCCGACGGGGCCGTAGGTCGCCTCCCAGATGGCGAACTGCTCGCCCGAGCGCGCGCGGCTGCCGAGCACCGCTTCGAACTGGCTCTCCTGCCGCACGCTGATGCGCGGTTGCCCCGTGACTTCCTGCTCGGCCGGCACGTCGTAGCTCATCCACCCGGCGACGGGATGGACGAATGCGTTGGTGTCGCCGTAGATGTCTGGGATCTCGTAGTTCCGGAAGTCGACCGGGTCGGGATACAGCACCCACGTTCCCCCGAAGAACTCCGGATGGTACACCTGCAGGGCGAGCGCTTCCCAGCCGCCGGTGGAGCCGCCGGTGAGCACCCGCGCCCACGGCGCCCGGATCATGCGGAAGTGCTCCTCCAGGTAGGGAATGAGCTCCCGCAGGATCGCGTCGCCGTACGGCCCGTTGTTCGCCGAGTTCACGGCGTAGGAGTCGTCGAAGTACGGCGTGGGATGCTGGAACGTCACCGCGATCAGGCGCGGGAAAGCGGGCGAGCGCCAGGCCTGGTAGAACTCGAAGCCGGGCTCCCGCGCCGTGCGCGCCAGGCGGGCGGCGCGCTGCTCCGGCGTTTCGACGCTGGAATCGGTCGAGAACCCGAACGGCGGGCGGAGATTGAAATGCCCCTGCTCGTACACCGTGGCGTAGCGGCGCGCGGTGTCGGTCTCGTAGCCCCGCGGCAGCAGGACCGTGGCCCCGAGGTACATGGGACGCCCCCACCACGCGGTGAGGATCTCGCTCTGGATCTTGATGTGCTTCACCCACTTCGTGTCGGGCGGCAGCTCCACCGGCGGCAGCGTCCGCGTGAGCTCGAGCCGGAGGGTATCCGGCCGCCCCGGGTCGAGGTGCACCTTGCGCACCTCGCTCACGAGATTCCCGGGAGACTTGTTGAACTGCTGTCCCTCCCACTGGTCGTCGTGCAGCCAGAGAGTGTGCCCGTCGGCGCGGTGGAACTCGGAGTAGACGTTGAGCAGCCCCTGCACGTAGTAGTCACCCGCGGGGATTTCCTTGAGGCTGGCCAGCGGATACCCGAGGGTGGTGGCGTCGATCACGCCGGGGGTGCCGGCCGCGAGCGCCGTCACGTCGACGCCGAAGAACGGCGTGCAGTCACTTTCGTGCCGTACCTGCAGGCGGGGCTCGACGTCGTCGCCGCGGCTCACGAACAGGTACATGCGGCCGGTCACGGGAGCGGCCCGGAGCGCCGCCGCCACGGTGATCTCGACCCGCGGGCCTTGCGCCACCGCTGGGGAGCCGCCGGCGAAGCCGATGAGCAGACCGAGCATGGCGAAGCGCAACGCGGTGTCCTGAAGAGGGCGCGCTAGTGTGGCCCCAAACGTGCCGGTCCGCAAGCGCCGCTGTCGGGCTCAGCGCATGGCGAGACCCAGGGCGGCCCGGGCGACCCGCAGCACGATCGGCGCGACGTCCGCCGGAGTGCGCCCGGGACCGGCGAGCAGATCGAACGTCTGGAAGCTGGTGAGCGTGAACAGCACGTCGATGGTCTCGTCCTGTGGCTTGGCCGCGGACCCGCGGGAGCGCTGGGCCAGCCGGGGCACGATCACCCGCAGCCCCTGCCGCCGCCACTCCTGGCGGGCGCGCAAGGTGCGCTCCAGCCCTGCGTCGAGCGCCCCCAGCGCCATGAGGCGCCGGTGGATCGGCCGGTGTGCCGTCCAGAATCGGGCGAAGGTCGTCACGAATCGCGCGAGCGCCTCCTCCGGATCGGGCTGGCGGAAGGCATCTGCCAGGTCCCACATCCCGCCCTGGCGGGCGAGATCGTCGAACAGGGCCTCGAGCAGCTTGGACCGCGAGCCGAACCGCTGATACACGGTCACCCGTGTGACGCGCGCCCGCCGGGCGACCGCCTCGATGCTGAAAGCGGTGTTCCCCGGCGCGACGAGCAACGCGCGCGCGGCCTTGAGGATCCGGGCGTGGGTGCGTTCGACCGCCGCCTGGCGGCGGCCCAACCGGTAAGGGCGGGGAGTCACGGGCACCTTGACGGGAACAATTTAACTATACAGCTCGTATAGTCAATTGGAACTCTTTCCCGAGGTGGTCTGTGGTTTGGCTGCGCTTGGTGCACATCGTGGCGGGAATCGTCTGGGTGGGCTCGGCGGTGTTCGCAGCGCTGTTCCTGTTTCCCACGGCCCGCGCCGTGGGTCCTGACGGCCGGCGCTTCATCGAGCGCCTGCAGCGGCGCATGGGTCCCGCATTCGGGATCGCCATGCTGTTGACCGTCATCCCGGGGTTCGTCATGTACGGCCGGCTCTCCGCCGGCTTCAACCGCGCCTGGGTGACGTCGCGACCCGGACTGGCGCTCGGGGCGGGTGCCGTCGCCACCCTCCTGGCCGTGGTGATCGGCATCGCGAGCAACGCACCGGCGGACAGGAAGATCGCGCGTCTCCGCCAGGGCCTCGAGCAGCAGGGAAGCGCTCCCACGGCGGCTCAGGCCGCCGAGCTCGCGGCGCTGCAAACACGCATCGAGCGGGGGACGCAGGTGGCCGCCGCGCTGTTGCTGCTTGCCGCAGGCGCGATGGCTGTCGCGCGCTACTTATGAGATTCGGCTCTTGGCCCTCACCTGGATTCGCCCCGCGCGGCGCGGTAGCTTGGGGTTTCGCCGCCCCGACGCGGTAAGATCAGGACTCCCCCACGGAGGCCGAATGACGCCGCGCGACCATGACCGCCAGGTGGACTACCTCGAGTTCGGCGCGACGGATATCGGCCGGACCAAGCAATTCTATCAGCAGGTCTTCGGCTGGCAGTTCGAGGACTACGGACCGGACTACACGAGCTTCCGTGATGGTCGGTTGAGCGGCGGGTTCACGAAGGACGCACCCGTCCGCCCGGCCAATCCACTGGTAGTGATCTACGCCAGCCAGCTGGAAGCGATCGAAGCGAAGATCAAGCAGGCCGGGGGCAAGATCGTGCGCCAGACGTACGCGTTCCCGGGCGGGCGCCGGTTCCATTTCAGCGATCCGTGCGGGAACGAGCTCGCGGTGTGGACGGACCGGTAGGCTGACCGGCCTCCGATTGCTGGCGCGACCCGCGGTCGCGGATATGTTCAACACCAGCTCAGGAGCTTCACCATGCCGACGTCTCGCCCCGGGGGATCCGCCGGGGGTGGCTGATCTGCGAACGGCGCTGCAGGACGCGCTGGGCCCGATCTATCGGGTCGAGCGCGAAGTGCGTCCCGTGGGCGCCTGCCGCATGTTCGTCGCGCTCGAGGCGGGGAGCGGACCCGCGCTGCTCGTGAAGGTGCTGCCGGGGGAGCTGTCGCTCGCGCTGGACACTGCGCTGCTCGAGCGCGAGCTGCTGATGCTGGCCGATCGTCTGAGCGCTCCCCCCCTCGTGCCGCCCCGCGGATCCGGCCGCGCCGGCGCCTTCGTGTATCACTCGCGCGCGTTCGTCGAAGGCACCACGCTGCGCGCGTGGCTGGCCCGCAACGGCGAGCTGCCGCTGCGCCGCGCGGTCGAGATTCTGCGCGACATTCTCACGGCCCTGGCCCACGCGCACGCGGCCCACATCGCCCACGGCGACCTGAAGCCCGAAAACGTCCTGCTCACGGAGGGCCATACCCTGGTGGCCGACACGGGTATCGTGGGCGCGGTGGAGCGTTCCTTGCCCCGGGGCACGCCCGGAGTGGTCGCGGGCGCGCTGTGCGCCGCGACGTACGTGGCGCCGGAGCGGCGCGCACCGGGTAGCAAGGACGGCGCCGCTGCAGCGGCGCCGGCCGACGACATGTTCGCCGTCGGCGTGCTCGTGCACGAGATGCTGACCGGCAAGCCGCCGGCCCCCGAATCGGAGCCGCTGGAGGAGGTCCGCTCGGTGCCCCCGTGGCTGGCCGAGCTGGAGCGGCGCTGTCTGGCGCCGGACCTCGCGGACCGCTGGCGGGACGGCGGAGCGGCGCTCGCGGCCATGAGCTGATGGACGAGACGTGACCGCGGCGGGGATGCGCATCGCCCGAGCGCCGGCCGCTGCCCGGGGCGCTGCAAATCGAAACCACAGGAATGCTCGCGGCACGCGGGTTGCAATCCGCACGGCCGCAATGACTGACCTGCCTCAAACTCAACGCGCGGTGCTACAAGACCTGTCGCTGTAACCAAGCGGACCCAAGCGAACCGACATGCGTAGTGTGGTCGTCACGGGCCTCGGGGCGGTGACGCCTTTGGGGCGTTCCGTAGAAGACAGCTGGGCCAAGCTGTGCGCCGGCCGCTCTGGCATTCGGCCCATTACCCAGTTCGACGTATCGGGACTGCGCACGCGGGTCGCCGGTCAGGTCCCGGACTTCGCTCCTGAGGCGTACATGACCGCGAAGCTGGCCGGGCGCGTGGATCGCTTCGTCCAGCTGGGCGTGGCCGCCGCGCGCCAGGCGGTGCAGCACGCCCGACTCACCGTTGCCGGCGCAGAGGCGGAACGGGTCGCCGTCGTGATGGGCAACACCTTCGCCGGCGTGCTCCTCGTGGAACAGGGGTGCGAGCAGGTCGCCGGCGGCGAGGCGACGATGTTGTCCCCGTTCTTCGTGCCCGGCGCGATCGGCAACACGGCGGCTGGCGTCGTGGCCATGGCGTTAGGGGCGAAGGGGCCGAACCTCACGGTGAATCAGGCGTGTGCCTCCGGCGCCGCGGCGATCGGCCTGGGGCTGGGTCTGCTCCGCTCCGGTGCAGCCGACGTGGTGATCGCGGGCGGGTGCGAGGCGGCATTGGCGCGCGTGATTTTCTGCGGCTACCACTCGTTGAAGGCCACCACCGCGCGCAACGACGACCCGGAGCGCGCTTCCCGGCCGTTCGATCGGGAGCGGGACGGCTTCGTGCCTGCCGAAGGCGCCGGCGCCGTGGTGCTCGAGCCGCGGCTCGCAGCCGAACGGCGCGGTGCAGCGATCCTGGCCGAGCTGGCCGGCTACGGCACCAGCTGCGACGCCTTCCACCTCACGCGTCCCGATCCGTCGGCCGACGGCTGCGCGCGCTCCATGCGCTTGGCCCTCGAAGACGCGGGGCTCGATCCCGTGGACGTGGATCACGTCAACGCGCACGGCACGTCGACCAGACTGAACGACGCCGTCGAGGCCCGCGCCATGCACCGGGTGTTCGGCCGGGCGGCACCCAAGGTGCCCCTCACCGCCAACAAGTCGATGCTCGGACACACGATCGGGGCGGCGGGAGCGATCGAAGCGGTCTTCTCGGTGCTGAGCCTGCGCGACGGCGTGATTCCCCCGACCGTGAACTACGAGCACCCGGATCCCGACTGCGAACCGGTCTGCGTCGCCACGGAGCTGCGTCCCGTGCCGCTACGGACCGTGCTCTCCAACTCCTTCGCCTTCGGAGGGATCAATGCAACGCTCGTATTCCGCAAAGCCTGACAAGGAGCGCGACATGGAAGAGTTCACGCGCGAATTCGGCGAGTTCACCTATCTGGCGGGCTTCATGGCCGCGCTGGAGCGGCATCCCGGCCGGCGAGCGCTGACCTGCACCACGCGGGAGGCGAGCTGGACGTACGCTGCGCTGAACGCCGCGGCGAACCGCCTGGCCCACGCATTGCGTGCAGCCGGGCTGGGCCGGACGCGGAGCGACGTTCTCATGGCGTCGCTTTTCAACACCCCGGAGTACGTGTTCTGCTTCATCGGCACGCAGAAGGCGGGCGTGGTGTTCTCGCCGATCAACTTCCGCCTGTCGGCGCGTGAAGTTGCGCTGCACCTGGACGACAGCCGTCCGCGTGCGTACGTGTACGACGCTGCCCTCGCGGCGGTGGCGCGCGAAGCCGTCCGGCTCGCCGAGCACAAGCCCGAGCTCCTGATCGTCGTGGGTGAGGGGCCTGCCGCGGCGGGCGCCGTGAGCTATGACGACTTCACCCGCGGGCACGCGGAGACCAACGTCGTCCCCGAGCGTGCGGCCCCCACCGACGAGATCGTCCGGTTGTATACGTCGGGGACCACCGGCGAGCCCAAAGGCGTCCCGCTCAACCATGTGAACAACATCTTGCGGGCGCTCGACGTCATCATGCACTTCCCACTGGGCCCCGAAGACCGGACCATGAACATGACGCCGTGGTTCCACGCCGGCGGCCTGCACTCGGGTGGTCCCTGCCCTGCGCTGTACGTCGGAGCCGAAGTCGTGGGGCTGCGGGAGTTCAAGCCGCGCGAAGTCCTGGATTACGTCGGGCGTTACGGCCTCACCTATCTGATCGGCACGCCGGCCACCATCGAGCTGCTCGCCCGGGCGCAGGAAAAGCAGCGCGCCGATCTGCGGAGCTTGAAGGGCGTCGTCGCCATGGGCTCACCGCTCGATCGCGAATCGTGCCTCCGCTACGCCGCGACGCTCACGCCCAATCTGTACAACGGATACGGCACGACCGAGACGTTCTGGAACACCATCCTCCGGCCGCACGACCTCCCGGACCACGCGGGCGCCGCTGGCCGGGCCTGCACCGGCGACCAGGTGCGCGTGGTGCGGCTGGCCGAGGACGTGGAGCACGCCGAGCCGGACGACTGCGTGCCCCGGGACGGCACGACGGAGGGGGAGGTGATCATCCGCTCGCTCAAGGGGCCGTTCGTCTATCACAATCGTCCGGACGAGACGCGCCGGTATTACCACCGGGGGTGGTACTATACCAAGGACATCGGGGTGTGGGACGAGCAAGGCTACGTGACCGTCTTGGGCCGCAAGGATCACATGATCATCACGGCCGGGGAGAACGTTCACCCCGCGTCGGTCGAAGCCGTCATCAACCAGCACCCCAAGGTCGCGGATTCCCTGGTCGTCGGCGTTCCGGACGCGGTCAAGGGGAGCGTGCTGGCGGCGTACGTGGTGCCCGCGGACGCGGGCCTCACGGTGGACGAGCTGCGGAGCTCTCTCTCCGGGGAGCTCGCCGAGTTCAAGCGCCCGCGGTTCTACCGCTTCGTGGACCAGCTGCCGGTGACGGCAACGGGCAAGAAGCAGCACTTCGTCGCGAGCCGCTGGGCCAGAGAGGACTTTCAGAAGGGCGTCCTGACCCGCTGAGCGGGCGATCAGCCGCTCGCGCCCGAGTAGCGCTTGAGCGCCGTGCGCCACAACAGACGTGTCAGCGCAAAGGCGAGTGCCGCTACGGCGGCCGCGACGAGCGCGAACCCGGGCTCGAGTCTGCCCGTGAGCGCCGACGCCGGAATCGTCGTGGTCCAGGCGATCGGAATCAGGTACACGAAGACGAATCGCAGCGCGCCGGGATAGGCCGACACCGGATAGCGGGCGCCCTCGTACACCGCGTCGAACAGCACCGAGAGGTTCTCGACCGACACGAACCAGAACGCCAGGCTCATCAGCGCCACCCACAGCGCGTAGACGACCACGACGGCAGCCGTAAGAGCCAAGCCGAAAGCCGCAAGCTGCGCGACCGTCGGCACGTGGTGCAGCCGCACGAGCGCATAGCCCGCGAGCGCGAGCCCGAGCACCACGTCGGTGAGTCGCCACACGTCCAGTCGGCGGAACGACACGAACCCCTGCGCGTCCACCGGCTTGGCGAGCACCAGGTCGAGACCGCCGCTTTTCACCTCTCCCGCGAGCCGACCGATGCCGGGCCGCAGCACGGCCTCGATCACTCCGGTGAGCGTGTTGAACACGCCCAGCAGGACGACCACCTCCCAATAGTCCCAGTCTCCCAGGCGCGTGGTGTGCCGGAAGAACACGGCCAGCGTGAGCAGCGCCGTGCCGATCCAGAAGATCGTGCCGAGCAGGCTCGCCACGAGGTTGGCGCGGTACTGGAGCTCTTCGGCGACGTTGAGGCGCCAGAGGGCGGCGAGGATGCGGAGTTTCATCCCCCCACCGCTCCGTACTTGCGCAGCCCGCGCGTCCAGGCCAGCCGGTACGCACCCACCCATACGGCAAGCCACACGACCTGCCCGACGAATCCCTGCACGAGCGCCGCGCCGTGCACCGTACCCGTGAGCAGGTCCACGGGGAACGCCAGCATGTACGGGAACCAGAGGAACCCCGCCACCCGCGCGACGGCGGGGGGGAGCAGGGCGAGCGGCGCGAGCCGGCCGGAGAGAAACAGCGAGATCCCGGCGTGCAGCTCCATGATGGCAGTGGCGCGCGTGGTCCAGAACGCCAGCAGCCCCGTGGCGAAGCTGATGAAGAACCGCAGCGCCGCGGCGAGCAGTACCGCCGCCGCGGTGAGCGCCCATCGGTCGGCCCCGAACGGCAGCCGTACCGCGGGCCACACCGCGGCGACGATGAGCCACACCACGAGAATCATGCCGGCCGTACGCGCCTTGTATGCGATGTTTTCCGCCACCGCCTCGTGCGCGGGGTGAATCGGTCGCGCCAGCCGGAAGTTGAGCTCACCGTCGCGGATCCAGGAGTCCAGGTACCACGAGTCCCACGCGATGGTGAGCTGGTTCACGAGCATCAGGGCGAAGAAGTAGCGCGCGAAGTCCGCGCGCGCATACCCCTGCACGGGGCCGTCCGCCGCGATCGCCCACCAGATCCCGAGCGCCACGGCCGGCTCGGTCACGCCCCAGAGCAGCCACAGCACGATGGATGCCCGGTACTGCAGGTCCTGGAGCCACGCGGCCCGCAGCAACGCGCCGTAGCGCCGCAGCCAATCGACCGTCCCGGTCATGGGTCCTCTCCCAACCCCTGGGCGAACGCCTGGCGGATCACGTCCTCGATGGGCGGGTCCTCGATCGACAGGTCGGCCACGGGAAGCGCGGCCAGGAGCCGGGCACTGGTCGCGGCCGCCTCGTCGCGCCGTACCTCGAGCACCGCGTTGGGGAAATGGAAGCTCTTGACCGTGCCGAACCCGGCGAGCATCTCGGCCGTGACACCGTCGCCGGGGCCGAGCACCAATTCGATCCGCTTGATGCGCGCGATCCGCGCCACCAGTGCATCGAGGGCGCCGTCGTACAGGAGGTGCCCGCGGTTGATGATGAGGACCCGCGACGCGAGCGCCGTCACGTCCTGCATGTAGTGGGACGTGAGCAGCACCGTGGCGCCGTGCCGCTCCCGATATTGCGACAGAAAGCCACGGATCGCCTCCTGCGCGGTCACGTCCAGGCCCAGCGTGGGCTCGTCGAGGAACAGCAGCGGCGGATGGTGCAGCAGGGCGGCGGCGAGCTCGCACTTCATGCGCTCGCCCAGCGAGAGCTGGCGTACCGGCTTTTCCAGTACGTCGCGGAGGTCGAGCAAGTCGACCAGCTCCGCGAGCCGCTCCGTGTACGCCGCCCCGGCGATGTCGTAAATGGCGCGGTTCAAGAGAAAGGTCTCCTCGGGCGGCAGGTCCCACACGAGCTGCTGCCGGTTGCCGAGCACGAGGGCGATGCGGCGTTTGAAGTCGCGCCCGCCGGTCCAGGGCACGAACCCCGCCACCTCGACCCGGCCGGTCGTCGGGTACAGCAGCCCGGTGAGCATCTTGAGGGTGGTCGTCTTGCCCGCGCCGTTGGGCCCGAGGAATGCCACGATCTCCCCCGGCTCGATCCGGAACGTCACGTCGCGCACGGCATGGACGTCGCGATAGCGGGGCCGCACCAGCGCCGCGAGCGCCCCCTTCAAGCCCGGGTCGCGCACCTTGACGCGGAACGTCTTGCTCAGTCGCTCGGCCGTGACGATCGCTGGCATGGGTGTGGGGAATTTAGCCAGGGATCTGGCGCGCCCGGCCCGCGCCCCTACCTTGGGGCCCGGAGGCACTCATGCCCGGCATCGTGCGGCGCGGCCTGTCCATCTCCGTCAAGCTCCCGCTGCTCATCGCGGCCCTCGTGGTCGCCGTGACGCTCAGCTACGGCTGGGCGGCGTATCAGACGGTACGCCGCTCCACGGCGACCGCGGTGGCCAGCCGTCTCGGCACGGTCGTCGACCAGCTCGCGGCCACGCTCAAGGCCTCCCGCGGCCAGCTCCTCGCCACCGCCCGGACGGTGGCCGACAGCCCGGCGGTGCGCGCGTACGCCCTCGCGCCCGGTGATTCCCGACGCGCCGCCGCCCAGGCGGCCATGCGCTCCGGCGGCCCGCAGGCCCAACAGGTCGCTGCCACCGAGCTCTGGAGCGCGGACCGGCGCCGGCTGCTGGTGGTGGGCGACGCGGATCCATGGAGCAAGGAGGCCGCCGCCCGCGCGGTGCTCGCCGCGGCGGCCGGCAGCGATTCGGGCGCCGTCGGGCAGTTCTATCCGGTGGGGGACTCCCTCGGGTACGCCGTGGCGGCGCCCGTCGTCGCCGGGTCACGCGTTCGCGGGTACGTGGTCCAGTGGCGTCGCATCGCGCAGTCGACGGACACCCGCGAGCAGAACAGCCGTCTCAGCCGTCTCATCGGCTCCGATGCGCACTTCTTCATCGGCAACGCTGCGGATGACGTGTGGACGGACCTGGCCCGCCGCGTGCCGCCACCGCCCGTCGACGTCACCCACGCGGGCGGCGTGCTCCGCTACGAGCGTGCCGGAGCCGGGCCGGTACTCGCGAGCGCGCGTCTCGTTCCGGGGACACCGTGGGTGCTGCTGGTGGAGTTTCCCCGTGACGTCGTCCTCGCTCCGGCGCGGCAGTTCCTCGGCCGGCTGATCCTGATCGGCGCGGCGATTCTGGGGCTCGGCCTGCTCGCCGCCTGGGGGGCGAGCCGCACCCTGACCCGGCCGTTGGTGCGCTTGACCCATGCCGCCGACGCGGTGGCGGCGGGGGACTACGCGCAGCCGGTCGGAGGGCCGCCGCGGGGCGACGAGCTGGGGCGGCTCGCTCGAGCCTTCGACGTCATGGTGGCGCACGTGCGGGCGTCGCAACGCGGTCTCGAGGAGCGCGTGCAGGCCCGCACCGGGGAGCTCGAGGAGCGGAACGCGGAGCTCGAGGCGTTCGCGTATTCGATTTCGCACGACCTGCGCGCCCCGTTGCGCGCGATGCAGGGCTTCAGCCTGGCGCTGCTGGAGGACTACGGCGACCGGCTCGACGAGGCCGGCCGGCGCTATGCGCAGCGCGTGATCACCGCCGCCCGGACGATGGACCGCCTGATCGACGATCTCCTGGCGTACAGTCGTCTCGCGCGGGCCGAGCTGCGTCTCGTACCGATCGATCTCGGCCGTCTGGTGCGCTCGTCGCTCGAGCAGCTCGATGGCGAGGTGCAAGGCCGCGGGGCGCGGATCACCGTGGCGGAGCCCCTCCCCGTGGTGGTGGGCCACGGGGCCACCCTGGGCCAGGTGTTCGTGAACCTGCTCGCGAACGGGATCAAGTTCGTGCCGGCGGGACAGGTGCCGCAGATGGTGGTCCGGGCGGAGCCGCACGGCGGGCGCGTGCGCGTGTGGGTCGAGGACAACGGGATCGGTATCGCCGCGGAGCACCACGAGCGCATCTTTCGCGTGTTCGAGCGGCTGCACCGCGCCGACGATTACCCCGGCACCGGCATCGGCCTCGCCATCGTGCGCAAGGGCGTGGAGCGCATGGGCGGGAGCGTCGGTGTGGAGTCGGCGCTCGGGAGCGGGAGCAAGTTCTGGATCGAGCTTCCCCGCGCGCCTGAGGCTGCTCCGTGACGCGCACCCGCCTCTTCGCCGATCGCCGGCACGGCGTGGACCGCCGCTCCGCGCCGCGGCGACGGGCGGTGGCGACTGTGCCGCTCGAGCGCCGCCGCGTGGTGGACCGCCGCCGCGGCGCGGAGCGGCGCAGTACGCTCGAGCGGCGCGGGCGCACGGTCCGTCTTCCCGCGGACGAATCCCCGGCTGAGCATCTGCGCAACGCCCTGCAGGTGCTGGCGCCGCTGCACACGGCGGGCGATAGCGATTTTGGGGCGGCGCTGGCGCGGTTGCGCCGGGCGCTGGCGTTGCTGGAGGCGCAGCGCGAGCGGTGACGGGGCTCTCGATCCGCCGGGCGACGGCAGCGGACGCTGGCGTGCTCGCGCGCCATCGCGCCGAGATGTTCCGGGACATGGGCCAGCTGAGCGATGACCTGCGCGACACGCTGGTCGAAGCCGCGCGCGCGTACTTCGCCGCCGCGATCCCGGACGGACGCTACGTCGCCTGGCTGGCGGAGGCGGACGCCGTCTCGGGCGGTCGGTCCCGTGAGATCGTGGCTGGGGCGGGGGTGCAGCTGCGCGAGCTGTTGCCGCGCCCCGCGCCGGGCGGCGCGGCCCTGGTGCGCGGACCGCAGGGCCTGATCCTGAACGTGTTCACCGAGCGGGCGTGGCGGCGCCGGGGCGTGGCGGCAGCGCTGATGCGCGAACTGCTCCGCTGGTGCCGCGCGAACGGCGTCGAGAGCCTGGTGCTGCACGCGTCGGCCGACGGGCGCCCGCTGTACGAGAAGCTCGGCTTCACGCCGACGAATGAGATGCGGTACGCAGGGGATCCGTGACGCGCACACCCCGGGCGTACGAGCCGTCGGAAGCGAGGCTCCAGGCACCGGGGTCCGCGAGCTCGCCCTCGAGGATGGCGTCCAGTCGCTCGCGCGCGGCGGGGTCGTCCACGGGCGTGACGGCCTCGATGCGTCGCCGCAGGTTGCGGGGCCGCCAGTCGGCCGAGCCGATGTAGTACTCCGGGGCTCCTCCGTTTTCGAAGTAGTAGATGCGGGCGTGCTCGAGGAAGCGACCCAGCACGCTCACCACCTTGATCCGCTCGGATAGCCCCGGCACGCCCGGGCGCAGCATGCACACTCCCCGCACCACGAGACGCACGTGCACGCCGGCCTGGGACGCGCGATACAGCGCGCCGATCACGCTGCAGTCGGCGAGGCCGTTGAGCTTGGCGCGGATGCGCCCGCCGCGGCCGGCGCGCGCGTGCTCCGCCTCCCTCGCGATGAGGGCCAGGAAGCGGTCGAGCATGTTGGTCGGTGCGACGAGCAGCCGCCGGAACGTCGCCCGCGGCGCCCGCGAGGAGCCGGTGAGCTCGTTGAAGAGCGCGTGCAGATCCGCGGTGATCGCTTCGTCCGCGGTGAACAACCCCAGATCGGTGTACAGCCTGGCGGTGTCGGGGTTGTAATTGCCGCTTCCTACGTGCGCATAGCGCCGCGTGCGGCCGTCCGTCCGCCGTATCACGAGGGCGATCTTCGCGTGGGTCTTGAGCGTCGCGACGCCGGTCATCACGTGGATCCCCGCCGCCTCGAGGCTTTGTGCCCAGCCGATGTTCAGCTCCTCGTCGAACCGCGCCTTGAGCTCGACGAACACGGATACGTCCTTGCCGCGGGCGGCGGCGCGCCGCAGCGCCTCCCCCACCGGCGACGGCCCGCCGGGCCGATACAGCGTGAGCTTGATCGCGGCCACCGCCGGATCCTCCGCCGCCTCGGCGATGAAGCGCTCGAAGCTGGTGGCAAAACCGTCGTGGGGGTGGTGCACCAGGACGTCTCCCGAGTCGAGCGCGGCGAACACGGTGCGCCCGGCCGGGAAGGGATCACGGGCGGCGAGCGGAGGATAATCCAGCTCCGGGCGGGAGTGACCGGTGGCGAGCTCCGCGAGCGCACCGAGGTGCACCGGCCCGTCCGCCGCGTACACGTCCGACGGACCGAGCGCGCTCGCGAGCTCGCTCTCTTCGAACCGCAGCTCGCGCTGCAGCAGCTCGCGCAGCCCCGGCGGCATGGCGCGGTCGACCTCGAGGCGCACCACCGGACCCCACGGCCGCAGCCGTACCTCCTCGGCGACCGCCTGCACGAAGCTCGCCGCTCCGAGCTCGTCCAGCTGAATGTCCCCGCTGCGCGTCACGCGGAAGGCGTGCGCCTCCACGATCTCGCGACCGGGGAACAGCGTCCCGAGATGGGCGCGTACGACCGTCTCGAGCGCGACCACCCCCCCACCGTCGCCGCCCGCGGCCAGGAACCGGGGCAGGGAGGGCGGCAGCTCGACTGTGGCGAAGTGCGGTGGCCCGTCCGGCCCGTCCCGCAGCATGACTGCCAGGCTCACTCGGCGGTCCGCGAGGTGCGGAAAGGCGTGGCCGGGGGCGCGGGTGAGCGCCTTGGGCGTCAGCAGCGGCGCCACGTCGTCCGCGAAGCGGCGTGCCAGCCCCGCGCGCTCGCCCGGATCGAGCTCGGTCCAGTCGCGGATGCGAATGCCCTGCGCGGCGAGCGGGCCCTGCACCAGCGCCCGAAAGCAGCGATACTGCCGCCCGATGAGCGGATGCAGGCGGATCGCGATGGCGTCGAGCTGCTCGGCTGGGGTGAGGCCGTCGGGCGAGCGCTCTACGACGCCGGCCGCCACCTGATGGTGCAGCGAGCCGACGTCGACCATGAAGAACTGATCGAGGTTCGTGCTGAAGATCGCGAGGAAGCGCAGCCGTGCCAGCAGCGGGACGCGGGGATCCTCGGCCAGCTCGAGCACGCGGACGTTGAACTCCAGGGAGGAAAGCAGCGCGTTGACGAACTGGTCGGGCGCCTGCCGCGCGGGGTCGAGGGCCCTGGGCGGCAGCGCCGGCACCCGCAGCTCGCTCAGCGTGACCCGGCTGGTCTCGTCGGTCGTCCCGCCCGTGGGGCCCGCCGGTGGAACCGAATCGAGGGGCGCCGCGGACCACTCCGGCACGAGCTCCGAGCGGGCGGCGACGGCCAGCGCCGAGAGCGTCGTCGGATCGCGCAACACGGGCGAGCCCACTCGGGCGACGACGTCCGCGGGCGTGAACCATTGCAGCCCGCCGGGCGGCGCCGCGGTGAGGTTGCGCCGCAGCCGCCGCACCAGCCACACCTCGACCGCGGGACGCCGGTCCCCCGCGCGCACCACGCCGATCAGACGGGTCTCGCCTTCGACGCTCCCGAACAGGCGGCGCATCGCACGGCGACACGCCTCCTCGCCGCCACCCGGCTCGAGCGGCAGCTCGAGTCCAGCGCCACTCCGCCACAATGCCAGTCGCCCGTGCACGACCGCCAGCACGGCGATCTGCCTTGCCCCGGGCGCCGCGCCGTCTGCCGTACCGAGCGCGGCACGAGCCGTCCGCGCGCGTTCGAGCCGGTCGCGCGGTGCGCGAACGAGGCCGTAACGTCGCTCGAGCGCTCCTGCGAAACGCCCCAGGGGGAGCACCGACCACGCGCAGCGGGAAATCGCCAGCTCGCAGAACACGGGCGGCGGGTCGGTGCCGCGGACCGTCACCGTGTCGTACGCGATCTCGAACTGCCGCAGCGGCACGACGGGGAGACGCGCGGTGCGCAGCTCGCGTTCGACCTCGAGCTCGCAGACGAGCATCAGTCGTGCCGGGTCGACCAGCGCCCGCAGCCGGCGCGCCGGGTCCGCGTCTCCACGGAACGCCTCCTGCGGCTCGATCTCGAGGGCCGGGGCGACGTAGCGCACCGCGCCCACGTCGAGGGCGATCGTGCGGTGATCGTCCACGTCGAAGCGCATGCGACAGGTGACGTCGCGGCGACGCAGGTCGCCGGCCGGCGTGTCGAAGTACAGGTCGCGGTGGAAGGTTCGCCGCGGCGGTCCGGCGGAGAGGCCGAGCGGCAGTGGTGCGGCGACCAGCTCAGCCAGGCGCGCGGCGGTCGGCACGTCCCAGTGCAGCTCGGTCACCAGGGCTCCTCGGTCAGCTCCGCCGGCACGCGAGGATGAACTCGCGGCGCGCGCGATCCGGGTCGTTGATGGTCTTGAAGAAGGCGTCGTAGTAATCGAGCGCCTGCTCGATCCGTTTGGCCTCGAGTCCCTCGGCGGCCATCCCGCGGTACAGCGCGTAGATCGAGTCTTTCCGGGCGTTGAAGAGCGCGAACAACGGGGCGAGCTCCGGCGGCGCGCGGCAGGTACCGCGAAACACCCGCTGGCGCACGTTGGCGATCTCGAGTCGCGAGTCGGGTTGGGCGTAGGGCGTCCAGATCACGCCCGACCAGTCGAAGTCGTAGGGGACCGGATACACGACGCCGGACGAATCGCGCATGAGCACGATGTTGTGCAGCGCCGTCACGGCGAAATCCGTGTTGCCAATCAGGTACTGGAACACCATCGCCAGGCCCGTCTGCTCGAAGTTCAGCTCGTCTTGAGTCACGCCCTTCTGCGCGAATACCTGCATCTGGTTGCGCCGGGCCATACGGTCGTCGTCCTCGACGAAGAAGGCGCGCCGCGTCTCGGGAGCGTGCTTGCCGCTCGCGTCCGCGTACGTGACGCGCGCCAGGCGTACCCGGAAGCTCCGATCGGTGAGCAGGTTGTAGGTGCGGTAGATGAGGTACTCTTCCAGGAGGTAGTTCGTATACGACTGGCCGCCGCGACACTGCACGGTGAGCTTGAGGCTCCCCTGGTGCGCGAAGGTCGTGTGCGCCGTCTGCTCGCGGTTGAAGACGATCTTGAGTGGCGGATACTGGCACCGGCCCAGCCGGAAGTGCCCGCGGGTATGCAATTGCACGTCGAGCGCCACGGAATCGCCCGCCGCTGTGGTGTAAGAGAGCACACCGGGGTGGTTCGGCTTGTCGTTGCCGCGGTTCTTGTTGAGAGCGCCGAAGTCGGCTTGCAGGGTGAGCTGGAGCGGCTCGGTCGCTTCGAACAGGCGGTCCGGAGCGCGTGCCGGGGTGGAGTCGGGTGGCGCCTGGCTCGCCGACGCACCCGGGGCGACGCACACGCCCACGAGGGCGGTGAGCGCAGCGCCGCACCCGCGCCTCACCCGGTCGAAGCTCACCGAGCAAGTTTACCGGCCGTGCGGGAGGCTCGCCAGCGGCTGCCCCGGGCTTGCGCCCGGGGTCAGTCCGACCGTTAGTCAACCTTCTCGGGGCCGGGAGCGGGCGTCATGCGCTGGATCGGGGGAGTGGCGGGCGTACTGTTGCTCGCCGTGGTCTTGTGGGACGCGTTCGAGACGATCATCCTGCCGCGTCGGGTGAGCGGGCGAATCCGCCTCACGAAGATGTTCTACCGCTATACCTGGGCGCCGTGGCGCGCCACGGCGCGGGTGCTCACGGGCCGGCGCCGTGACGCCTTTCTGTCCTTCTACGGGCCGCTCTCGCTCATCGCGCTGCTTGCGCTGTGGGCGGCGGGCAGCGTTTTCTCGTTCGGGCTGCTGCAATGGGCCGCGGGCTCGGCGATGACGGTGGCGGGAGAAGGCGGCACCGGCTTTTGGACGGACGTGTACATGAGCGGCACGACGTTCTTCACGCTCGGCCTGGGCGACGTGGTGCCGCGCAGCGCGCTCGCCAAGACCCTCGCGGTCGTGGAGGCGGGCACCGGGTTCGCGTTCCTCGCGGCGGTGATCGGCTATTTCCCGGTGATCTACCAGGCGTTTTCGCGCCGCGAGGTGGCGATCTCGCTGCTCGACGCCCGCGCCGGATCGCCGCCCAGCGCCTCGGAGCTGTTGTGGCGGCACCGCAGTGATCCCGGCAGCGCGGCGCTGGCCGAGCTGTTGCGCGAGTGGGAGCACTGGGCCGCGGACGTGCTCGAAAGCCATCTGTCGTATCCGCCGCTCGCGTACTTCCGCTCGCAGCACTACAACGAGTCGTGGCTCGCCGCGCTCACCACGATCCTGGATGCGAGCGCCCTCATCATGGTGGGGCTCGAGGGGTGGTGCCTGCGGCAGGCGGAGCTGACATTCGCGATGGCGCGGCACGCCGTGGTGGATCTGGCGCAGGTGTTCAGCACGCCGCCGCGTCGGCCGGAGGAGCGGCTGCCATCGGCGCAGCTGGCGCGGTTGCGCGAGCGGCTCGCGGCCGGCGGCCTGGCGCTCAAGGGCCGGCCCGACTTCGAGCCGCGGCTCACCGAGTTGCGCCGCATGTACGAGCCGTATGTGGAGGCCTTGTCGGACCACCTCGCGCTGCCGCTACCGCCCTGGGTGCGTGAGCGGGAGCGTCCGGACAACTGGCAGACGAGCGCCTGGGACCGGGTGGTCCGGCTGCCTGTCACGGAGGAGCACTTCTAGGGAGGGCTGCTCCCGATCCGGACGCCGACCTCGTCCAGGTGCTGCAGCAGATCGGCGGGATCCTGGTACACGCGATACGCGCCGGCCCGCTCGAGCTCTTCCTCTCCGTACCCGCCCGACAACAGCCCCACGCCGATCGCGCGCGCGCGCCGCGCCGCCAGCAGGTCCCACACGCTGTCTCCCACCACCACCGACTCGTCGATCGGGACTCCCAGCCGGTCTGCGCCCGCGAGGAACAGATCGGGGTCGGGTTTGGCGTGCTCCACCTGGTCGCGGGTCACGATCGGGACGCCGGCGGGGATGGCGAGCATGTCGAGGTTGGGCTTGGCGCTCTCCATCCGCCCGCTCGTCCCGATCGCCCACGGGACGCCGGCCTTGGTGAGATAGGCGAGGAGCTCCCGCGCTCCGGGGAGGGGACGCACCTGCGACACCTGGCGCGCGTAGGCCTCGGCGTGGACACGCCGGATCTGGGCCGCCTGTTCCGGCTTCAGGTCCCGTCCCGTTTCGCGGAACAGGGCGTTGACGAACAAGCCGCCGCTCATCCCGATGCGGCGGTGGATGCGCCACACGGAGAGCTCGATTCCCACGCTCTCGAGCGCCTCGCGCCACGCGAGCACGTGCTGATACACGCTGTCGACGAGCGTGCCGTCGAGATCGAACAGGAACGCCGGGCCGGAGGGCATTGGCGGTAATGTGCGCGACGCCTTTGTGCTACGCCTTTGTGCCACGCCTTTGTGCTACGCCTTGGCGTGACGTTTTTGCTCGACGCCTCTTTTCATTTCAGCAGCATGTCGTGCGGCCGCGCCTGTCCTGTCGGGAGATGCTCGAAGTCCACGTCGAACACGGGGTCGAGCGTCATGCCCTTGGCGCCCACGTCGATGAGGCGCACCCGGTAGGGCACCTTGCCGTCCAGGTTCGAGAGCAGCGAGTTGCTGACGTACAGGCGCTTGTTGTCGGGCGTGAGCTTCATCATCTGCGCCTGGGGGAAGGCCACCGTGCTCACGAGCTTCGGCTGCCCTGGATCGGCGATGTCGTATTGCTGCACCGCACCGCCGCCGAACAGGGACACGAACAGGAACTTGTTGTCGTAGGAGATCCGCATGTCCGCCGGGATGGCGTTGTCGGCCAGCTTGATCACCCGCGTGAACGTGAGCTTCCCGTCGTGCCCCACCTCCCAGTGCCACACGCTGTTCCCGAAGGCGCAGTTGATGAAGCCGCCGCGCGCCGCGGCGCCGTGCAGCCAGCGCACCTCGAGCGGGGCCTTGTCGAGATGCTCGGTCTGGAGGACCTTGCCGGTCTTGTAGTCCCACGCCACGACTTCGTCGCCCACCTGGTCCATCGGCGTATTGCCGGCTTTGACCGCGTGCGGATGAGCCCAGCTCGACGTGACGATGAGGTTCAGCTCCGGCTTGATGCCCACATCGTACATGTACTTCGGGGCGGGGAGGGCCTTCACGAAATTGCCGTCGTTGTCGAGCTGCACGAGCGCTCCCGGCGCGCCTCCGTCCTTCGCGCCGAGCATTGCGATCATCACGCCACCGGGCACGGCGTAAAAGGTGTGCGGTCCCGAGAAGCCGGTGCTCGCCGCCAGATCGGGCACCGTCTTGATGAGCTTGGGGTGCTTCGGGTCGGCCGCGACGTCGTAGATGAACAGCCGGTTGGAGAACAGCCCGCCCGCGAAGATGCGGTCGGCGTTCACGGTGTACCCGAAGTGGTGTGCTTCGTTGGCGGGAGCACTCGTCGGTACGGTCGTGAGGACTTTGCCGTAGCTCGACGACGTGGGGCTCGCGTCGATCACGGCGAGGAAGTCGGGATCCTTCTGGTCGGCGTCGCTGGTCCAGACGTACAGCACCGACTCGTGCTGGTCGGGCCGGAGGCCTCGGACGAAGACCGATTCGTCCTCCGGGCCGCGGCGCGCGATGAGCAGCCCGGCGGGCAGGGCGGCGAGCAGGAGCAGCGTGGCAGTGCGATTCACGGGCGGGTCCTCCGTCGAGATGGTTCCGCGTGGCTGAACGGAGAAGCTACCCCCGGGTCCCTGCCGGGCAAGCCCCGCGCAGTCGCTAGATTACCCGAGGGGAGATCGCATGAAACAGTGGCTTGAAACGCGCGCGGTGCTCGATTTCCTGGCCGGGGTCCGGCGTGAGCGGAAGCCCGCCGCGCTGGCGACGGTCGTGCGGGTGCGGGGCTCGGCGTACCGTCACGAGGGCGCCAAGCTCGCCGTCGCGAGCGACGGGCGCTGCGCGGGAAACGTGAGCGGCGGCTGCCTCGAGCAGGACGTGCGGGAGGTGGCGCTGCAGGTGATCCGCAGCAGAGCGCCCGGGCTCCGGAGCTACTGCTCCAGCGCCGACGAAATCGCGGCCTGGGACCTGGGCGTGGGCTGCGAAGGACAGGTCGACGTGTACGTCGAGCCCGCGGACGCGAGGCCGCGGGAACGGGAGCTGCTGGACGGCCGCCGCCCGTTCGTGGTCTGCACAATGCTCGTCGGGAACCGGGAAACGGGAAACGGGAAACGTCTCCTCGTGACCGCCGACGGCGCCGAGGGCGAGCTCGGAGCGACGGACATGACGGCGCGCACCGTGATCAAGGGGCGCGAGCTGCTGGAGGCGGGGCAGTCGGGAATCCACGAGATCGCCGGCCGTTCGATATTCTTCGACGTGCTGCGTCCGCCACCGCAACTGGTGGTCCTGGGTGCGGGAGACGACGCGCGGCCGCTGGTACGGTTCGCGGCCGATGTGGGGTTCCGGGTCGTGGTGGTCGATCGGCGCCCCGGCTATCTCACCGCCGAGCGGTTCCCGGGCGCCGCGGCGCTGGTGCGGAGCGGGGGCGACGAGCTGGCCGGGGCGACGGCGCTCGATGTCGAGTGTTACGCCGTCGTGATGAACCACAACTTCGCCGACGATCAGGCATACTTGCGCGCGCTCTTGAAGACGCCGGTCTCGTACATCGGTATGTTGGGCCCGCGCCAGCGCACCGATCGCATGCTGCGGACCCTCGCTGCGGAGGGCCCGCTGGACGAGGGTCGCGTGTACGGCCCCGTGGGCCTGGACATCGGGACCGACGGCGCCGAACAGGTGGCGCTGGCGGTGATCGCCGAGGTTCTCGCGGTGCGTTCCGGCCGCCGGACCCGGTCGCTGCGAGAGCGCCTCGCCCCCATCCATGCCCAAACCGACTGAGCGGCTCCGGGTGGCCGGCGTCGTGCTCGCCGCCGGCGCCTCCCGTCGCATGGGCAGGAACAAGATGCTGCTCGAGCTCGAGGGCGAGTCGCTGGTTCGGCGTGCCGCACGCCGCGCGCTCGTGGCCGGGCTGTCGCCGGTGGTGGTGGTGCTCGGCCACGAGGCCGACCGGGCGCGCGCCGTGCTCGCTGGCCTCCACGTGGAGATCGCGCTCAATCCCGATTTCACGGGTCCGACCAGCGCGTCGCTGCACGCTGGGCTCGACCTGCTCGGCCAAGACGTGGACGCGGCCGTGGTGCTCCTGGGCGACATGGTGCATGTGAGCGAGGCCGCGCTGGCGGAGCTGGTTCGCCGGGCGGGCACGAGCGCCGCGCCGCTCATCGTGTCGCGCTACGGCGACGTCACCGCACCGCCGCTGCTGTTCCGACGAACGCTGTTCGGCGAGCTGCTGGCGTGGACGGGAGAGGGGTGCGGCAAGGCGGTGGTGCAGGCGCACAAGCACGAGGCGCTGTACGTGGACCGGCCGGCCGCGGTGCTGGTGGACGTGGATACGCCGGAGGACTTCCAGGCGGCTCAGAACAGCTCCAGCTGATCCGCGACCAAGCTCCTCAATGTCTCCAGCAGCTTGACCATCGCCCACGTGTCCCGCTCGCAATAGCGCAGCAACGCGTCCCGCAACGCCGCCCGCTCGCCCGCCGGCAGCTCGGCGCCCTGGAGCATCAGTCGCTGCAGCTCCACCGTCGCCACCTCGCCGTCCTGCACCTTCAGATCCGAGTACGACAGCCCCGGCACGAGCGCGGGCAGCGTCTTCTTGATGCTGAACCCGCCTCCGAAGTCGGGATGGTAGACGTGGTTGCGAATCGCGGGCAGCAGGTCCAGGAGGCGCTTTTCGATCCGCTCGAGGTCCTTCGCGAAGCGTGGCACGGCCTCCCGGAGCTGCTTCAGGCAGTCGCGCTCGAAGCTCGCGTAGTATGCCACGACCTTCCTGGCTCCAGCGCACGCGTCGACCAGCGCCGCGGCGAGCGCCGGCCGCGGATCCTCGGGTCCATCCGCGATCCACTCATGATGCACGAGGCCGCGGCCCCGTTCCTCCACATGCACGCTGAACTGCACCGGCACCTGCTGCCACGGCCGGCACCCCGGCCAGCGCGGGATCGCGAGGCTCACCGTCTCGAAATCGAGAAACGCGAGCGGTGACGCGAAGTGGGCGAGCGCCTTCGTGAGCGCGGCCTCCACGACCATGCGCCCGCTCTGCACCGCCTTCACCTGGCGCGCGTGAATCATCGAGAGCTCCAGGTCCGACGGGAGATCGTAGATCGTCGCGTACCCGTCGGCCTCGAGCTCCAGCGCCCGCTTGCGCTCGATGCGGTACAGCTTGCTGACATGGTGGTCGGGGAGCTTGGGCCAGCAGCGCGCGATGAAGGGACAGTCGTACGGGCTCGTGCAATGCTCGCCGATCGGTACATCGGGAAGCGGTCCCTCGAGCATCCGCCGCTGTGCCGCGAGCTCGTCCGGCACGCCGATCAGCACCGACTCGACGAGCGCCGTCACGTCCTCCCGGACGAACAGGTTGGACAGGTCGGGGTAGCGGCATTCCCGGTTGAGATGCATCACCTCGGCCCGCTCCACCTGGAGCCCCGCGCGCCGCAGCACGTGCACCTGGACGGCGGCGTCCGGCAGATGCTCGGGCTTGCGGCTGTTGGACGCCTTGACCTCGATCACGCCGTAGCCGCGGGACGTGCGCTCCAGGATGTCCACCCCCACGTAGGCCTCGTCCGCCAGGAACCAGGCTTCGTAGATCGCCGGCACGCCGCGCTGCAGGGCCTCGCGCGTGGCCGCGACTTTGTTGTCGTACTGATGGAACGGGAGATCGATGAGCTCACCCCCCGGGACGTGGCGCCGCGCCCGCTCACCGACTTCCCGCCCCTGGGCGAACAGGTTCCGCTGCCCGGCGGACGGGGACAGCTCCGGCGCCTCGGGCTCGTGCACCCGCCACCACAGCTGCTTGTGACACTGGAGGCCCGAGAGATAGCGCGATTTGGAGAGGCGGGAGGGCTCGGAGGGCATGATCGAACAGTAACCGATAACTCGCTACCGCATGGGTACTTCCCCCGTGCCGTGACGCAGGCCGCTTGACGCCGTGCCGGGTCGCTCCGTATAGAGGAGCTCGGGACCCGGCGGAGGAACGATGTCGCTACGCGTAGTGCTGGCTGACGACCACGTCGTGCTCCGGCAGGGCGTGCGCGCCCTGCTCGAGCGCCACGGCCTCGAGGTGGTGGCCGAGGCATCCGACGGGCGTGCGGCGGTCGAGGTGGCGCGGGAGCTCGAGCCGGACGTCGCGGTGCTCGACATCATGATGCCGCTCCTGAACGGCATCGATGCCGCGCGCCAGATCGTGGAGGCGTGCCCCGAAACCCAGGTCGTGATGCTGACGGCGCTCGAGCAGGAGCGCCTGGTGACGGACGCGGTCCGCGCGGGCGTGCGGGGGTTCGTGCTCAAGACGCAGGCGGGAGAAGACCTCGCCCAGGCCATCCAGCAGGTGTCGCGCGGCGGGTTCTACGTGGGGGCGGGCGTCTCGCAGGCCGTCGTCGACGCCTGCCGGGCCGCTGCCGCGGAAGACCGCGGCCGGCTCACCTCCCGGGAGCGCCAGGTCGTGCAGCTCGTGGCCGAGGGCAAATCGACCAAACAGGTCGCCGCGCTGCTCGCGATCACCCCCAAGACCGCCGAGTTCCACCGCACACGCGTGATGAAGAAGCTGAACGTGCACGATGTCGCCGGCCTCGTCCGCTACGCGATTCGCGAGGGGCTCATCGAGCCCTGAAGCCCCGCCGCGAACCCCGGGTCTTCTCCACGCCTGACCTAGGGTTTTGCCCGGTTTTTCCCCGGCAGTCCCACGGCGACATTCGAGCGCACCAGCAGTACCGGGGCGCCCTAGGCAGTAACGCACGCCCTCATTTCGAAAGCACGAGCTTGCCTCAGCGCACGCCCTTCATCCGCATACCTGTCGCACTCGTCGCGCACGCCGGCACGTGGCTCACCCGGGCGCTCGACAGCATGCTCGCCCCGCAGGGATACCGGGTCCTGTCCGTGACGAGCGGGCTCGAGTTGCTGGAGCACGCGGCGGACATGCGGCCGGACGTGGTCCTCATGGACGCGAACCTCCAGGACCTGGACAGTATCGTCGTGTGCCGCAAGCTGCGGCAGGCCAGGGCCGTGTCGTGGCATACCCCCGTGATCATGATCACCTCGACGCCGGCGACCAAGCAGCAGCGCCTGGCCGCTCTCGAGGCGGGAGCGTGGGACTATCTGAGCCTCGGAGTCAACGCCGAGGAGCTGATGCTGAAGGTCGACGCGTTCACTCGCGTCAAGCTCGAGACCGACCACGTGCTGGAGGAGGACACAGAGCCGGCGGGGGGCTTGTACACCAGGCGGGGGCTCGAGCGGCGCGCGCGCGAGCTGGTCTCGGACGCGTTTCGCCGGCACGCCCCGCTCGCCTGCGTGGCGTTCTCGGTCGAGCCGGAATCGCACGACGCACCCTCGGGGGCGGCGGCGGCTTCACCGGTCGTCGTCGCCTTCGCGGCGCGGCTGCTCCAGGCCAGCGGCCGCGCCTCGGATGCCATCGGGCGTGCCGCCGCCGGCGAATTCCTGGTGCTCGCTCCCTCGACCGCTCCCGAGGGCGCCGCGCGGATGGCCCGTCGGCTCTCGGGGGTGATCGAGGGGGCGGGCCCGAGGCCCGCCGGTCTTCCGCCCCTGAGCGTGCGCGCCGGCTTCGAGGCGGTCGGGGATCTCCACGAGACTCCGCTCGACCCCGCCAGCTTGCTCGAGCACGCGAGCGCGGCGCTCGTCCAGGCCCGTTCTGCCGGCAACGGGTCGCGGATTCGACGCTACGAAGCCTAGGGGGTCGGTGCTACGGCGCCGCCAGCGGGACCTGCACGACGGTCTCGCCCCAGTGCAGGTTCAAGAGGGCCCGGTCCGCGTCCGCGGTCGGGAAGTAGAACGCCAGAGCTTCCATGAAGGCCCCCGCCTGGGGTTTTGCCGTGACGCGCAGCGCGTCCTGGGCGGGGCCGGGATAGGGAATGTGGAAGACGTCCGCCGCCTTGCTGAAGATCAGCGTCCACTCGCCGGGGCCGGGGATGGCCCAGAGGCTGTACTTGCCGGCGGCGAGGCGCTGTCCTGCGACCAGCACATCCTTGGTGATGGCGATCGTCGTGGCCTCGTCGGCGCCAGGACACCACACCTTGCCCCATGGGACCAGCTCACCGAACAGACTGCGGCCCCGCGCGCCCGGCCGGTTGTAGACGATAGTCACCTCGGTCGCGCCGATGGCCTGCGTCACCGTGGCATGCTGACTCCTGCGCGCCTGCGCGGGCGACGCCGCCCACGGAATCGCCAGCAACAGCGCGAGCCGTCGGGTCATTGGCGGACCAGCTCGATCAACGCCGCGACGGCGGCGTCGAGCTCGTCTTCCGTATTGTAGTAGTGGGGCGAGAAGCGCAGCACCGTGGCGGCACGCTTGTCGTCCATGTCGAGCACGCCCGACATGCGGTCGGCCGAGCTGGTGTTGATGCCGCGCTCGCGGAGGCGGAGTTCGAGCTCGGCGGCATCGCGGCCCCGGACGTCGAGCGTGACGATGGCGCACCGCTCCCGGCCGCGGTCGAGTACCCGCCCTTCGGGCACGCGGTCGAGCCGCTCGCGCAGCAGCGCGGCGAGCCGCCAGGCTCGCTCGTGGCCGGGCTCACCCGCCGCGAGCGCATAGCGGGCGGCGGCGCCGAGCCCCACGACGAGGGCGTAGGCGAACTCCCAGTTCTCGAAGCGCCGCGCACCGTCCGCCAGGCGGAACGTGTCGGGGTCGGTCCAGTCGGCGCCGCGCATGTCGAGAAACAGCGGGAACGCCCCACGGTCGAGCAGGCGGTCGGACACGTACAGGAATCCGATGCCGCGCGGGCCCCGCAGGAACTTGCGCCCCGTGGCGGCGAGGAAGTCGCACCGGAGCGCGCTCACGTCGATCGCCATCTGCCCCACCGTCTGACAGGCGTCGACCAGGTACGGCACATCCAGCTCGGCGCAGACCTCGCCGACGGCGCGCGCGTCCTGTACCAGCCCCGAATTGGTCGGCACCCACGAGAGCGCAACCAGCCGCGTGCGGGCATGGCGCGCCAGGCGGCGGACGCTCTCCGGGTCGACGCCGCCGTCTGGGAGATCGTCGGCGCGCACGGTCTCGACCCCGGCACGCTGCGCCAGAGACAGGTACATCAGCTGGTTCGATGGGTAGTCGGTGCGCGTCGTGACAATCCGGTCGCCGGGGCGAAAATCGAACGCGGAGAGGGCCTGGGAGA
>QHUU01000025.1 GCA_003222155.1 Gemmatimonadota bacterium | reverse complement strand
ACCTTGTAGCGCAGATCGTGTGCGATCGAAAAGGACGTCAGGGCCGAATCGCCCTCCGTGACGTAGGTGTAGCTCTCGCTCGAGAAATCACAGCTGTTGATGTTGGTCCGACCCAGGGTGTACCCGATCCCGCGGTCGGTGCCGTAATACGCCGCGATCACTTCGTCCTGCCGTGCGGCGGGCAGTTTGGCGAAGGTCTCGGCCGCGGCATCCGTCAGTGCTCCGCCGATGCCGATCAAGGGCTGGAACGTTTTCCGCGGATCGACGAAGACGTAGACCTTTCCCTCCGAGGTCGCGTCCGACGGCTTGAACACCAGGGTGTCGGTGGGCGTCAGCCGGAAGGTAGTGCTCTCGGCCGTGGTGTAAACGATCGCAGGAGGAGGGGTCTGCAGCGCCAGCATCAAGCCTCGATTTTCGAGAACCGCCACGCCCCGAGGGCCACGAACAGGACACCCACACCCAGCAGCACCGCAATATCGAGCGGGACGCCAAAGTGGGTCCTCCCGGTCAGCAGACCGCGCACGCCGTCCACGCCGTACGTGAGTGGGTCCACACGATCGCTCACGACTGCGGCGCCGCCGGCTTGGCCGCGTAGATGAACTCGTAGTAGTCGCGCATGGTCAGGCCCGCGGCCGCCTCCTCGTCGACGATGACGGTCGCATCACGGTGCAGCTGGAGGGCGCTGGCCGTCACCATGCTCGTGACCGGTCCCTCCACAGCCTGGGCGATCGCTTTCGCCTTCGTCTGGCCGCTCGCCACCAGGACGAGCCTGCGCGCATCGAGGATGGTCCCGACGCCCATCGTGATCGCATAGACCGGCACATCCTCTCGGGCGTCGAAGAACCGGGCGTTGTCGTCGATGGTCTGCTTGGACAGCGTCTTGAGCCGGGTGCGCGAGCTCAGGGAGCTCCCCGGCTCGTTGAATGCAATGTGGCCGTCCGAGCCGATGCCCAGGATCTGCAGGTCGATCCCGCCGCATTCCGCGATCCGCCCCTCGTACCACTGGCAGAAGGCGGGGTAGTTGCTGGTCGTGCCGGAGGGAATGTTGATGTTGTGCCGGGGGATGTTCACGTGCCGGAAGAAGTGCTCGTCCATGAAGTAGTGGTAGCTCTGCGGATGATTCGCGGGCAGACCGACGTATTCGTCGAGGTTGAACGTCGTGACGCGAGAGAAGTCGACGTGCCCCGCCTGGTGCAGCCGCACCAGCTCCTGATAGAGGCCGAGCGGCGTGGACCCGGTCGCCATGCCGAGCACGGCGTTCGGCTTGGTGTTGAGCACGTCGACGACGAGCTGCGCCGCCGCCCGGCTCATCTGGTCGTAGTCTCGCTTGATGACGACTTCCATGGAGCCTCCCGAGCCTCAGCCCGTCGCTTCCCATCGCTTGGCCCGCTCGAGTGCCTTGCGCCAGCCGGCCTCGAGCTGCTTGCGCTGCCCGGGCTTCATCGCGTGCGTGAACCGGCGATCCACCTGCCACTGCGTCGCGATCTGTTTTTGGTCCTTCCAGTAGCCCACGGCCAATCCTGCAAGATAGGCCGCGCCCAGCGCCGTGGTTTCCGTGACCTTGGGGCGTACCACGGGAACGCCGAGCAGGTGCGACTGGAATTGCATCAGCAGGTTGTTCGCGGACGCGCCGCCATCCACGCGCAGCTCCTTCAGCTTGATCTTCGCGTCGGCCTCCATCGCGCGCAGCACGTCGGCCACCTGAAACGCGATGCCCTCGAGCGCCGCGCGCGCGACGTGCGCCGCCGTCGTGCCGCGCGTCACGCCCGCGAGAATGCCACGCGCATATTGATCCCAGTGCGGTGCGCCCAGTCCGGCGAAGGCGGGGACCAGATACACCCCGCCCGTATCATCCACCCGCGAGGCCAGGGCCTCGACCTCGGACGACGACTCGATGATGCCCAGTCCGTCGCGCAGCCATTGCACCACCGCACCGGCGATGAAGATGCTGCCTTCCAGCGCGTACTCGGTCCGGTTCCCGATGCGCCACGCCACGGTCGTCAACAGATTGTTCTTGGATGCGATCGGTTTGGTACCGGTGTTCATGAGCATGAAACAGCCGGTCCCATAAGTGTTCTTCACCATGCCGGGCTGCGTGCACGCCTGGCCGAACAGGGCAGCCTGCTGGTCGCCCGCAATGCCCGCGATGGGAATCGATCCGCCCCCCCCGAACAGCGTCGTTTCGCCGTACACTTCGCTCGACGAGCCCACGGCCGGTAACACCGAGCGCGGCACGCCGAATAACTCCAGCAGCTCGTCGTCCCAATCGCCGGTGCGCAGATTGAACAGCATCGTGCGCGACGCGTTGCTCGGATCGGTCACGTGGACGCGCCCGCCCGTGAGATTCCACACCAGCCACGAGTCCACGGTGCCGAACGCCAGCTTGCCGGCCTTGGCTTTGGCGCGGGCACCCGGGACATTGCGCAGCAGCCACTCGAGCTTCGTGCCGGAGAAATAGGCGTCCACCACGAGGCCCGTTTTACGCTTGATCAATGGCGCCAGCCCGCGGGCCTTCAACTGGTCGCAGCGGGCGGCCGTGCGGCGATCCTGCCACACGATGGCGTGATGCACCGGCTCGCCCGTCTCGCGGTCCCAGACCACGGTGGTTTCGCGCTGATTCGTTATCCCGATGGCGGCGATGTCGGGGGCAGTGAGTCCGGCCTTGGCGAGCGCCTCCGTCGCCGTGTGCAGCTGCGTGGCCCAGATCTCCGTCGCATCGTGCTCCACCCAGCTGGGTTGGGGAAAAATCTGGCGAAACTCCTTCTGCGCCGAAGCCACGACGCTGCCGCTGTGGTCGAACACGATGGCGCGCGAGCTCGTGGTTCCCTGGTCCAGAGCCAGGATGTGTTTCATGCCGGCCATACGGTCTTATAGAGGACCGCCGCGAGCACGCCCCCGATGATCGGCCCAGCCACCGGTATCCACGCGTAGCCCCAGTCCGAATTCCCCTTGCCCGCGACCGGCAGGAGCGCGTGCGCGAGCCGGGGACCCAGATCGCGCGCCGGGTTGATCGCGTAGCCGGTCGGCCCGCCCAGCGACAGGCCGATGGCCCACACGAGGATTCCGACCAGGAACGGGCCGAACCCCGCGTCCCAGCCGTGTACGGGGTTGAGATTCTTCGGTGTCAGGATGGCCAGCACCCCCAGGACCAGGACGAACGTGCCGATGATCTCGGTCAGGAGATTCGCACTCGTGTTGCGGATGGCAGGGGCGGTGCAAAATACGGCCAGCTTCCCGCCCTGGCTCTCCGTCACGGGCCAGTGCGGCAGGTAGGCCAGCCACACGATGGTCGCGCCCAGCCATGCGCCGAGCAGCTGCGCCGCGACATATACCGGCACGTTGGCCCACGCGAACTTGCCGATGGAGGCGAGGCCGATGGTCACCGCGGGGTTCAAATGCGCGCCGCTGAAGCTGCCGACGGCATACACGGCGACCGCAACGCCGAACGCCCAGCCCGCGGTGATGACGATCCACCCGGCGTTCTGGCCCTTGGTCTTGTTGAGCACCACGTTGGCGACCACGCCATCGCCCAGGATGATCAACAGCATGGTGCCGAGCAGTTCTGCAAGGAACGGTGGCATAGGGTTGAATGGGAAGCGGCGAAGCTATCAGCGGGGAAGCGACTTGTCTACACGCGGCTCAGAGCCTGAACAAATAGCTCAGCTTGAGGAAGAACGCGTCGTCCGTGCGGGTGAGCCCCCGGAACCGGAAGGCCTCCTCGTCCACCGTGTTGCTGCCGTACCCGGCGAACACCACCGTCCCCGGGACCGGTTGATAGCTGAGCAGCACATCGACGTGGAAGAGATTGCTGTGCGAAGCGGCCGCGCGAGTGAGGCTGTCCGGCCCCTGGATGAAAATCGGCGCGCCGGTGCGCGAGTCGTCGCGCAGCGAGTCCGTCTTGTCCTGGACGTACTGGCCCACCACCCGCACGAACAGCGGACGCGACAGCTGGTATTCGAGCTTGGTCCGAAGCACCCGACCGACGTTCACCAGGCTGCCGTCGGTGCGGCGATTCACCTGCTGCCAGAAATAGCTGACGGTGTTACGAAGCCGCTCCGTGGGGCGGTACGACACGTCCACGCTCAGGAGTCGCAAATCGGCCGAGGCCCACTCGAAGAAGTTCTCATCGTGGCCCTGCAGGAAGTAGCCGCCGCCACTGAAATGCTTCCACTGCGGCGTCCCGATCTGGACTATGTATTCGCCGTTCGTGATCGTCGGCTGTCCCGTGAACGGCGCGCCTGACGCTCCGAGACGGTAGCCGGCGTAGAGGGCGGCATCGTAACCGAACGATTCCACGAAATAACCCGCGCCGACGTTCCAGCCGCCCCGCAAGGCCGCGTTGCCGTTGAAGTGCAGCTTCTTGTCCTGCAGGTGACGCCCGTGGATGAAGTTCTGATACTGCCAGATGCCGTCCACCACGATGTCGCCCGTGAACCGCTGCAGCAGCGCCCCGGACCCCCCATAGGTCGTGTAGCTCGGATCGACGTACGAATGCACGATCCCCGCCCGACCGATGAATCCACTCGCGTCGCGAAACTCGTCCGAGATGCCGGCGAACAGGCTGCGCAGACCCCAGATGCGATGCTGCACGGTGAACTGGCTCAGCCACAGCGGCGCGGTCGTCGTCACGCCCCCGACGCGCGTGCGGCTGCCCGCGAGCTGCAGGTTGAGTCCGTAAATGTCCTTGAAGACGAGGCGGCTGTCGACCTCCGCGACGCGGTTGTAGTCTCCGCCCTCGATCCGATCGGTGTATGCGAGGCCGACGCGCGAGTCTCGACCAAGGCTCTTTTGCGCCCGCAGGATCGTGAAAATGGGATTGTCCGTGCCCGTCGCCGACGCGAACTTCTGGTCCACCGCCGACAGGAGACCGATATCGGTGCCGAAGCTGGTCCCGGTGAGCTTGACCGCCGCGATTGGTTGGACGATACGACGTGTATAGATGAGGTTCTGGGGCACCTGAAACAGCTCGCTTCCTTCCAGAAAAAACGGTCGTTTCTCCGGAAAGAACAGCGCCTGCCGCGGATCGAACGCCAGCTGGCCCGCGTCCGATTCGACCTGCGAAAAGTCCGGCTTGATCGTGCCGTTGAGCGTGAGGTTGTCCGAAACCCCCCAGCGGACGTTGCCGCCCACCTGGGGGTCTCCCACGTCGTACTGATAGCCTCGGCTGGGAGTGGGGGCACCGCTCGCTTTCCCGGTCGCCTCCGGATTCAGGTCCACCACCAGACCGCGATGCATGCCGTTCAGACCGACCAGGTTGCCCGCTTGCCCGACGAACGTCGCATTCGCGCGGCGTGCCGGGAACCAGGAATCCTCGACGCCCGAATGTTTGACCTGGCGCACGATGTTCAACCGCCAGTCCTGCGGCTGGCGCGGTTGATACCGGAGGCTCTTGAACGGAATGCGCACCTCGACCTCGTAACCCCACTCGGTCACGTGCCCGCGCGACTGAAACACGAAGTCCGGACTCAGGTCCGGTTGCTCCCGTCCCACGACGGCGCCACCGATGAATCCGCTCGCGGTCACGTTGGCACCCTCGATCAGGGAGCCGTCGCCTTGGACCCCGACGGGATTCACGGCGAACATCGAGGCCCGTTTCCCGTCGTGAAACGTGCCGAGCAGGATCTGCACGTTGTCGTCGTCGAAGATCTGGTCGCGATTCGCCAACGTCATCGTGGGGCGGCCGTGCAGCTCGAACGCCCGAATGCCGAAGTAGATCGCCGTGGCCGAGTACCAGACCAGTACCTGGGTGGAGTCCGCCGCCGCCAGGCCGTCGTTGGGGGCGTACTGCGAGAAGCCGGTCAACCGCGCGGCATGGGTCCAGACCGAGTCGGCGAGGTCGCCGTCGATCGTGGCATCGGCTTCGAACCGCGGAATCTGCACGTCGACCTGGTGGTCCCGACCCGAATAAGTCGGCGCCGAGTCGCAGCAATGGAGGAGGGCGCACACCGCGAGGAACATGTCCGGACAATTATGCTCGCGAAATGATCGGACGGACAGCCGCGGAAGTTAGGAACCTGTCAGGCTCAGCACTGCCATTGACGCGTGAGGGCGCCCGGCGTGATGTCGAGCAGCCGCCGTTCGTGGTGCGCTGACCCGTCCTGTTGTGCGGCCGGCGCTCCGGCGCTATCAGTTACACATGGCCCCGACCCGGAATCCGCCATGGCTCGCCTGTTCTGGCTGACGGTCATGGCGGCTTTCGTGGCCGCCCTGCTCGCGGGCGCCTCGTGGGCCGCCTCCCTCATGGCCGTCGGCACGCTGCTCGGCGCGCCGCCTCCGGAGATGGGGACGCAGGCCAGCACGTTCCTCTGGCAGGGCGCGCCCCAGCTGGCCGGACACCCGCGCGTGTGGCGCTTTGCGTTCGGGCCAACTGTGATCCCGGGCGCGCCCACAGTACGCATCTACGTGACGCCGCTGGGTCGTGTGGTGGCGACTGAGCCGGCCGATCTGGAGGCGCGAGTGAAGGCGCTACATCCGTACTGACACGGGAGAACACCATGCGCCGAGTCTCCGCGGTCGCCGTCTTGACACTTACGATCCTCGGCCTCCCCGCACAGGCCGTGACACAGGAGGAGCGGGTGCGCCCCGTCACCGGCGGGGGGATCTCGGCTCCAGGCTGGCAGGGCGCGGTGGATGCGCGCGACGCGGGTCAGGGACGAACGATCAAGGACACCAGACTCGCGAAGGAGGGCGACGCGCTCCACGCGACCACCGGCCCCGCTGCCAACTACTGGAACCCGGCCAACACCGCCCAGGGCGACTACACGGTCAAGGCCACCTTCACCGAGCCCAAGTACATGAACCTGAACGATCACCCGCACCCCTACGGCGTTTTCATTGGCGGGAACGACCTGGGCACGGACCACCAGAGTCTGCTGTACTGCGCGGCGTACGGAAACGGGACCTTCATCGTGCGTGGGTTCGGAGCTGCGCCCTTCGCGATGAATGGGCGACACGGCGAGTCGAACGCCGCGGTGCACCGGGCGGCGGCGCCGGGCCAGCCCGTCACGCAGGACATCGCGCTGTCGGTGAAAGGAGACAAGGTGGCCTGCGTCATGAACGGCACGGTCGTCGCCACCTACGCCAGGGCGGACCTTGTGGCCCCGGGGAAACTCAAGTCCACCGACGGCATCTACGGCATCCGCTTCGCGCACAACACCGAGGGCCTGGTAACGGGGCTGACGGTGACTCGGCCGTAGCCCTCCTAGTCAGGGTACCAGTTCTTGTCCCAGGCATGCCCCTTGAGCTGGGAAAGCAGCCGAGGCGACAAGGGCCCTTTGGCCGACGCCGCCGCGTTTTGACGCACGTGCGCCGGGCGCCGCATCCCGGGGATCACCGTCGACACCGCGGGCGACGACAGACAGAACCGCAGGGCCAGCTCCGGCAGCGTCTCGACCTCCGCATCGAGCAACCCCGCCAGTGCCTTCCCCCTGCGTTCGGCCTCGGCGCGACGGTCGCCCTTGAAGTACTCCTCGCGCCAGTCGCCGGGAGGAAACACCGTGGTGGATCGGATCTGGCCGGTGAGCGCGCCCTCGTCGAACGGTACCCGTACGATGATCCCGAGCGGCTTGGTCCGTGCGAGGCCGAACAACGCCGCCTCGGGGGAACGATCGTAGATGTTGTAAATGACCTGGGCGGTCTCGAACAGCGGGTCCGCGAGCACACGGAGCGCCGTCTCGGGCGCGTGGTCGTTGATCGAGATACCCCAATGCAGCACCTTCCCTTCCCGCTTCAGACGACCCATCCGGTCGTAGCACGTCTCCCAGTCCGGATCGTCCAGCCAGGCATCGTGCCACACATGGAGTTGTTGCAGCGACAGGGCCTCGACGCCGAGATTCTGGAGTGAGGTTTCCGTGCTCGCCGCGATGTGCCGGACGGGAAACACGGCCGCGAGGGGCCGGTTCGCCCTTCCGGGCCATTCTTCGTTGAGCGGCGGCACCTTGGTGGCGATCCGGACGCGACCGGCGCGGATGTGGTCTCGCAGCACCTCGCCGATGAGGCGTTCGCTGTGTCCGCTGCCGTACGCCAGGGCGGTATCGAAGAACGTGACGCCCTGGTCGACCGCCGCGCGCAGCGCTTCACGTGCCAGGGCGTCGTCGGCGCCGCGCCACATATCGGCGCCGAGCCCCCAGCCGCCGAAACCGATCTCGCTGACGGAGTAGCCCGTGGGGCCCAGAGTTCGACTGTTCACACCCGCTCCTCTGGTGTAGGGGCTCTAACAATGGCCTCCGGGCGCACGCGAGGCCACTTACGATCTGGACCGCAGACGAGCACGTTTCTGCCATGGGAAAAGGCACGATCGCGATTCTGACCGGCGGCGGCGACGTTCCCGGTCTGAACCCCGCCATCCGCGCGATCACGATTCGCGCGCTGCGCGACGGATACCAGGTCGTGGGTATCCGGCGCGGGTGGGGCGGGCTCGTCGACTACGTGCGCGACGCGAAAGCCGACAACAGCGAGAACGTCCAGCCCCTCTCGGAAGCCACCGTCAACCGCGCCGGGCGCACCGGCGGCACGTTCCTGCACACGTCGCGCGTGCGGCCGAGCCACCTGCCGCGCGGGCGGGTGCCGCCGCATCTGACCGGCTACGAGGAGCCGATCAACGACATCACCAAGGACGTGCTCAAGAACCTCGAGCACATCGGTGTGGACGTGCTGATCCCCATCGGGGGCGACGACACGCTCAGCTACGGCAAGCGTCTGCACGACGAAGGGATGAACGTCGTCGCCATACCCAAGACGATGGACAAC
>QHUU01000095.1 GCA_003222155.1 Gemmatimonadota bacterium | reverse complement strand
GCTTGGCCACGCCCTCGCGCAGATCCTGCTCGGGCGCGATCGCGTAGCGGTTGTAGACCGCGTCCGTCTTGTGGCCGGTCAGCTTCTTCGCCACCGACCGACTCACGCCAGCGCGCTCCAAGTTCCGCACCGCGGTGCGCCGGAAGTCGTGCGGCACGCGCCCCAGCAGCTGGGGCCGGACCACGACGCGCAACGTCCCCTGCCCCGTGTGGGCCGCGCGGTCGAGCGCGGCCTTCCACGCCTTGTCGAAATAGCGAATCGGCCGCCCGTTCCGGTGAAACACCCACGGGATGACCTGCCCCGTCGCGCGCGCCACGGCATCGGTGTGGGCCCGCTGGCGCGCGAGCAAGGCCGCAAGCGCGGGCAGCGCGGCGAACGGGAATGTGCGCCCGTCGCGCTTGCCCGGCGCGCCCTTCGTGCTCCCCACCTCGAGCCGCACGAGCCCGGCGGCGAAATCGACCTGTGGCCACGTCAACCGCTGCACCTCCGAGGGAATCCGCCAGCCCGTAAAATACGCGAACGTGACCACCGCCTGCAGCGGCGGCTCGAGCTCGGCCAGGACCGCGCGGAAATCAGCCTCCTCGAAAAAGCCCGTGCGCACGCGGTCCGCCCCCTCGAGCGTCGGAAACGTGGGGACCCGCGCGACGCGGCCAGCCCGTAGCGCCACGTGGAACGCCGCCTTGAGCGCCTTCAGCTCGTTCCAGATCGTGCCGAGCGCCGCCCCGGCCTCCCGCCGCTCGCGGACGTAGCGGTTCAGCCGGTCGAGGGTGAGACTCGTCGCCCGCGCCCCGCCGAAGTGCGCGGTCAGGTGCCGAAACGAATCCTCGACCCGTGCCAGGGTCCGGTAGCCCTGCACCACGTACTCGTCGCGGAGGAGCTGGTGCAGGTCCGCGAGACTCGTGCGCTTCACGGACGGCGCGACGTGGACGCCGTGGCCGAGCTCGGTCTCTCGGCGCACCAGCAGGTCCGCGGCGACCTGCTCGCGCGGCGAGCCGCTCGATTCCCGGTAGCGCCGGCCGCCCACCGAGTAGCGAATCCACCACGTGTTCCCGCGGCGGTAGAGGTGCCCGAAGGCCCGGCGCTCCGCGCGGCTCATGGGGTGCCTGCTTCCTCGCCGTCTCTCGGCACTGAGAGCACCGCCGGAGTACAGTCGCACTCGCCACGTTGCCAAGCCTTGCAGGACGGGATGTGTTTCACCACGACGGCGCGGGGCAACCCCAGCGCTTGAAGCACCTCGTTGAACCGCCTGGCGGATTTCAGATTGTCGTTCAACTCGCGGCTCATACGGCGACCCCGACGCGCTTCGCCTGGTGCGTAATCCGCCGTCGTGTGGGCGGCGGGAGCAATCGTCCCCCTTGAAATGCGGGCAGCCGCTCCCGCTCGGCCTGCCGCAGCTGGTGGCGGGATGGCAACCCTGGCAGCCCGTGCGCGGCCTGGACGGTCGCGTACTCGATGCCGCCGAGACAGATGCTCACGAGGCTCAACTCCCCCATCAGCCGGATCCGGCTTTCCGGCCCCGTCGTGACGGCGACGCGCTGAATGCGGCGCATCACGTCCGTCGCGAGCTCGATGAGCGCGGCCGGGGAATCCACGCGCGTGCGGTGCGCGTTCATACGGCCGCCCGGGCGCGGTGCATCTTCACGCGCCGCTGGGCGCGGTCATCGACGGGCGCGGGCGCCGGGAGTAGGGGACGCTCGACCCCATTGTCCCGAATCCGGAACAGCACGCCGAGCCACGCGGTGCGGGCCAAGCCAAGCCACCCGCCCCGCTTGAGGAGCGGATGATCGCCGATGATGGCCTCGGCGTCGCGGCGCATGGCGTCCAGCAGTTCCCGCTCCGCCCGGCCGATGGCATCCGGCGGGGCGACGGGCACCGGGGCAAGTTCCAGGATAGCGTCACTCGAGCAGCCGAGCACGCGGGCGAGCCGCTCGAGCCACAGCCAGTCGATTGGGGTTTGTTGCTCGGCTGCGGCCATGCGCGACAGGGAGATGCGCGCGCGTTCGGCGAGTTCGCGTTGCGTGAGGTGGCGTGCCTCGCGGAGCTGCTTGAGGGCGGTCATGGCTTCCTCCCCTTGGTGGGTTGGGCCGCCGCGCGCTCGAGCTGCGCCGCCAATCGCACCAGCTGCTTCCCCTGAACCCCGAGGGCCTGCGCCAGCCGCCGCAGCACTGCTGCGGGCGGGAGGCGCTCACCGCGCCGGTAGGAGCGCAGCGCCGAGTAGCTCACCCCGGCCATCCGGGCGAGCTGGGGCTGGGTGGGAATCGCGGCCTTCAACGCCTGTTGGAGCATGCGGCGGATTGTCTCATTACCTGTACCGAACTTTGCCACAGGTTCACCTCGTCCGCAAGGGGAGGGGGGTCACCGCCGGCGCTCAACGTAGCGCCGGATCGCCCCTTCGGGGAACCGCAGGCACCGCCGGCTCAACCGCTTCCCCCCGAGCTCGTCGGCGTGGTCGTAGACCCACCGAGCGCTCGTGTCGAGCCGCTTGGCCACGGCCTCGGCCGTGAGCATGGGCTCGCCGTTCGACTCGCCCCCAACGTTGGGGGCGCCGTTCCCGTTCAACCGGTTGGCCACCTTCTCGGCCACGAGCTCGGCCAGCTGCTCGAGCAGGGGGTCGAGGTTCACGGCTCCCACGCATCCCCCTCGTCGAGCACCGGGTCGAACAGGCCCTCCGGGTCCGGTTCTGGGTCCTCCATCGGTGGTTCCGGGGGCAGCGGGGGAGCATCATACCGGCCAATACCGGACATAGGGGACGGCTCAGAATCCCTGTCCCCTATGTCCGGTATGTGGCCACTATGAGTCCCGAGCGACCAGACGACAACGCTCCCCGGGCCGAAGCCCTGCCGCTGCACCGTCACGCCGGCCGCCTTCCGGGCGCGTCGGATCGTGCGCTCCGACACGTCGAAGCCCGCGGCCCGACACGCGGCGATCACCTCTTTCTGCGTGCGCGGGACCAGCTCGAGCATCTCGCGGAGGAAGGCCCGGAGGTCCTGCGCGTCATGCCGTTCCTCCTCGTCCTGGGGCTGGCTCACCAGCACATCGGCGCCATGGGGGGACTCCCCGCCCCAGGCGATGCGGGGCTGCCCGTCGTGGACGTCGAGCCGGAACGACAGCGACGGCGGCTCGGGCGCGAGGTTCATCTTCGTCGCCGCGAGCACGCGGCGCGTCGGGTCCTCGGGGTCGCGCGCCACGAGCAGCCCGGCGCGCGCGGCGCCGATGATCCCGATGGAGCCCCCGCCGCGGTAAAGCGCCGGCGTCCCGTTGGACTTCGTGAGGTGGCGAATGACGAGGACGGCGGCGCCCGTCGTCTCGGCGAAACAGGCGAGCCCGTGGAGCGCGCGGCGCACGTCTTGATCGCGCCAGCTGTTCACGCCCTCCGACAGGAACGCGACGAGGGGGTCGATCACCACGAGGCGCACGGGCGCGCCCAGGTCGCTAATCGCCTGCGTGAGCGCGGGCGTATCCAGGGGCAGCACGGGAGGATTGTTACCGTCGATCGACGTCACGGCGGGGACCTGGGCGATCCACGTGATCTCGGCACCGGCCGCGCGGAGCCGCGGCACGATCGTGTCATCGGCGGCGTCCTCGGCTGAGAGCAGCAGCACGCCCCCCGAGACCCCGGGCGTCCCGTCCGGCATGCGCGCCCCCCGCGAGACCCGCGCGGCGAGGTCGAGCGACAGCGTGGACTTGCCGAGCCCGGGATCGCCGTCGAGCACAGTGAGCTTGCCGAGGGGAATCCGACCCGGCCAGAGCCACGACACGGGCCGCGGCGTGACGTCGGCGAGCCGGAGGAGAATCGGCGTCCGGGGCTCGCTCACGCCGCGCTCCCCGACGTGCGCTGCCGCTGCCGGCGCCGCCACACGGCCAGGTCCGCCGGCGTGATCCACCAGCGATCATAGTGCAGCCGCGCCGGCAGCTCATGGCGGTGAATCGCGGTGAGCAGGACGTGCCGGGCGACCCGCGCGCGGCGGGCGGCTTGTGGGAGGGAGAGGGAGCGACTAGCCTTCATGTACCTCGTTGAACTCCGTTGTGTGCGGCCCTGGGCGTTCCAAGCGCTCGGGGCCGCCCCACGTCGGCAATTAGTACGACTTACTGTAGTCGGGCATCGTATAGTCCAACTCAAACCACGCGAAGCGTGCGTCGGCAATCGAGACCGTCCCCGTCAGATCGACCTCGAGATAGTATTCCTCACTCCCGACGAGATCGGAGATCGAGGCGCTCTGCGTCGTCCACCCGCCCGTGGCGGCGGTCAATGACGCCAGCGGCGTCGCCGATGTTGACGTGCTGCGAAAGAACGTGATGACCGCGGCATCGCCCGCCGCGTTCCGGTAGACCTTGGCGCGGATCGCTGTAATGGTGACGCCGCGCGGCAGCACCACCGAGGCCCAGAGGGTCTGCGTGGCGTTCAGCACGTTGGCCGTGACGTAGCCGGTGGTGAACACGAGCCACTTCGTCGTATCGCTCCCCGGCACCAGCTCACCGAAGGGAATGGTGAGCGTCTTCGTGATGCTCAAGGGATTGGCGGCCGTGCCGACCTTGATGGTCTTGGTCGGATCGATGTAGATGTGATCCGTCGTCTCGCGGCCCGCGGCGTCCGAGGCTTTGAGCGCGAATTGGCCATCGTGGAACGGCTGGTAGCGCGGGCGGAGGCCGGTCCCCGGATCGTGTTCCCCTGGGTCACTGAACATGCGGACCTGGGTGGAGACGGCGGGGCCCGGGGCGCCAGTGCCGTCGATGGTCGCGTAGGGCGTCACGGTCACGTAGACCAGATCAGAAAACGCGAACGGCCCGAGCGGCGTCTGGCCCGACTGCCCCGGGAGCACCGTTCCCGCACCGGCGGGCGGGGGACCCGAGGGTCCGGCGGCGCCACTGAGGCGGGAGGGCGCACCTGCGGCGACCTCGCTGGGCTGCGCTTGGAGCGATGAACCGGGGAGGCCCAACAGGCTGCTGGCGCCGCCGAGCGCGGCCTGCTCGACGGGCGCGCCGAGCGGCCCAGCGGGCGCCAGGGCCGCCGCAGTCGTCCACGCCACGCGCACGCTCGCCACCGTCGGACTCCCCGCCCAGGACACCACGAGCATGCCGCCCGCGCGCGCCGTCGCCTGGACGGTCACCGTACACGTGCTCGGGTTCGGCGCCGGCGGCGCGCTCGAGACCTGCACCTCGCCGACGCCGATGCTCGCGTACGTGGGCACCCAGACGGCGAGGTCGCGGCCCCAGACGTCGAAGATGCCAACGACGTAGCCCGTGACCCATTGCGCGCCTGCGATCCCTTTCGCGGCCGTGGGATCGTAGGCAATGAAGCGGTCCGTCTCCAGCGTGATCGGATCGCCGAGCTCCAGCTCGGGGTGCGCATAGGTCGTGCGGAATCGCCAGGCGAGTTGCCCGAGCCCCAAGGTTTGGACCTGGCGCTGCGCGAGACCCTGCGCGAGGCCCTGCGACGGAATCCACTTCGCGATGTGATCAGCGAGTTGGCGATTCGCCACGAGCCGCGCCTGGCCCAGGGCATTCAGCGCGGACAGCGAGACGCCGTGCACCTCGCCCCCCCCGCTCACCGTCCCATCCGGCGCGCGGGCGCCCCAGGACTGCGTCGCCTCATTCCAGCCCCACCACACGTCAAAGAGCGGTACGCGATACTTGTAGCCCGGCGTGACGCTGATCGGCTCGGCGATCTCTTCGCGCGGGATGATCGCCACGGGCGCCGCTTGATGCGGCATATAGGTCACGAGCCCGGAGACGGGATCCACACTCGCGTCGAAGAAGGGGACGAACTTGACGCGCCCTTGCGAACTGATCCACGCGCCCCCGGCGATGTAGGCGATCGCGTCGAGTTCCCGTTTAGCGATCGAGAGGTCGGGGCTCGAGCCGTTCGCTGGCGCGCTGATCGTCTTCCCGACCCCGATCGCGGGCACCGTGTCCACGATGCCCGGGCCGCGGTAGCGCTGGGCGTGCGCGACGGAGTCGTTAGGGGGCATACCACACCTCGATGCGGGAGAGCAGGTCGGCGTTCGACAGCCCAGCCAGGCGGTCGCTCGACATCGGCGCGACGTGGCGATGGACGACCCGCCTCCCCTCGTCGCGCATCATCAGGGCGATGCTCACGGCATCGCTCATCGGGCCGCGGGGGCCGCACCGCGCGTAGACCGCGGCGAAGAACCGGGCCACCTGTCGCAGCAAGTCGAGTTCGGTCGGCGCCGCACGAGCGACGGACTGCGCCGCGAGCTCGCCCATCGTCTCAGGAGGCACTTCCGCCAGCGAGTTGTAGACGAGGTGGGCGCCCACCCGCCGCACGGTGCCCCGGTCCTCAATCGTCGCCGCCTGGAAGCCGTCGGCGGTCGCGCTGATCACGCACAGATCGCCGACCCGATCGCGTTCCCCGGGCGGCCGGGCGGCCACGGCTTCTCGGTAGCCCCCGAGTGCCGAGAGCGTGGCGTCGACCTCGCCACTCCGCGCGAGCGCGCCGACGGCGGCACCAATCGCGTCCAGGTCGCCCGCGTCGAGGGCGGCGATGCGGGTGTAGACCATGTCGAGCCACTGGTGCATGCCACTCCCGGTCGCCCAGCCCCCCCGCAGGCGCCGGAGTTTCGATCGGCAGACATCATCGACAACGTGGCCGCCGAGTCCGGGATAGGTTGTGCGCGTGTCGGCGGCCACAAACGCTAGGTCCGCGGTGGCGAGCCCGCAGTAGAAGGTCACCCGGTCGCCCGCGCGGCGGCGATGAGGGGATCGAGCTTCCTCACGGCTCAGCTCACCGCCGCCCACTGCAGCGCGCCTGAGACCTGCGTGCTACCGGACGCCGCGAGCTCGAGGAGCGTGGCGGCGGCGGTCTCGAAGTAGCCTGCGGGGTTGTACGGCAGGACGAGCACGCCGTTGGCCCCCAACGCCATCGCCCCGGTCAGGGCCGTGCCCCCCGCGCCACTCTTGAACGTGAGGGTCTGGGCCGTGGTGTTCACGAGGAACAGGCTCACCACGCGGACCTTGACGCCAGTCGCTTGAGCCGCGACGAGCGTAGCCGCGGCCGCGGCCACATTGATGACGGCAAATTGCGTATCCGAGTAGGTGGCCACTCAGGGACTCACGGGGACGGGGGAAGTGACCGGGCCCGTTGCCTCGCCGCCAAGCGAGGAACAGCTTGCCCGCCGCTCGTAACGGCGACCCGGCCACCGAGAGAACGCGGGGCGGCCGGCCAGGCCGTTGCCCCGGAGCGCCGGAATCGTAGCGCGACCGGACCCCGCTCTATCGTTCATGTGGTGTCGCCCTTCGCGGGCCGCTTCCGCTCGCGCTTCCGCTCCGCACGCCGCGCGCGTTCCGCGTCCTGCCGCGCCGTCTCGCGCTGGAATTCGTCGCGCTGCTCCCAGGCGAGCGCGTGCGCATTCTCCGACAGCAGGCGGGCGAGCTCGTCGGCGTTCATAACTCCCCCGCAGAATTCCGAATGATTTCCAGCGCGCGGATCGCGTTGGCGACATGGATCGCCAGCGGAACGCCGTTGGCGTCCACCATGAGGCGTCCATCGTCGGCGCGCACCCTGGTGTCGTCGATATAGTTCTTGAGTGCGATGGTGATTTCTTCCGCCCTCGTCACTTGGCCGCCTGCGCGCGTCGATAGTTCTCCTGCAGGAACAGCTGTCGCTCGCTCCGCTTGCCCTTGGCCGCCTCGAGCGCCAGCTTGGCCTTTTGCCAAGTCTTAATGCTGTGATCCAAGGTTTTCGTCAGCGCCGGAATCGCGGCGCTCCCACCGTCGGCGACCCGCGCTGCCGATAAGGCATCACGCGCCGCCCAAAATTCCGCCTCGAGGCGCTCGAATTCCTTGCGCAGTCCCTCCTCCTCGGCAAACAACTGATCGAGCTTCGCGTCGCCGCCGTTTTTTTCCCAAAGGTGCGGCGGGCGATCGTGCTTCCAGTGGCGACCGTAATTGTTCGCCGATGAGACGAACGTCAGGATTTTCGCGTCGAGGGCGTTGTGCTCGGGGTCGAACCCCGGCGAGCGCGCGGCGTCGCGGGCGAGCGGCGGGACCTCGGGACCAAACACGACGTGGTCCCGAAACAACGCGCGCACGTGTTCGAGCACCGGGACGTCACGGCCGTTCGGGGCAGCGGGGGTCGTCGGCTCCACGCGGGGCTTACTCATACGCGTACCGCGCCCGCGCAGCGTGCGGGCGGCGCGACTCGAGCTTGAGATCGGCGAGGGGATCGAACGGGGCATCGAATGCGCTCCCCGCGAAGTAGCGCTGGAACGGTTCCCGGGCGACGCCACTGGCCGCAGCCTTGGCGTGCAGGTCCGCGATGTGCTCGTCCCACACCTCGAGGAAGCGGTCGCCCGCGTACGTGGCGCTCTTCTCGTTGAACAGCGCGTGATCGCGGTGCTGGGTCGCGTGAAAAACTTCGTGGCCGACGGTGCGGAGCAGCTCGGTCTTGTTGTCCGCGAGCTCGGTGGATAGCCAGATCTCGCCCTTCGCCTCGTCGAGCTGACCGAGCCGCGCGCCGTCTGCCGCGAACCACCGCACAAAGGGCACCCCGGGCAGTCGCGCGCGCTTCCACGCGAACGACGCCGCTGCCTGCGCGAGCGTCGTCACTGCCCACGGCCACTCAGCCACGGGCAACTCAACCGGCAGCTCTCTCACGGGTCCTCCGATCGCCGCACCGTCGACGGCTCGAGCGCCCGCTCGATGGCTTCGACGATGATGGCATTGATGGACCGCCCTTCGCCGAGCGCCGTGCCGCGGAGTTCTGTGTAGAGGTCCTCCGGGACGCGGATGCTCGTGACTTTCGTCCCTAGTCCTTTGGCCTGCATGTACGATTCCCCCCTGAAAACACAAAAGCGCCCCAGGGACCAGTCCCCGGGGCGCGGCGCCGCCCGACCGCTCCTACAGTACCATCGCTACATATTGAAGTCAACTACAGATAATACCATGCCAGGGGGGGACACGTGCCGATTGAGCGACGGGTCGTCGTTGGCTGGTCCGATCTTCGGGCCATCGTCTTCGAATGCGCCAGCACCGGATGCGGCGCGAGGGTGGTCGTCCGCCCCGACGCCGAGCTGGATAAGGGCGAGCGAGTGGAGAAGTGCCCGAACGGTCATCTCTGGATCGGTGACGGCCTCTCCGTCAACAAGACGTTCGGGACGCTGAAACAACAGATGAGCAGTGGCGGAAAAGTCTTCAAGGTGCTGCTGCAGTTCGATGAGCCAACGGCCAGCGAGCCAACCGTTCCGAAGCAATAGCCTAGCCGATCGCCCGCAGCTGCGCCGCCAGGTCGCGCCAGGCGTCCGCCTCCGCAAAGCTCGCCGCGTGAATCGCCGCGTCCTCACAGTCCTCCGCGGCCTTCGCGGGGCCGCCCAACTCCTCGAGCCGCGCCACGCAGCGCGCCGAACACAGCGGCGCCGGGAATCCCCCGCACACCACGCAGGCCGGCGCCGGGTCTACCCGGATCACCCGGCGTTTATTCCGCCGCTGTCGGCGATGGGGCGGCTTCGGGAGTGGTCCGGGCATTCGGTTCAGCCCTCAGCAAAAAAAAGTTCTGGCCCACAAGTTGGGAAAACCCGTACAGAATCGAAGCCGACCTGCCTACGGTGTCAGACCACGTACGGCCGGAAGAACGACGGCTCCATGACACATAGCCATTTCTGGAAACTCTTACCTGCGTTCGCGCGTGCGTGGCCCGGGCGCGGTCAGGGCGGGTGGGGTGGCCTGACGAACGCCGGGCTTCTGTCCGCAGCCGTGCGGGCATAGCCACGAGCCGCGCGTCGGCTCGAGCCGACCGTCGAGCATCGGCCACCACGTAGCCTGACAGGTCCGACAGCGAAAGCGACCGTCCGCGAGCGGCTCGGCCAGGGTGAGCGGATCGGGCCAGAAGGCTGGACGGCTCACTGTTGTGCCCCCGGTGTGCCCCGGACCCTGTGCGACGGGGCGCGAACCTCGCGGCTCGTGCCCCGGCAATCGTGCTTAGCTGTACGGATTTGGTGCGGGTGGTGGTGCTTGGTACCCTGTCGTGTCCCTCGGGGGGCGTCCTCGAAGGACAGCCGGCTCAGTCGGCAGCCTCCGCCGGGGCCCGGCCGGCCATGTGGCGCAGCAGCTGGCCGGTGGTGTCGCGCAGCTCGCTCCGCGGCACCACGGCGTCCACCATGCCGTGCTCCAGCAGGAACTCGGCGGTCTGGAACCCCTCCGGCAAGTCCTGGCCGATGGTCTGCTTGATCACGCGCGGCCCAGCGAACCCGACCACGGCTCCCGGCTCGGCCACGATCACGTCGCCCTGCATCGCGTAGGAGGCGGATACCCCGCCGGTGGTAGGGTTGGTGAGTATGGAGATGAAGGGCACGCGCGCGGTGCGCAGCCGGGCGATCTCGACCGACGTCTTCGCCATCTGCATGAGGGACAGCACTCCCTCCTGCATCCGGGCCCCACCCGAGGCCGATACGATGATCAGCGGCATCCGCCGCTCCGCCGAGCGCCGGGTGAGCCGGGCGAGCTTCTCCCCCACCACGGAGCCCATGGAGCCGCCCATGAAGTTGAAATCCATGACTCCGACGCCGACCGGCATGCCGTCCAGGCGACCGTACCCCGTACGCACCGCCTCGAGCGGCCCCGCCTTATGGATCGCCGTGTCCAGGCGTTGCTTGTAGTTCTCGAAGTGCAGCGGATCGGTGGACCGGAGCTTCGTGTCGAGCTCGTGCCACGAGCCCTCGTCCACGAGGAGGTCGATGTATTCCTGAGCGGGGATGCGGCGATGGTGTCCGCAATTGGGACACACATTCAAGGCACGAACGAACCGGTCCTTGATGTCGATGTGACCGCACTCGTCGCACTTCTCCCACGCGTCGGCTGGGATCTCCAGCTTGACCCGTTCCGACGTGCGCGGTTTGCGCTCTTTTTTGAACCAGGCCATTCGCGCCATAGAGGGGGGGTAGAAGGCGACAATTTGGGAGCGGGCCCCCGGCGGCGCTAGTCCCGGTCGCCTAACCCATTGTCACAACTCGGCATAGCCTGACTGGCGGGATTCCCACGCGACCCGGAGCGAGATCCCTACCGCCAGCGAGCACGCCAGCAGGAACGAGCCGCCGTACGAGAAGAACGGCAACGGGATGCCGGTGATGGGCAGCAGGTTCACCGTCATGCCGATGTTCTCGATGATATGCGTGAACAAGAGCCCGGAGATCCCGAAGACGCACAGGCTGGAGTAGGGATCGGTCGCCCGGCGCGAGACGCGAAGCAGGATCAGCACCAGCGCGGTGAACAGCGCCAGCGCCAGGAGCACCCCGACGAAGCCCAGCTCCTCGCCTACCACGGGAAAGATGAAATCGGTGTGCTGCGCCGGGAGAAACGCGAGCCGCTTCTGCGGCCCGTGGGTGAAGCCCTGGCCCAGGAAGCCCCCCGACCCGATGGCGATCTTGGACTGGATGACGTGCCACCCCGTGGCGCGCGGGTCCACCTCGGGGTTCAGGAAGGCGAGCAGACGGTTCTGCTGGTAGGGCGCGAGGCGGCGCCAGAACGGCACGGCAATGACGCCCATGACCACGTTCGCCAGCATCACCGCGAGCCCTTCCCAGACGTACGGGCGCCACCACAGCAGCAGCCCGAACAGCACCACGATCCACGCGCCCCACGCCACGGTCGAGAACGCCAGGACCAACCCGATGACCGGCGAGCCGAGCAGCACCAGCAAGGACGGCTTGGTGCCCGCCCAGTAGAGCATCGCGAACAGGACGGCGATGAAGACGATGGCGCTCCCCAGGTCGGGCTGCTTGGCGACGAGCAGGGTGGGCACGCCCGCGATCAGGCAGGGGGGGACGAGGTCGCGCAGCGTGGCGGGCGCTTCGCGCCGCTCGGCCATCCAGCGTGCCAGCATCAGAATGACCGCGAGCTTCGCGAGCTCGGCCGGCTGACCCAGGCGCACGCCGCCGATCGAGATCCAGGAGCGCTCGCTCGCCGCGGTGCCCGCTCCGGTGCCGGTCGTGAGCGTGATCAGCAGCACCAGGAGACCGATCCCGTAGGCATACGGCGTGGCCCATTCGAGCAAGCGCGGCGACGTGCGGTACATCAGCGACATCGCCAGCAGCCCGACGCCCAGCCAGATGAGCTGCTTGTGCCAGATGGTGGACACAAACGTGGGCACGTCCGTCTGGCCGGCGGAATACAGCGCCGCCAGGCCATACGCCGCCAGCCCGACCGTGACCGCGAGGAGCGGCTTATCGATTTCGTGGAGGGGGGGTCGCATTGCCGGTGTCGGCCGGGGTGGCGCCCGTGTCGGTGGGCACGATGGTGGAATCCTCGATCGTCGGCGGGCCCGGCAGCAACCGCCTGGAATGCGGCGCGGTGTCCGTCGGAAGCACGATCCGCACGTGCGACGCCGCCGTGGTGTCGACCCCCAGGTAGTGCCCGATCACGCGGGTGACGAGCGGTGCCACGTAGGGGCCCTCGCGGGCGAACTCGATGATGGCGCCCACCACGATCTCGGGCTTCTCGGCGGGCGCGAACCCGATGAACCAACCGTGCGCCGGCCCGTGGGGATTCTGCGCGGTGCCGGTCTTGCCGGCGATGGCGATGCTGCCGCCGAAGCGCCCCGCGCCGCGCGCCGTCCCCCGCTCCACCACGCTGATCATCGCCTGACGCAGCCCGGCGAGCTGCTCGGGCAGGAGCCCGAGGCTCACGTTCGAGCTGGCGGCGGGGTGAACCAGGTACGGGGGGCGGGCGCGCCCGTCGCTCGCCAGCATTTGGTAGAACCGCACCATGTTCACCAGCGTCTGCGCGTTCTCCCCCTGCCCGATGGCGAGATTGAGGGTGACCGCGGACGTCCACCGGCGCGGGCCGTAGACGCGGTCGTAATAGTCCGTCCCCCCCGGGAACACCGCTGTGATCTCGCCCGGCAGGTCGATCCCGGTGCGGGAGCGGAAGCCCAGCCCGCTGGCGTCCTCGAGCAGCGACGTCAGCCCGAGCTTGAGGCCCAGCTGATAGAAGTACACGTCGCAGCTCTGCGCGATCGCGTCGGCGAGGGTCAGGTCGCCGTGGCCGGTGGCGGACCAGCAGCGGAAGAAGCGATTGCCGTACTGCAGGCCGCCCCGGCACGAGATCGGCATGTGCGAGCGCAGCGTGACGATCCCGCGCTTGAGCCCCATGGTGGCGAGCGCCAGCTTCCACGTGGAGCCGGGGGGATAGAACGTCTTGATGGCGCGATCGAGCAGCGGGTGCGCCGCGCTCACATTGAGGAAGCGCCAGTAGTCGGGATCGACGCCGCCGACGAAGGCGTTCGGGTCGTAGCCCGGGGCGCTGTACAGCGCGAGCACCTCCCCGCTGTTGGGATTGAGCGCCAGCACGGCGCCCCGCTGGCCCGCGGGAAAGATCTGCGCCACGTAGCGCTGCAGGTCCAGGTCGATCGTGGTGGAGAGCGCCCGTCCCGGAATGGGCGGCAGGGTGGAGGCGGCGCCCGCCTCGCGCACCACGCGTCCCAGCGCGCTCACTTCCACGAAGCGCACCCCGTCGGCGCCGCGCAGCGAGTCGTCGTATTCACGCTCCAGCCCGTCCTTGCCGAGCAGCCCGCCCAGCCGCACCGGCGCGAGGCGCCGCTGCGCCCGCTCCGCCTCGGTCACCTCTCCGATGTAGCCCACCAGATGGGCCACGAGCGAGCTGTCCGGGTAGTGGCGTTTCGGCTCGGGCTGGATGAGCAGGCCCGGGAAGATCAGGCGCCGCTCCTCCAGCGCCGACACCAGCGCGAACGTCGCGTTGGGGAGGACGGTGACCGGCAGGTACGGCGTGCGCCGGTAGCGGACCAGGACGCGCTCGATGCCGACGCTGTCGAGCTTCACGATGGGCGCGATACGTCGCAGGGTCGCGTGCAGCGAGTCTTCATCCGCCGCCGGGAGGAGTGAGATGGTGTAGCCCGGCACGTTCTCGGCGAGCAGCTTGCCGTTGCGGTCGGTGATGATGCCGCGGGGCGCGGGGAGCGGGATCGGACGCAGCCGGTTCGTCTCGGACTGGAGCTGGTACTTGGAGTGCTCGAGGATCTGCGTGCGGAAGAACACGACCACGAACGCTCCCACGGCCACCCACACCACCATTCGGACGAGCCGGAGCCGGCGATCGAGCAGGTGCGGATGGAACGAGCTCATGCGTCGCTCATCCGCACCGCGATGCGGCGGCCTACGAGCCACAGCACCAGCACGCCCGCGACCGCCGTGGTCAGGCTCTGAATCGGCGACCACACGAGCAGCTCCCAGCCGAGCATGCCGCCCTTGAGCTTCCCGGAGGCGAGCGCCACCGCCAGATTGCGGCACCAGGTGCCGGCGAAGAACAGACAGCCGTTCACGAACAGGTTTTCCGCAAAGAAGACCGCCTTGCTCCAGGACGAGAGATACCCCACGAGCGTGTGGGCGAGCGCCCCGGCGCCGAACGAGGCGGGGGTGAGGGCATCGCGCACCAGGCCCACGACGAATCCGGCCACGGCGCTCGGCCCGGGGCGGGCCCGGATGGTATAGATCAGCAGGGCCAGCAGCAGGAAGTCGGGCGCGACCCGGTCGCCGCCGAGCCAGCGCCGCGCCGAGAACTGCAGCACCACGAGCACCCCCAGGATCACGTAGAAGCGGTATTTGTCGCTCCGCCTCACGGCGCTTCCCCGCTCGCTTCGAACACCGACCGCAGGTCTCCGCGCGCCGGCGTGCCTCCCAGGATCATCACGTGGGTGACGGCGGCCGGGTGCACGGCGGGCCGCAGCAGGTAGGTGCGCTCCCACCCCTCCGCCTCGGCCGCGACGCCCACCACGACGCCGATCGGGATGCCGCGTGGCATGACGCCGCCCAGGCCCGACGTGAGGATCGGCGTGCCGTTGGCGACGAGCTGCCGATACGCCACGCCCTCTAGCTCGAGCAGCCACACGCGGGGGCCCTCGGACCCGTGCGGCGCGACGATCCCGTACACGCTGCCGTCGACCGCCATCGCGCTGGCCCGGAACTCGGGGTGCGCCCACGTCACCACCACGCTGGTCTGCTGGTCCACCGTGCTCACGATGCCTACCAGCCCTTCGGGGCTCACCACCGCCGAGAGCGGCTTGACCCCCTGCTTCTTACCGGCGGAGACGATGAACGTGAGCGGACTGGTCGGCTCGGGCTCGCGCAGCACCTCGGCGGGGATGTAGCCGGTGCCGAGCCGCGTCCCCAGCCCGAGCAGGCCGCGCAGGCGGGCATTCTCCCCCCGCAGCTCGGGGAGGAACGTGGCGACCAGGGCCGCCGAATCGCGCTGCGCCACGACGGCATCGTAGCGGGCCAGCGACGCCGAGAGGCGCTCGATCTGCTGCTGCAGGCTCAGGAACGGCGCGAGCACCGTCTGGCGCAGGCCCCGCGCGAGCGGATCGCGCAGCCGCCCGGGAAGACTCATGGCGGCCGCGGAGAGGAGAACGCACCCGAGAAACACGAGGGTGTCGGCCCGCGACGCGTAGCGGTCCGCTCCGAGCGCCATCGCCCTAGGTGGTCAGGACGTTGCGGTATTTCTCCGGATCGTCGAGGATCCGTCCCGTCCCCCGCACGACGCAGGTCATCGGGTCCTCGTCGAGGTGGATCGGCAGGCCCGTCTCCTGCTGCAGCAGCACGTCGAGGCCGCGGATCAGCGCGCCCCCGCCGGTCATCACGATCCCGCGATCCACGATGTCCGACGCCAGCTCCGGGGGCGTGATCTCGAGCGCCCGGCGCACGGCGTCGACGATCTGCTGAATCGGCTCCTGCACCGCCTCGCGGATCTCGCTCGAGTGCACGCGCACGATCTTGGGAATCCCGGACACCAAGTCCCGGCCCTTCACTTCCATCTCGCGCTCCTCCCCCACGGGCGCCGCGGACCCGATCTGGATCTTGATCTGCTCCGCCGTCGGCTCCCCGATCAGGAGGTTGTAGTTCTTGCGCATGAATTGCACGATGGCCTGGTCCAGCTCGTCGCCGCCCGTGCGGATCGACGTGTCCGACACGATGCCGGAGAGCGCGATCACGGCGATCTCCGTCGTACCTCCACCGATGTCGATCACCATGTTGCCCGTCGGAGTCTCGACCGGGAGCCCCACGCCGATCGCCGCAGCCATCGGCTCGGCCACCATGTAGACCTCCTTCGCCCCCGCCGACTGGGCCGAATCGCGCACGGCGCGCTTTTCGACCTCGGTGATACCCGACGGCACGCACACGATCACTTTCGGCTTCACGCGAAACAGGTGGCGGTCGATGATGGTCTTCAGGAAGAATCGCAACATCTTCTCGGTGACGTCGAAGTCGGCGATCACGCCGTCCTTGAGCGGCCGCACCGCCAGGATCCCGTCCGGAGTGCGCCCCAGCATCCGCTTCGCCTCGAGCCCAATCCCCTTGATTTTCCCGGTCGCCTTCTCGATCGCTACCACGGAGGGCTCGTTGAGCACGATGCCCTCGCCCTTCACGTAGATCAGGGTGTTGGCGGTGCCCAGATCCACGGCGATCTCATTCGCCGGACTCCAGGCTCCGAGCTTCCAATTCGGCCAGCGAAAGGGCACGAGGTCGTCGGGTGAAAGTCGTTAGGGGGGCGCGTGCGAGCGCATCAAGCTAATGAAAAGCGTAACTCCAAGCAAGGCTGATGCTTGACGCCCCTGACGGGGGCCGCTAGCGTTCGCCCATGCGACCCGCGCCGGCCCGCTCCGAGATTGCGGTGGTGGATCTCCAGGTGTGCGACCGCTGCGGGTTGTGCCTGCCGCTTTGCCCCCCCGAAGCCATTCACCTGCGGCTCACGGACTTGGTGGTGGACCGGGCCGCCTGCACCGGGTGTCGCAAATGCATCGCCCCCTGCCCCGTCGGCGCGTTGGCGATGGTCACGGCGTGATGCGGGACACCGATGTCCTGGTCATCGGTGCCGGTCCCGCCGGCTGTGTGGCGGCGTGGGAGGCGAAGCGCCACGCACCGGAACTGGACGTGGTGTTGCTGGAACGCGACCGTGCCGTCGGCGCTCCCGTGCGCTGCGCCGAGGGGGTTGGGGACGCGGGGCTGCGCGAGTTTGCCGAGCCCGACGGGGCGCCGTGGGTGGCACGCAAGATCACACGGGTGATTTTCCTCGCGCCGGACGACACGGAGGTCAAGGTCGCCGAGCGCGACGTCGGCTGGATTCTCGATCGCACGCGCTTCGACGCGTTCCTCGCGGCGCGGGCCACGGCAGCGGGCGTCACGCTGCTGGTCGGCACGGAGGCGGCCGGGATGAGCCGGGATGCGGACGGCCGCTGGCGAGTGGAGCTGCGCGGGGCCGGCGGCGAGGAGACGTGGCGGGCGCGCATCGTGATCGGCGCGGACGGCGTCGAGGCGATGGTCGGCCGCTGGGCGGGGCTCGATACCCGCGTGCCGGCGCGCGACATGGAGTCGTGCGCCCAGTATGTCATCGAGGGCATCGATTTCGATCCGGACGCGATCTATCTGCAGTTCGGGGAGCGGATCGCCCCGGGCGGATACGCGTGGCTGTTCCCCAAGGGGCCCGGCATCGCAAACGTCGGGCTCGGGCTGGTCGCCCTCAAGGCCGACGGCCGCAACGCCCGGCAATACCTCGATGGGTGGATCGCCCGGCGCTACCCGGGAGGCGCCAAGACGGGGTACACGGTGGGCGGCGTCATCGTGCACGCCACGATCAAGGCCGCGTACAGCGACGGCGTGCTCGTGGCGGGCGATGCGGCGCACATGATCAACCCCCTGTCGGGCGGCGGGATCGTGAACGCCATGAAGGCGGGCCGCCTTGCGGGCCAGACAGCCGCGGCCGCCATCTGCGCCGGGGACACCGGGGCCGGGCGGCTGTGCGCGTATCACGCCGCGTGGATGGAGCTCCTGGGTGAGGACCATGTCCGATACTACCGCCTCAAGCGCGCGCTGGAAGACGTGGACGACGCGTTCCTCAACTCGCTCGCCCGTACCGTGAACGCAATCCCGCTCGAGAAGCGGACGCTGGGCCGCATCTTCACGCACGCGCTCGTCAAGCACCCGCAGCTGATTCCGGTGGCGGCGAGATTCTTTTTGTGACGGAGGGTGGATGCTGAGCATCGATCTGCGCGGGAAACGCGCCCTCGTGGCCGGCGTCGCCGACGATGCGGGGTACGGCTTCGCCATCGCCAAGGCTTTGGCCGAGGCGGGCGCCACGGTGTGCACCGGCACGTGGCCCCCCGCCCTCAACATCTTCCTCAACCTGCTCGAGCGGGGGAAGATCGACGACGCCCGGCGCATGCCCGACGGATCCTTGCTCGCGTTCGAGAAGATCTATCCGCTCGACGCGGCCTACGACACGCTGGCCGACGCGCCCGAAGAGATCCGCGGCAACAAGCGCTATAAGGATGTAGGGGACTTCTCGGTGGCGGGGCTGGCGCACCGCCTCGCGCAGGACCTGGGGGAGCGACCGCTCGACATCGTGGTCCATTCGCTGGCGAACGGCCCCGAGGTCAAGAAGCCCCTGCTCGAAACCAGCCGACTGGGGTACCTCGCGGCGGTGAGCGTGAGCGCGTATTCGCTGGTGTCGCTGGTCGCCCGGCTGGCGCCGCTGATGCGGCCGGGCGGGTCCTTCCTTTCGCTCACGTACATGGCGAGCGAGCGCGTGGTCCCGGGATACGGCGGTGGGATGTCGTCGGCCAAGGCGGCACTGGAGAGCGATACCCGCACCCTGGCATTCGAGGCGGGGCGCAAGTACGGCGTGCGCGTGAATACGATCTCGGCGGGCCCGCTCGCCTCCCGCGCCGCGAGCGCCATCGGCAAGATCGAGAAGATGGTCGACTACTACGCCGCGAATGCGCCCCTCACGGAGCCGCTCACCGCCCGCGAGGTGGCGACCACGGCCGCCTTCCTCGCCAGCGCCCTGGGCAGCGGCATCACGGGCGCGACGATCTACGTGGACAAGGGATATCACGCGATGGGCGCGGCGGTGGCGACGGGCAACCTGCTCTAGCGCGAGTCGGTATTGCTGACGAACGCCACGCGCCGGCTGTCGGGCGACCAGGAAGGCACGTTGATCGTCCCCTGGCCGCCGTACAGGTAGCCGACCACGCGTGGGCTCCCCCCCGCCGCGGGCATCAGGCGGAGGTAGACCTGCTTGTAGAAGGGGTGGTCGCTCGGTGCCACGTCCTGCATGAACGACAAAAACACGATCCACTTGCCGTCGGGCGACACGTGCGGGAACCAGTTGTTGTACCGGTCGCTCGTGAGCTGCTGCTGCGCGCCGCCGTCGGGCCGCATCCGCCAGATCTGCATGGTCCCGCTGCGGACGGAGTTGAAATAGATGTACGCGCCGTCCGGTGAGTACTCCGGGCCGTCGTCCAGGCCCGGCGCGGTCGTGAGCCGCGCTTCGTCCCCGCCGTCGACCGAGATCCGGTAGACGTCGAACTCCCCACCGCGCTCTCCGGTGTAGACCAGAAACCTCCCGTCCGGGGACCAGCCGTGCAGGTACGACGGGCCCAGCGCCGTGACCCGCCGCGGCGTCCCACCGCCGACCGGCACCGTGTACACGATCGACGCGTTGTGATCGTCCGCGCTGTGGTGGCTGATGCCGAGCGTGCGCCCGTCGAACGACAGCACGTGATCGTTGTTGTTGCTGGTCGCGAACCCCGTATTCAAGACCACCGGGCGCCGGTCCGCGAGGTCGAAGCGATACAGCAGGCCCTGACTGTTGTAAATCAGCGCCGTGCCGTCCCTGGTCCAGTTCGGCGCCTGGAGCGACGCGGGAGAGCGGTACACGATCGTGCGGTCCCCGGTCGTGACGTCGAGGATCTCGAGATTGCTCCCGATGTATTCCCGGTACGGCACGAAGCCGTCCCGCGCGGGGACGGTGATCCGCACGTCGCGGAAGGTGGCTCGCTCGACGACGGTGTCGTTGTGCGCGCACACGAAGAGGCCCACGTAGATCTCGTCGCCGAGCGGCAGGTCCGCCACTCGCACCGGCGCGAGGGTGTCGCCGAAGCGGCCGACCGAGAGTGTGTAGCGATCCCCCGCCCGCTCGAGCTGAATCACGTCCGCTCCGGTCACGGGCGATCGGACCTCCTCGGTCGCGCCTCCGGGCGTGCGACGAAACTGCAGTGCCACGAGACCGTCCCCGTGTACCGCCGCCGTTACGTGTGGCGCACCGGTCGCGAGGGTGGAGCGCACCGTCCAGCCGAGCTTGCGATGGGGCTCGACACCGGTGCCCCAGAACTGCGCCCGCGCCGCGAGGATGAAGTTTCCCCTGAGGCGCTTCCACACGAAATGGAACTCGTCACGGTCGAGCCACATGTTGGCGCCGGAGCCGGCGATGGTGTACTGGTCCCGGGCGGCGTCGTACACCGCCGAGCCTGGTTTTCCGGTCCGGCCGACGTCGGTTTGGCCGTCGAACAGACCGAGCGCTGGCTGCTGGGCGAGGGCCGCGACGGGCGTCGCGAGTAGCAGCACGGTCCAGGCCTTCATACCGCGACGCCACCCGATCGCAGCCTCAGCATCCAGCTCGTGCCGACCGCGCACCAGTTCGCGATGCCCGCGACCAGTCGTCCCAAGTCCCCGATCGCGTCCCCCCGTAACCCCAGTGGCCTCTCCCCCACATCCCACATGTAGACCGGCACGCGGCCGAGACCGAGCGGTGATCCGTTCGCCCGGACGCCGGCGAACCCGACGTCGTACCCTGCGGCGCGCGCCAGGCGTTCGATCCGCGCGTCGCGCGCGCCGAAGGGGTACGCCACGGCGCGGCCGGCGTCGGGCCCCAGTCGCGCGAGCAACGTCTCGCGTGAGCGGCCGAGCTCGTCCGCGATCCGCTCGTCCGGGAGCCAGGTGAGCCGCGCGTGCGAGGCGGTGTGCGACGCGAACTCGAGTCCCCGCCCGCGCCAGCGCTCGATGGCATCCCAGTCGAGGTGCGGCAGCCGGCGCCAGGTGTAGCGCACGTCCCAGGTGTTGGTACGACCGACGAAGTCGGTGACGAGAAACGTCGTGGCGGTGAACCCGACGTCGGCCAGCACCGGGTACGCGTTGTCGACCAGGCTCGCGTAGCCGTCGTCGAAACTGAGGAGGAACTCCCGATCCGAAGCCGCGCCTCCACGTTGCAGGCGCGTGACGAACTCGCCCAGTGTCACGGTCCGCCAGCCCGATCGTGCCAGCGCGTGCATCTGGCGCGCGAACACCACGCGAGCGACGCGGGTCACACCCAGCTCGGGCGGGCCACCGATACGGTGGTAGCAGAGAACCGGTGGAATCGCAGGAGAGGAGCGCATCGCCGCCGGGAATGTGCGCGCGGCGTCGCCACGGTGCAACATGTGGGCGCCCCGACTCCCCGCCCCGCTGCCTGAGTTCGGTGCAGGCCTGGTGTGGCCGGGTCAAGAAGGAGGCGGTCGCGTCTTGCCGCGTTTTGGTGCCGCGGCAAGGGGATGGGCCATGCTCCCGGAGGGCATGCCGTTTGCGCGGGTCCCCACCGAAGCCGGAAGGCAGGCTTCACATGACGGTCCTTTCATGGAGGTGACATCATGAAACACTTGTACCCTTCCCTCGAGAAACTCGAGGAGCGCATCGCGCCCGACCTCGTCGGTGGCATTTCCATCGGCATCTCCGTGGGCGACGATGAAGACCACGACCACCATCACCACCACGACGACGATTAACACCGCCGTGGTTGATAGGCAGTGACGTGGTGGGCAGTAACAAGAAGGCCGCCGGAGAACCTCCGGCGGCCTTCGTGGTCCCGGTCGCGGCGTGATCTCGGCTCCGCCGCTGCTGCGACGCGATCTGCTGGTCCGCGAGCAAACCACGACCGAAGGGACCGTTGCGATCGTGAAGGACCCCCGCACGGGAGATTTCTTTCGTCTCGGGGAGGTCGAACGATTCATCACACAGCAGTGCGACGGCGAGACGTCGGTCGAGGGAATCCGGCAGCGGACGGAGGCGCGCTTCGGGGCGGCGCTGGCGCCGGAGGGCCTGGCGACGTTCTTGCGCCATCTCGGCAGGGCGGGCCTGCTCGAGTCCGCGCCGGCGGCGGTCGCCGCCAACCAGCGCCGGCGCCGCATTCGGGGAAGCCTCCTCTACCTCCGCTTCCCCGTCGCCGATCCGAACCGCCTGCTCGACCGACTCGCGAGCGCGCTGCGGTGGTGCTACACGCCGCAGTTTCTGGCCGCCTCCGGCGCGGTCGTCGTCGCTGCGCTGGCCACCGCCGGTGCGAACTGGAGCGACATCGCCCAGGACCTGGCGCGGCTGTACCACCTGACGGCGATCGTGCCGTTTCTGGCGGTCACATTTCTCGCGGCGTCGGCGCATGAATTCGCCCATGGCGTCACGTGCAAGCACTTCGGTGGGGAGGTACACGAAGTCGGCTTCATGTTGATCTACTTTCAGCCCGCCTTCTACTGTAACGTGAGCGACGCCTGGCTCTTCCCGGAGAAGGCGAAGCGGCTGTGGGTCGGGTTCGCCGGCCCCTACTTCGAGCTCGTGCTGTGGGCCCTCGCGGTGTTTACCTGGCGGCTGACCGACCTCGACATGGGCGTGAACTACATCGCGTTGATCGTGATGGCGGGGTCCGGCGTCAAGACGCTCCTCAATCTCAGCCCCATCCTCAAGCTCGACGGCTATTACCTGCTCAGCGACTACCTCGACGTGCCCAATCTCCGGAGGCGGTCGTTTCGCTACGTGGGCGGACTCGTCCGCCGCGCGTGGGGCCGGGCGGGCTCGCCCGCGGCCGATCTGTCTCCGCGCGAACGACGCATTTACCTGGGGTACGGTCTGCTCGCGGCCGTGCCGTCCCTGGGGTTGCTGGCCGTGGGGAGCGTGAAAACACTGGGGTTGCTGATGGCGGGGAGTCAGCCCCTCGCCCTTGCGCTGTTCGTCGGGCTGCTGGTCACCAACGTCCGCGGCCGGATCGGCACGCTCTTTGGCACGGCATCGCATGATGGACGCCCGGCTGAGCCGCCGTCGCCGGAGCACCGGCGGAAGCGAACGCGGGCCCTCCGTGGCCTGGCGGTCGCCGCAGGCGTCCTGGCCGGCGGTATCCTGGGGCACGCCCGCCTCCGCGTCGCCGGGGCGTTCACGATCGAGCCGCTCCACAACGCGGATGTGCGCACCGAGACCGACGGGCTCGTCGAGCGGGTCTACGTCGCAGAGGGCGACGCCGTCCGGGCGGGCGACGTGGTCGCCCGCCTCTCCGATCGCGCGCACCGGGCCGATCTCGCGAAAACCGATGCCCGGCTGCGCGAGACGCGGGCCCACGTGCGGATGCTCGAGGCCGGTCCCACCGCCGATTCGATCGGGCTGGCCCGCACCGCGCTGGAGCAGGCCAGCACCCGCCTCCAATACGCGCGCGCGCGGCTGAGCCGCAACCGGCAGCTCGCCGACAGCGGCGTCCTGACCCGCGTGGACCTCGAGAGCAGCGAAGAGCAGGCCGCGACCGCCGCACAGGACGAGCTGGAAGCGCGTCGTCGGCTGGAGGCGCTGCTTCACGGATCCCGCGTCGAGGAGGTCGAAGCCGCCAGGGCGGAGGCCGGAGGGCTCGAGGCGCAGCACCGCTACCTCGAAGGCGAGCTGCGCCAGGTCGCGGTGCGAAGCCCCGTCGCCGGCATCGTCGCCACGCCGACCAGGGAGTTGGCCGAGCTGGTGGGTCAAAACGTGCGGCAGGGCGACCTGCTCGCGAAGGTCTACGAGCTGAGACGAGTCAGCGCCGAGCTCAGCGTTGCCGAGCGGGAAATCGCCGCCGTCCGCGTGGGGCAGCCCGTCGCATTGCGGGCGCGGGCGTATCCCGATCGCACCTTCCGGGGCGTCGTGACTGCGATCGCGACGAGCGCGGACGCCGGGCCGCCCTCCGGGGAAGGCGTGTCGGCGGCGGGGGCGGGGAGAGCCCCGCGTACGATTCGCGTCACCACCGAAATCGACAACGACTCGCTCCTCCTCAAGCCCGGCATGAGCGGTCAGGCGAAGGTGTTCGGCGACCGGCTGCGGATTCTCGACATCGTCTTCCGTCGGCTGGCGCTCACGCTGGGCGTGAACCTCTGGTCATGGTGGTGAGCGCCGGCCTCGACCGGCGCGCCCGTGACGTCCGTCACGCGCGGTCACTGTCGCTGTAGCGCGCCGCTGTCTCGCCGTCGCCATCGCTGCGGCACCGCGGCCACGGCGCGGAACGTCTCCGCCGTAACAAAACGTGACCGACGGACCGAGACGTGACCAAAGTGATCGGCCGCGCCATGCCACCGCGCTGACCGCGCACGGCCTGGTACTTTTTTTGCCCGCGCCCTCGGCCGCCCTCCACGTCGGGAGCGTTCGATGGCGAAGAGTCTGCGCGAGTGGGTGGACAATGACGTGACCCCCGTGAAGGAGAAGCCGCTCCGCTGGCTTGCCGAAGAGTACTTCTTTCGGGATCCCACGCGACCGGCCCTCACCGACACGAGCTATTTCTTCTCGCCCGCCGACGGCATCGTCGTCTATCAGCAGACGGTCATGCCCGACGAGCCCATCGTGGACATCAAGGGGAAGAGCTACTCCCTGCGCGACGCCATCCGCGATCCGTCGTACGATCGCGAGAGTCTGGTAATCGGCGTGTTCATGACGTTCGTGGACGTCCACATCAACCGCGTCCCGTTCCCCGGACGCCTCTCGTACAAGGAGCTCGACGAGATCGGCACGTACAACCAGCCGACGCTCGGCGTCGAGAAGGGCCTGTTCCAGGATCTCCGCCTCGACACGGGCGCCGCCGGCTACCTGCACACCAATCAGCGGATGCTCAACCGCGTGTACGCCCCGGCTCTCGGACAGTCGTATTTCGTGCTGCAGATCGCGGACTACGACGTCAATGCGATCATGCCGTTCCAACTCAAGCAGAACCGCCCCGTCGCACAGAACCAGCGGTTTTCGCAGATCCGCTACGGATCCCAGGTCGATCTCATCGTGCCGTTGTCGCGGCGGTTCGAGTTCATCCCGCTGCAGCAACCGGGCGTGCACGTCGAGGCCGGGATCGACCCGCTGGTTCGCATCGCCGACAGGTCACCAGAGGAGGCACCGTGATACGCGCACAGGCCGCAGACACCATGACCGGCGTCGCACCGGCTCCCGCCGCGGTCGCCGAGCCGCACAGCCGGCCCCTGAACCCGACGCAGCTCGGCAAGCCGGCGTTCCTGCTGGCCGTGCCGTTTTCGCTCTCCACCCAGGTCGCCGACAATCACTGGATGGAGGACCTGCCGACCGAGCGCCGCGGGCCAGACGCGCGCAAGGCGATGCGGCAATGGCTCGACCTCTACCACTTCGTGGCCTCCGAAGCGGTGGTGTACCTGTTGCCCAGCCGGGGAGACCGCAAGCTCCAGGACCTGGTCTTCACGGCGAGCCTCGGCGCGGTGCTCGAACACCTGCCTGACAAGAACACCGCGCTCGTCTCCAACTTCTGCGCTCCGCCGCGCGTGGGCGAGGCTCCGCCGGGAGTGGCGTTCTTCGAGTCGCTCGGTTACAGCACCGCCCGACCGCCCCACAAGTTCGAGGGCGAGGCCGAGCTGAAGCACCTGTGCGACAACGTGTACGCGGGTGGCTACGGCATCCGCTCGGAGAGCGCAGCGTACGAGTGGATGGAGCGGCGCTACGACATGCAGGTCGTCAAGCTCGAGGAAACGGACCGCTACCTGTACCATCTCGATTGCACCGTCTTCCCCGTGACCCGCGACGATACCATGGTGTGCACGGAGCTGTACGGGCGCGAAGAGCTGGGAGCGCTCGAGCGGCACACCAACATCATCGACGTGTCCGTGGACGACTGCTACGCTGGGATCTGCAACTCGGCGCGGTTGTCGAACACGATCCTCAACGCCTCGCACGTGAGCGAGCTCCAAGCCGGCACGGACGACTACGCCGCGGAGGTCGCGAAGAACCGCCGACTGGAGGACATCGCCGTCAGTTTGGGATTCGACCTGAGCTTCTTCAACCTGAGCGAGTACCACAAGTCCGGCGCGCTCCTGTCCTGCATGCTGCTGCATCTCAACCGTCACTCTTATGAATTCGTGCTGACCTAGGCGCCTCAGGCTCGTGGCGCCCCGACCGGCTCGACGCGGAATCCCCGGACCGCGGCCCGGCCGAGCCACCCGAACAGGGCCAGGACGAGGAGCTGCGTCACCAGAAATGGCGGCTCCTGCTGCTTCGGCGCGGCGACGATCAGCGCCGGCAGCCGCCGAAACAGCTGCACCAGCAGCACAAAGACGTTGAGGTACAGGGCGAGGACCGTTCCCACCACGTAGATCCTGCGCCAGGCGCCGGCGAGATGCTTGGCGTAGCGCGCCACGATCACGGCGGCCAACACGACGAGCGAGATGATCCCCACGGCGTGCGACGGGAGGAAGGTCACGAACGGAAAGCCGAACCCGGTGACGCTCGTCGCGACCGTCGTCGCGAGAAAAACGCCGGTCCAGCCGTCGAGCCGCTTGCCGGCCACCAGCCCTCCCGCAACGACGAACCCCGCGAAGATGCCGACGAGACTCAGCAGCACGTGAACCAGCGTGAACGTCGTAAGCCCGCCGATCATGGGACGTCCTTTCGAGAAGAGGGCGTGCTGGAGGGCCGCGGTGCCTCGGGCCAGTGCTCATCAGGGCTGACCGGCCGTGGCTGTGCGGGTCCCACGTTTGCCGCGTCGATCGCGGCCTCAATGAAGTTCTCGGGCGATACCGGCGACCCGCTGAGACGCCGCAGCATGGCGAGTTGTCCTGCATGCGTCATGGCGTCGGCGAACGGGCCTTGCAGCAGCCGTTCCTCGCTGGTGTCGCGCAGCGGCGTGCCGGCGGCCAGGTGGTGGGACAGGTCGAGGAGCATCTGATGAAAGCGCGCAGCCTCCGCCGCGATGTCGGGCAGCGGCTCCGGTCGATACCGGCCGCCCACGAAGAAGGTGCGCGCGTAGCCCAGCACGCTGGTCATGTGCCGCACCAGTTCCATGGGAGTGCGCACCTGCTGACCTGCCTGGAACGTCCCGAACGAAACTGGCGCGTCGCGCAGCGCCTTTTGCGTGCGATAAGCGAGGGCGGCGAGGAAATGCCGCAAGATGGCGCGCTTGTGGTCGGGCACGCTGCTTAAGCTGAACGATTACTCGGCCGGCGCAAGACCACGTCAGCCGGCACCTTTCCGCGACAGACGCCACGCCCACACGCTGAGCCCGGCGCTCACGGCGAGCACGAGGATGTCACTCGCAAAAGCGCGTCGCCGGTCGAGGACCTCCCAAACGTGCGCGACGACGATGACGGCGAACAGAATGCCGGTGACCAGCAGGTAGGCTTTCATCGGTTTCTCCCTCGGGTCAGACGAGCTGCCGTGCCGCGAACGGCCAGGTGCGTCCTGTCCACGACCATGCGACGAAACACACGACGCCCAGCAGCAGCGCGCCCAGTCCAAACGCGATCACCGCGGGCGGCGTGGTGGCAAAGATGAAGATCCATCCCAGCAACGCGACGAGGCTTGGCACGGGATAGAGCCACATCCGATACGGCCTCGGCAGGTCCGGCGCTCGCCGGCGCAGCAACGTCACCGCCCCGATCTGCCCGATGAACTGGACCAGAATCCTGGTTGTGATCAACGCATCGATCACCATGCCCAGCGACACGAACCCGGCGACGATCGAGAGGACGCCCAGTACCACGAGCGAGACGTTGGGAAATCCCTGGGACGGGTGCAGCCGGGCGAACACCTTGAAGAAGTAGCCGTCCTTCGCCGCCGCATACGGCACGCGCGAGTACCCCAGCAACAGGGCGAACACCGAGCCGAATGCCGTCCACAGGATCATAGCCGTGAACAGCGTCGCGACGCCCGGACCGTATGTCCGTTCCATGAAGACGGACACCACGAAGCCGGACTGCGCGTGTGACGCCGCCGGGACAAAGTCCCGCCATGGGACGACGCCGATGATCGACAGATTGATCGCGAGGTAGATCGCCGCCACCAGGGCGGTGCTGAGGAGAATCGACCGCGGGATCACCCGGCCGGGATTCTGGACTTCGTCGCCGATGTAGCAGACATCATAGTAGCCCAGGTAGTCGTACACGCCGATGCGCGACGCGGCACCCAGGCCCAGGAGAAAGCCCAAAGAGAACGTGAACGCGCCCGGCGGAAAGTCGAAGGCCACCCGCGGATCGAAGTGCCGGGCTCCGGTCACGACGACCACGATCACGGTGACGAGCGTGCCCATCCACAGTGTGACGGTGATGGTCGCGATCGACGTGATCCGCCGGTACAGGAGTGCCAAGTTCGCGAGCCCGATCATCGTCACGACGAGCATCGTCTGGCGCTGCGTGATCCCCTTCCAGAGGTAGCCGAGGTATTGCGAAAAGCCGATGTATCCGGACGCGATCTCGAGAGGGCCACTGAGCACGAACTGCCAGACGAAGAGAAACCCCATCAGGCGGCCGACCTTGTCCGCGCCGTAGCCCCGGCGCAGATACCCGAACGAGCCGCCCGATCCCGGCAGCGCCGCCCCCAGCTCGCTCCAGACCATGCCGTCGCACACGACGATCACCAGCGCCACGACCCAGCCGAGCATGGCCTGCGGACCGCCCAGCGCCGACATGAGGAGCGGGATCGTGATGAACGGTCCGATCCCGATCATGTTCGTCATGTTGAGCGCCGTGGCGTGCAGCAGGCCGAACCGGCGCAGCATCGGAGACGGCCCGGGGGTTCGGGTCAGAGCGCCGCCTGGGCGCGTTCCGGCATCTTCCAGAGGTCGATCGGCTTCGCGATGCCTTGCGGGCGGAACGGCAGCATGACTTTTCGCCCCAGGCCGGCGGACGCGTACGCGGCATAGAGGACCTCCTGCACCACGCGCCCGGTCTCGCCGTCCGAAATCGGCGTCTCCTTGCCGCGCACACACCGGGCGAAGTGGCGCATCTCCTGCGGGAAGCCGTAGTTCCAGTGCTCCTCGAACACGGGATAGGTCCAGCCCCTGGTCGTCGCGGCCTTCTCGACGGCATACCCGAACCCTGTTTCCGAGTACGTCGGGAGCGCGTTCCCCATGAGCAGGTCGGCGTAGGTCTGCCCCTTGTCGCCGAACACCTCGATGCAGTCGTCCATGCCGCCGGGCCGGTTCCAGCTGCTCTCGACCACACCGACGGCGCCGTGTTCGAATTCGATGATCGTGACGGCCTCATCCTCGCCCTGGGTGCGCCCGTGGTGTACCTGCGTCGTCATGTGAGAGTAGACGCTCTTGACCTTCCGCTTGCCGAGGAACCACCAGCAGAACGCAATGCCGTGGCACCCCAGGTCCATGACCGCGCCGCCGCCCGACTGCTCCACGTCCCAGAACCAGTCCGAGTGCGGACCCGAATGCTTCTCACCCTGCTTCACCAGGTGCACGCGCCCGAATGCACCTTCGTCCGCCAGCTGTTTCGCCTTCGCGTATTTCGGCGCGAAGAACAGCTCTTCGGCATAGAGCAGCAGTACGCCCGCCCGGCGGCACGCCTCGATCATCCCGTCGGCTTCCTCGAGCGTCAGGCACAGGGGCTTCTCGCACACCACGTGCTTCCCTGCCCTGGCAGCGTCGATCGCGATCTGCGCGTGCAGACGATTGGGGGCCGTGATCGAGATCATTTCGACGGCGGGATCGCGCAGCAGCTCCCGGTAATCCGTATAGGGGTGAGGGATACCGTGCCGCTGCGCGAAGCTTGCGGCGTGTCCGGGCGTGGGCGACGCCACGGCGACGACCTCCGCGTCGTCCGCCGTGGCTTTGACGGCCCCCGCGATGCAATCCGCCTGAAAGCGGGAGCCGATGATCCCGATTTTCACCGCGGCCATGGGACGGCCGCCGTTCACTGCTCCAACCGGACGTAGTACCCGGCAACCCGCCACCCCCGCGTCCCGTCGAGGGTCGGGATCACCGTCTCCACCACCTGGCGACCGCCCGAGACGTCCGTCTTGTATTGCAGCAGGACATACCGGCCGGGTGGCGCATTGGGAGGATCCGTCGTGTATCGCGCCATGATCTGATGCCGTGCCCCGAACGGCTCGAAGGGCGCGCGCGCGCTCACGACGAGCTGCGTCCACTTGGTCTTGGTGACGCCGAGCTGAAAGGAGAGGGCCGCTTCGTCCCAGCTCTTGGCGATCTCGCCTTTGTCGACGAGGGCGAGCCAGGCATGCGCGGCCGTGTCGGCGGTCCGGATGGTCGCCGCGGTATCGACGGGCGCTTGAGCGGCGAGCGCCGCGGCAACGCACGCCGCCAGCGACGAGGTCACGAGCGAAACACGGAGCAACGGTACGGTCATGCGATCCTCCCGGGGAAGAGCACGTGCCTCACGGACCGCACCTAAGCTAATGCCTTTTCGAACCAGTGCTGCGCGTATGGCTCGTCGTTGAACGCCGGGACTTCGCGGAAGCCATGCCGCCGGTAGAGGGCCTGCGCCTCGGTGAGAGCCTTGTTGGTTTCCAGCCGGAGCAGCGGAAGGCGCCGTTGTCGCGCGAGGTCTTCCAGATGAAGCAGGATCCGGGCTCCGAGGCCGAGACCACGGGCCGACTTTGCGACCCACATGCGCTTGATCTCGCCATGGGCCGCGTGACACTTCAGTGCGCCGCACCCGATTGGCTCTTCGTCCAGCGTGGCCACCACGAAGTAGCCCTGCGGCGGCGTCAGCTCCGCGGGCGTGGCCGATATGCCGAGCGCGGGATCGTAGCCGGATTCGAACCGGGCCGCGAGTTCCTCGAAGTAGCGTTCGAGACAATACTGCGCCGCCGGACTGTCGGGACTCACCACGGAGAGGCGCACGCCGCTGGCGCGGAACTGGCTGTGCTTCACACGCTACCGGTGTGGTGCCGGAACGAGGTAATCGTGCGCCGCGACGATCTGCCATCGCCCGCCCCGCCTGACCCACGTATCCGTGAACCGGTACCGGCGATCGAAGGGTCCACTGGGCCCAAGGCCCGCGACCACCAGCCAGCCCGTGACGACGGCCGTCGCTCCAAAGCGGTGGACGCGCATGTCTTCGTTGTGCGCCGTCTTGACCGTATCCGCTCCGGCGACGATCTCGTGCAACACATCGTCCCGACTCATGGTGCGGTCGTCCTCGGTGTAGATGAACCGATCCGCCAGGAGGCGTCGAAACACCCCGGCGTCACGATGAATCAGCGCGAGCGCCCACTCATCCTCCAACCGCAGGAGAACGCGGGGCTCGGTATCTTGCGGTGCGGCGGTCGCGAACAGCACCACGGCGAAAGCAACGATCATGAGTGGCCTCCTGCGCCCCGCGTAACCCGCCGCCGGATGAGAGCAAGCCCGCTGCCTGCAGCCAGCGCGACGACAAACGCCGGCAATCCGGACAGGGCGGGCCAAGCCACCAGGGCGAGGGCGAGGCCGCGCTGGTTGTGGGAGGCGGCCGCGTGTCCGTGGACGTTCGCCGCGACCGCAAGAGCGAAGGCCCCGAGCGCGACCGCCATGGCGGCGTGCACGGCTGTCCTACGAGGCGAGTGACGTAATCGAACGTGCTCGTAGCCTATGTGAGCCGCGAACGCGGCCGCGCTCACAACCCAGGCGGCGAGCCGCCACGCGACTCGCATCTGACCGGACCCAGATCGACCGGCGAGCGTCGCGAAGGTGGCGCCGACGACGAGGTACAGGACACCCAGGAGGAGCACCGCCCGCAGCCACCGTTGATCTGGCCTGTCCATCACCGAGAAGCGCGGCAGCCATCGCCGCACGCTCGCCTGGTACGCCCGGTACTGCTCCCCGAACAGCCGCGTCAGGGTCGGCTCCTCATAGAGGACGACGAACGCGTGCGCAGCGAGGAGGAACAAGCCCACGTAGCCGAGCAGCGGCAGCGAGCCGTAGACCATCGCCGCTCCGGCCAGCCCGAGCCCCGCCCCGATGTACATCGGATTGCGAACGTAGCGATAGGGTCCGGCGACCACGAGCCGACGCGGCGGATCGAACGGGGCGGGCGTGCCCTTGCCGACAAGCACGAACGTCAGGATGCACCAGAGCGCGAGGGCGGCACCGGCGGTGCCGAGCAGAACTCCGACGACCTCCAGGAGGCCCAGCGTGGTGGGCGGGACCATGCCGGACGATTGGAGGATGCGCCTCGGGAAGAAGACCAGCAGCAGGCCGACAAACAGCATGGCGTAGGTCACGGCGCGGGCAAGAACGAACGTAGGAACCCTCCTATCGCACCAGACGTCGCAGCAGCCGGACTGCACTAGCCAGGCTGAAGATGATCAGCGTCCACACCAGCGCGGACACCCCGACCATGGTCACCTGATAGCCGAACCCGCCAAGCGCTCGGTGGGTCTCGAACAGCCACGCCTGGACCATGTAGCCGGGCGCAATCACGACGAACGCGGGGAGAGTGTTCAAATGCGTGACGGCCACCGCGGCGGCGATGCCGCAGGGGAAAAAAACCGCTGTTGGCGCGACCAGGCGGACGATCATGCAGGGCGGCGCGCCTCTATGGTCCCCCGGTCTCCAGCTCACGGTTGATTCGGAGATATGCCAACACGCGAGCGCGGAGGGAGTCCGGGCTGACCGGACCGTACACAGCGACCGGGCGGCGTCCGGGCACGATGATGACATAGCCGAGTACAAGGTCGCTGGAAACGAAATAGATGGCGTGATGTGCCTGGTCCACCACCTGCCGTGCCGGTCGCGCGAACGCCTGAAGAGCGAAGCCGAGGCTGTCGACGGCAGCGCGGATCGCGCCAAACTGCGGCGCCAGCTGCGCCGTGTCGCCGACGGCGATGACCGTGCGAGTGCGAATGACGGCCACCACGGGCCGAGCGAGGCGGGCACGGACCGTGTCGCGCGCTTGTGCGCTACTCGAGCGTGCGACGGTGGGGATGATGCAGGCTGAGAGAGCGAGAGCGATCCCGGAATGTGATATCATGGTGCCTCCTGATCAGACCCTAGCGCTCCGGGCCCAGTCGATCCGTTTCCCGTGCCTGCGCCAGCACCCGTTCGGTGAAGTCCAGGCGCTCCTGCACCTCGCTCAGCTCCTGCCCGAGCCTGCCCACATCGGCTTCGAGGGCCTCGAGCCGGGCCTGAACCTGGACCTCGCTCCCGCCGCGACGCTGCCGCAGGCCCCGAGCCCACAACACGAACGCCAGCGCCAGCGACGCGTGGACCGCGGCATGCGAAGGCTCGGCTCGCCCGACCGCGAACGCGGCTCCGAGCAGGTTGATGACGCTCAGCACAACGGCGATCGGGTACCACGTCGAGGCCTTGAAGGTCATGGGACGGCCCGGTGATCTACCCGCTAGCTGCCGATCCGCCGCTCTTCCCGCGCCTTGCTGAGCAAACGCTCGGCGAAGTCGAGTCGCTCGTGTGTTTCCGCCAGCTCCTGTTGGAGGCCCTCGACACCACGTTCCAGTGCCTCGAGCCGCGCGGCGACGTCGGCCGATGCTGATTCGGGACGGGTGGCACGCAGCCGAGCGATCCTGACCACCGCGAACGCAACGATCGCTACGATGGGTATGAGTGGGACAAGAAAGTCAGGGTTCATGTCGCCTTCCTCCTGAATCGCTGTGACACCGCCCTTAAGCTGCGCACGCTCATCGCACCGTCAATGCTACCCCGGTCTGCACGAACCACGGCGGGCTGGAGCGTGGCGCGGGTTCGTGGCGCGCGGTGGCGAGCAGCTCGAGCAGCGGCGTCGCGTATACATGATTCGTGAGGCGCGCGTCCCAGCCGACGGCGGCAAGGAGCGTGAACGGCCAGGAACGCGCCTCGTGGATGACGGTCCCTTGGGCCTCGCGCTCGCGCAGCCACGAGATCCCCCCGGCTGCGCGAAAGAAGAGAAGGCGTTTCCTGAAAGGATACAGATCCGCGTGAGCCAGGAAGGCCAGCCCGGTCGTCTCCTGCTGCCAGAAGCAGTCGCCACCGAGGCTGCAAGGTTGCGCGCCGACATCGCCCAGCCACGAGCGAATCGTGATCCCCGCAGCTGCGGTGGCTGAGGTTCGGACCGAGAGCGACACACCGGTGGTGAGGCCGAGCCCCCGAGACCCCTCAGCCCATCCGACGAGCACGGGGAGGCTGACGGAGACCGGCAGCCTGTCGAGCCGGGCATCGCGAGGGCTATCCTGCCCCGACGCGAGCCCGCCTGCTGCCGGGAGCGGACAGAGGGTCATCGCGAGGCGGGCCACCCAACGGATGGCGCGTAAGCTCATTCGCGCTTGTCCCCGGCCCCCAACGCCGAGCGATCTCGGCCTTGGGCCAACAGTCGCTCGGCAAAGTCAAGGCGTTCTTGCAGCTCCGCGACCTGCGTCGACTGATTGGTCAACGTGGTCTGGGCGTCTTCCAGCGCGGCGGCGTGCTGGTCCAATTGCTGCCTGATCTGGGCCAGGTCGGATCGCGAGGGTCCACGTGCGGCGACTGCCCCGGCGATCGTCTTCGCAACCAGTACGATCGTGGCGGCGGCGATCGTCAGCGCCAGTATGAAGACAGGTTCACTCATGGTCCGAGCTGCCTCCAGCGGTTGCGGGATGTTTCTGTCTTAAGCTGCCGGGCGCACACCGACGAGCGCAAGCCGCCACCCCTCTGCCCGAGAGCTGACACGGACGCTTGATGTGCTTCCACGCTGTCCCACACCTCGATGATGGCCAGGCGCGTCCCGCGCCAAAGTCATGGCCGTGTTGAGCGCGGCCGAGTCGAGTCCTCGAAGCCGAAGAAGCGGTCCATCCGCCAGCGGCCGTCCTCCTGGCGGAGCAGGAAGGCGACGTACCTGCCGAACTCCGTCATGCGTCTGCCGCTCGAGTCGCGCCAGGACTGCTGGAACGCGCCAAACTCTGTCGCGTGGTCGGGCGCGACGCGCCGACTCGAAACGGTCAGACCGAGGTCCATGTCGCGCAGCGAGG